>DATGPR010000177.1:0-25999 GCA_035304725.1 Arenimonas sp.
CGCAGGATGGCCAGGGCGATGTCGAGACCGTCGTCGCCGGCGCGCAGGCCCAGTTCCGGCTCGTGCCTGTACTCCGCCGGCAGCGCATCCGTTTCCTCGTGGGTGACGTAGGGCGGATTGCTGACGATCAGGTCGTAGACCTCGCCCCCGAGGCCGGCGAACAGGTCCGACTTCAGCAGCCGCACGTTGTCGGCATGCAGGCGCTCGACGTTCTCGGCGGCCAGGGCCAGGGCGTCATCGCTGATGTCGACGGCGTCGACCTGCCAGTGCGGGTGGTAGTGCGCCATGGCAATGCCGATGCAGCCCGAGCCGGTGCACAGGTCGAGGGCGCGGTTCACCTCGCGCCCGCCCAGCCAGGGCTCGAAGCCGGCCAGGATCAGCTCGGCGATCGGCGAGCGCGGCACCAGGGCGCGCGGGTCGGACTTGAAGCTCAGGCCGGCGAACCAGGCCTCGCCGGTCAGGTAGCAGGCCGGGATGCGTTCGTTGATGCGGCGGGTGAACAGCGCCATCACCTCCTGCTTCTCGTCCGCGGTGAGCGCGGCCTGGCCGTAGGCCGGCGGCAGGTCGTGCGGCAGGTGCAGGGCGTGCAGCACCAGCTGGGTGGCCTCGTCCAGGGCATTGTCCATGCTGTGGCCGAAGCTCAGGCCGGCGGCATTGAAGCGGCTGGCGCCGTAACGGATGAAGTCGATGATGGTGCGAAGTTCCGCCGGCATTGCGCTGCAACCCTTTGAATGGACCGCGAGTATAGCGGCCGGGCGGCTATAATTGCCGGCCCCGCGCCGACCGGAAACCGCCGTGTTCAACCGCCAGACCCTGCTGATCCTGCTGGCCGCCCTCGCCGCCGGCCTCGGCCTCTGGGCCGCCAAGATCGCCTTCGGCCCGGGCTCGCCCCAGGCCGCCGCCGCTCCGGCCCTGGACCCGGCCGCCCTGAAGGCGGTGCGCCTGTTCCCGCAGCCGCGGCCGCTGCCGCCCTTCGAACTGCAGCAGTCCGACGGCACGCCGCTGACCGGCGACGAGCTGGCCGGCCGCTGGACCCTGGTCTTCCTGGGCTTCACCCACTGCCCGGACGTCTGCCCGACCACCCTGACCGAGCTGGGAGCGGCGCAGAAGGCCTGGGCCGACCTGCCGGCGGAGACGCGGCCGCAGGTGCTGTTCGTCTCGGTGGACCCGGAGCGCGACGATCCGCAGCGCACCGGCGAATACGCCCGCTACTTCCATCCCGACACCCTGGCGGCGACGGCGCAGGAACCGGCGCTGCAGGACTTCGCCACCGCCCTGGGCCTGGTCTACATGAAGGTGCCGCAGGACGGCGGCGACTACAGCATGGACCACAGCACCGCCGTGGTCGTGCTCGATCCGCAGGGCCGCCAGGCCGGGCTGATCCGGCCGCCGCTGCTGCCTGCCGACATCGCCGCCGACCTGCGCCTGCTGGCGGAGACGGCTCCGTGAGCCCGAAGGTCGCGCTGCAGTACCTGCTGCCGCACCGGCTGCTGTCGCGCCTGGCCCATGGCGTGGCACGGGTGCGGGTGGGCTGGTTCAAGGACTGGCTGATCGGCCTGGTGATCCGCCGTTTCGGCGTCGACATGGACGAGGCCGCCAATCCCGATCCGCGCAGCTACCTGCACTTCAACGCCTTCTTCACCCGCGCCCTGAAGCCGGGCGCGCGCCAGGCCGATCCCGACCCGGACACCCTGCTGATGCCGGCCGACGGCAAGATCAGCCAGGCCGGCCGGATCGAGGAGGGCCGCATCTTCCAGGCCAAGGGCCAGTCCTTCACCGCCGCCGAGCTGCTGGGCAGCGAGGCGATGGCGGCGCCCTATGCCGACGGCTGGTTCGCCAACATCTATCTCTCGCCGCGCGACTACCACCGCGTGCACATGGCCTGGACCGGCGAGCTGGTGGAGACCCTGCACGTGCCCGGCCGCCTGTTCACCGTCGCGCCCTGGGGCGTGCGCGCCATCCCGCGCCTGTTCGCCCGCAACGAGCGCCTGGTCTGCCACTTCGAGACGGAATTCGGGCCGATGTGCGCGGTGATGGTCGGCGCCCTGCTGGTGTCCGGCGTGGAGACGGTGTGGAACGGCGAGGAGATCCCGCCCTACGCGCACACGCCGCTGCGCCGCGACTGGCGCGGCCAGGGCGTTCGCCTGGAACGTTTCGCCGAGATGGCCCGCTTCAACTACGGCTCCACCGTCATCCTGCTGTTCCCGAAGCAGGCGGTGGAACTGGACGCCTTCGCCACGGAAACGCCGACCCGGGTCGGCCAGCGCCTTGGCCGGGTCCTGCGACGCGACTGATCCGGCGCTAGACTGGCCGGCATGGGCCAGCAGCAGCACGCCATCCGGCTTTTCCAGACCATCGAGCACCCCTGCGGCTACTGGCCGGAGCGGCTCTCGCGCGACCTGGTGATCGATCCGGCCGATCCGCACCTGCCCTCGGTCTACGCCCAGGCCATGGCCATGGGTTTCCGCCGTTCCGGCGGCCACGTCTACCGGCCCTACTGCAAGGGCTGCCGCGACTGCATCTCGGTGCGCATCCCGGTGAAGCAGTTCCGGCCCAACCGCGCCCAGCGCCGCTGCCTGGCCCGCAATGCCGACCTGGAACTGGCCATCGTCCCGGCCCGGCGCAGCCGCGAGAACTTCGCCCTGTACCGGCGCTACCTGGCCAGCCGGCATCCCGGCGGTGGCATGGACGATCCCAGCCCGGAGAACTTCGACAGCTTCCTGGCCTGCCGCTGGAGCCCGACCCAGTTCATGGAACTGCGCCTGGCCGGCGAGCTGGTGGCGGTGGCGGTGACCGACGTGGTGCCGGACGCGCTCTCTGCCGTGTACACCTTCTATGAGCCGGAGCTGGCGCACCGCAGCCTCGGCACCTACTGCATCCTGCGCCAGGTGCAGCGCGCGCTGGAGGATGGCCGCGACTACCTCTATCTCGGCTTCTGGCTGCGCGATCACCCGAAGATGGACTACAAGCGCGCCTTCCGTCCGCTGGAATTCCTGGACGGTGCCCGCTGGCGGCCGATGCCGGAATGAGCCCGGCCACGCCCGGCTTGCGGCACAATGCCGCCCCATGCACCGACATTCCTATCGCCTTCCCTTCGCCTTCCCTGCCCTCTGCGCGCTGCTGGCCCTGCTGCTGGCGGCCTGCGATGCCGCGCCGCCGGCGCAGCCGGACAGGCAACCGGGAGAGCCTGACGTGAGCGCGCCCGCCCGCCTGCGCGTCGCCACCTACAACACCTCGCTCTTCGACGACGGGGAAGGCGGCCTGATCGCGCGCCTGCGCGCCGGCGACGAGGACGCGCGCAGGATCGCCGCGGTCATCCAGCACCTGCGGCCGGACATCATCCTGCTCAACGAATTCGACTACGACCCGGAAGGCGTGGCCGCCGACCTCTTCCAGGAGGACTACCTGCAGGTCGGCCAGTACGGCCAGGAGGCCATCCACTATCCCTACCGCTACCTCGGCCCGGTGAACACCGGCATTCCCAGCGGCCTGGACCTGGACGGCGACGGCCAGGTCGGTGTCGAAGGCCGCCAGGCCGGCAATGATGCCTGGGGCTACGGCCTGCACCCGGGCCAGTACGGCATGCTGGTGCTGTCTCGCCATCCGATGGACATCGGCGCCATGCGCAGCTTCCGCCTGCTGCGCTGGGCCGACATGCCCGGGGCCAGCCGGCCGACGCATCCCGACGGCCGCCCCTTCCACCCGGACGAGGTCTGGCAGGCCATGCGCCTGAGCTCGAAGTCGCACTGGGACCTGCCGGTCGACACGCCGCTGGGCCGCTTCCACCTGCTGGCCGCGCACCCGACGCCGCCGGCCTTCGACGGTCCCGAGCGGCGCAACGCCCACCGCAACCACGACGAGATCCGGCTCTGGGCCGAGTACCTGAACCCGGGCACGCAGGACTGGCTCTGCGACGACGACGGCCGCTGCGGCGGCCTGGCCGAGGGCGAGCGCTTCGTCATTCTCGGCGACTACAACGCCGACCCGGCCGACGGCAGCAGCCTGCCCGGCGCCATCCACCAGTTGCTGGAACACCCGCGGGTGCTGCGCATGGCCACGCCGCGCAACGAGGGCGGCGAGGAAGCGCAGGCCGCCATCTTCGCCAGTCTCGACTCGCCGCCGGAGAAGCGCGGTTCGCCCGCCCACGCCACCGCCATCTTCGGCCGGGCCGGCGTTTTCAGGGTCGACTACGTCCTGCCTTCGGTCGGCTTCAGGGTCGTGGACAGCGGCGTGTTCTGGCCGCGCCAGGGCGAAGCCGGCGCCGACTGGGTCGACGCCAGCGACCACCGCCTGGTCTGGGTGGACCTGGAAGCGGCGGACGCCGAGTAGGCGCCGCCGCCCGGGCTCAGGCCTTCAGCTCGACCTTCAGGGCTGCGGCCGCGCGCCGCGCCTTCTCCCTGGCCTCGTCGATGCTGGCGCCACGCGCCAGGGTGACGGCGACGCGCCGGTGCCCTTCGACCACCGGCTTGCCGAACAGGCGCAGGGCCGTGTCGGGTTCGGCCAGGGCCGCGTCCACGCCGGAGAACTCCGGCACGCCATGGCCATGCGCCAGCACCGCGCAGCTGGCCGAAGGCCCACAGGTGCGCAGCGAGGGAATCGGCAGACCGAGGATGGCGCGGGCATGCAGGGCGAACTCGCTGTGCTCCTGCGAGATCAGGGTCACCAAACCGGTGTCGTGCGGCCGCGGCGAGACCTCGCTGAACCAGACCTTGTCGCCCTTCACGAACAGCTCGACACCGAACACACCCCAGCCGCCGAGATCGTCGGTGATGGCGCGGGCGATGCGCTGCGATTCCGCCAGCGCCGCTGGCGACATCGGCTGCGGCATCCAGCTCTCGCGGTAGTCGCCGTCCTGCTGCAGGTGGCCGATCGGGTCGCAGAACAGGGTTCCGTCGCGGTGGCGCACCGTCAGCAGGGTGATCTCGTAATCGAAGTCGATGAAGCCCTCGACGATGCAGCGGCCGCTGCCGGCGCGGCCGCCGGTCTGGGCGTAGTCCCAGGCGTGTTCGATGTCGGCCTCGCTGCGCACCGTGCTCTGGCCCTTGCCGGAGGAGGACATCACCGGCTTGACCACGCAGGGCAGGCCGATCTCGCGCACCGCCTGCAGGTATTCCTCGCGGCTGTCGACGAAGCGGTAGGGCGAGGTCGGCAGGCCCAGGGTCTCGGCCGCCAGGCGGCGGATGCCCTCGCGGTCCATGGTCAGGCGGGCGGCGCGGGCGGTGGGAATCACCCGCAGGCCGTGGTCGCGCTCGAGCTCGACCAGCGTCGGGGTGTGGATGGCCTCGATCTCCGGCACCACCAGGTCGGGCTTCTCGTGCGCGATCAGGTCGCGCAGCGCGGCCGGGTCGAGCATGTTCAGCGTGTGGCAGCGGTGCGCCACCTGCATGGCCGGGGCACGGTCGTAGCGGTCGGCGGCCACCACCTCGACGCCGAAGCGCTGCAGTTCGATCACCACTTCCTTGCCCAGCTCGCCGGAACCGAGCAGCAGCACGCGCCTGGCCGAGGCGCTGAGCGGGGTGCCGAGGGTGACGGTGGCGTCGGTCATGGGCGCGGATCCGGGCGATGGGAAAGGCCGGCATTGTAAACGCCGCGGTCGCGGATCAGCCCTTGGTACAGGTTCCGGCCGCGACCGATTTCTGGGATGCTTCGGTTCCCGTGAAGCCGATCGCCGCCTGCCTCCTGCCGCTGCTGTTCCTGCTGCCTGCCGCCGCGTCGGCGGCCCGCTGGAGCGAGCCTGAAATCGTCGGCATCGTCACCCGCGCCGAGGTGGACGAGATCAGCGGCCTGGCTCCCTCGCGCACCCTGCCCGGCCACTGGTGGGCCATCAACGACAGCGGCAGCCCGGCCGTGCTCGCCCTGCTCGACGAGGGCGGGCGCTACCTCGGCAGCGTGCCGGCGCCGGTGCCGAACCGGGACTGGGAAGACCTCGCCTCCTTCGAGCTCGACGGCAAGCGCTACCTGCTGGTGGCCGACACCGGCGACAACGGCGGCCTGCGCAAGGAACTGCTGCTGCACGTGCTGGAGGAGCCGGCCTCGCTGGAAGACACGCCTGCCCTGGCCTGGAGCCTGAGCTTCCGCTGGCCGGACGGCCCGCGCGACTGCGAGGCGGTGACCGTGGATCCGGTCCGCGGCGAGGTGCTGCTGGTCTCCAAGAAGCGGGTGCCGCCGGAACTGTTCCGCGTGCCGCTGAAAGCCGAAGGCCTGCAGGTGGCGGAACGCCTGGGCACCCTGCAGGGCGTTCCCCAGCCCACCGCCGAGGACCTGGAGCGCAATCCGGTCTACGGCCGCTACCGCTCCCAGGTCACCGGCGCCGACCTCAGCCCGGACGGGCGGATCCTGGCGGTGCTGACCTACCGCGCCCTGCACTACGTCGAGCGCCGCCCGGACGAGGCCTGGGCCCAGGCCCTGGCGCGGCCGGTGCAGTCCCTGCCCATGCCCTGGATGCCCCAGGCCGAGGCCGTCGCCTTCTCGGTGGACGGCCGGGAACTGTGGATCGGCAGCGAGCAGATCCCCTCGCCGATCCTGCGCTACCGCCTGGAAGATTGACCCAAGCCCATGAATCCACGGGGATTTGTTCCCCGGCAGCGGCGTTCTGCCCATCGCTTGCAAACTGATATCGTTGTGATATCGTCTGCCCGAACCTAGGGAGACCTGCCATGAAAGAACAGTCGCTGCGCTCCATCCCCGGCATCCCGATGCTGCTCGTGCTGCTGCTGGTCGCCATCGGCGGCGGCTGGGCCTTCTTCACCGGCGTCGCCGCCAGCCCCGGCCCGGACGGCCTGCTGGTCGCGGCGGGCGTCGTCATCGTCGTGCTGGCCTTCTTCCTGATGTTCGGCCTGTACATGGTCGAGCCCAACCAGGCGGCGGTGCTGAGCCTGTTCGGCAAGTACGTCGGCACGGTCAAGGACCAGGGCCTGCGCTGGAACAACCCCTTCTACACCGCCCGCAAGGTCAGCCTGCGCGTGCGCAACTTCGAGTCGGGCAAGCTCAAGGTCAACGAGCTGGACGGCAGCCCGATCGAGATCGCCGCGGTGGTGGTCTGGCAGGTCGTGGATTCGGCCGAGGCCGTCTACAACGTCGACGACTACGAGAGCTTCGTGCACATCCAGTCCGAAGCCGCCATCCGCGCCATGGCCAGCAGCTATCCCTACGACCAGCACGAGGACGGCGGCATCGCCCTGCGCAGCCACGCAGCGGAGATTTCCCGGCACCTGACCGAGGAGATCCAGGAGCGGCTGAACCAGGCCGGCGTCAGTGTCATCGAGGCCCGCATCAGCCATCTGGCCTACGCGCCCGAGATCGCCCAGGCGATGCTGCAGCGGCAGCAGGCCAGCGCCATCATCGCCGCCCGCACCCGCATCGTCGAAGGCGCCGTCAGCATGGTCGAGATGGCCCTGGCGCAGCTGTCCGAGCGCAACGTGGTGGATCTCGATCCCGAGCGCCGGGCGCACATGGTCAGCAACCTGCTGGTGGTGCTCTGCGGCGAGCGCGGCACCCAGCCCGTGCTGAACACCGGCAGCCTGTACTGAGGCCGGGACCTTGGCCGAGAAGAAGGCCTATCCGCTGCGCATCAACGCCAGGGTGCTGGACGCCGTCCAGCGCTGGGCCGACGACGAGCTGCGGTCGCTGAACGCGCAGATCGAGTACCTGCTGCGCGACGCCCTGCGCAAGGCCGGGCGCCTCAAGGCGCCCGAGCCGCCGCCGGCCGCGGAAGACGACGAGTGAGGACCGCCATGACCCGAGGTCGCCCCGTCACCCGCGCCGCCCCGCGCCTGCCACCTGCCCGACGCGCTCCGGCCGTCGCCGCCATGATCCGCCGCTTCCCTCCCGTCAACCCGGAGAACCCCAACGATGTCCGCTGACCGCCGCTTCCGCCTGCCGCCGCTGGGCAAGGCCCCGATGCTGTTCGCCGGCATCATGGGTGTGCTGGTGCCGCTGGGCATCGCCGTGGGCCTTGTGCTGACGCTGCGCAGCGAAGGCGCCAACCTCTGGGTGATCCTGGCTTCGCAGGTCGCGGTGATGGTGATCACCCTGGCCATCCTGCTGCCCATGCTCCGCCGTGAGGTGTCCTTCGACGACCGCCGCATCCGGGCCAAGGCCACCTGGTACACCCGCGAGGCCGGTGTCGAGCAGTTCGACCTCGAGCAGGCGCGGGTGATCAACCTGCGCGAGCACACGGAGTACCGGCCGTTGCTCAAGACCAATGCCATGTCCATGCCCGGACTGCACGCCGGGCACTTCCGCCTGCGCAACAAGGCCAGGGCCTTCTGCCTGGTCAGCGACCCGACCCGGGTGCTGATGCTGCCGCATGCCGACGGCACGGTCTGGCTGCTGAGCTTCGAAAGCCCGCGGGCGGTGCTGTCGGTGCTGCGCGAGGCGCGCGAACGCCTGGCTCGGCGCTGAGCCGGCTTTGCTAAGCTGCCGGGCATGCGCGTCCTGCCCTGGCATCTGGTCAACAGCGAACACGTCGAGGCCTGGCCGGCCCACCTGCTGCGTGCGCGCGGCAATGCCGATGCCCGCGCCCTGGCGCAGGCGCGCTGGTGCCTGCGACGCAAGCGTGACGGCCGCTACCTGGCCTGCTTCGACGGCCACAAGCTGCGCGCCATGGTCGACCGCCTCGACCGCGAGCCCGGCCTTGCCCAGGCCCTGGGCGCGCTCGACGGCCCCTTCGACCGCGCCGGCAGCGAATTCGAACTGCCGCTGGCCGGCCTGCGGGAACGCCTGCAGCGCCTGGGCATCGGCGAGGACTACGGCCAGCGCACGGGCCTGGACCTGGTGGCCGAGCCGGCGCGGCTGGAGTTCGCCGGCCACGACCGTTTCCGCCGCCCGCTCTGGCTGCGCGCGCCGGCCGCGCGCGCCTGGCTGGCCATGCGCGCCGCCGCCCGCGAGGACGGCGTGCTGCTGCAGGCCATCTCCGGCTACCGCAGCCACGACTACCAGCTCGGCATCTTCGAACGGAAGCTGGCCCGCGGCCTCAGCCTGGAGCAGATCCTGGCGGTGAACGCCGCGCCGGGTTACAGCGAGCACCACGGTGGCCTGGCCCTGGACATCGGCACGCCGGGCGAACCGCCGGCCGAGGAAAGCTTCGAGGCCACGCCCGCCTTCGCCTGGCTGCACCGGCGCGCCGGCGAGTTCGGTTTCCGGCTCAGTTATCCGCGCGGCAACCGGCACGGCATCGTCTACGAGCCCTGGCACTGGTGCTGGCATCCGCCGGAGGCGGATGGCGGCTGAGCGCGGCGACGCTCAGTCCTGCGAACGCTTGATCGGCTCCTTCGCCGGCGTGGCGGTGTCGACGATGCGCCACAGGTAGAGCCCGGCCAGGGTACGGTAAGGCCCCCAGCGTTCGCCGCGTTCGGCCAGCTCGCGCGGCTTCGGCATCTCCTCCAGGCGGTCGAGCATCTGCGCGCCCTTGCGCACGCCCAGGTCGTCCACCGGCAGCACGTCGGGGCGGCCGAGCTGGAACATCAGCATCATTTCCACCGTCCAGCGGCCGATGCCGCGGATGGCGGTCAGCCGTTCGATGATGGCCTCGTCGTCCATGTGCGCCAGTTCGCGCAGCGAGGGAATCTCGCCGCGCAGGTCGCGGGCGGCCAGGTCGCGCAGGGCCAGGGTCTTGTTGCCGGAGACGCCGCAGGCTCGCAGGGTGGCGTCGTCGACCCGCGCCAGGGTGTCGCCGTGCAGCTTCTTCGCGCCGATGGCGACCTCGACCCGGCCGACGATGGTGGCCGCGGCCTTGCCGGAGAGCTGCTGGTAAAGGATGGCGCGCGCCAGCGCGTCGGTGGGATCGAAGGGGCGGCGCCAGCGCGAGCCCACGTCCAGCGGCCCGATGCGCTGGATCCAGCGGCCCAGCTTGCGGTCGCGCCTGGCGAGGTGGTCGGCGGCGGCGTCCAGGTCGAAGCCGCGACGGAATCTCGGCATGTCAGCTCCGGTGACGGAAGGTCGCGACCGCGATGACGAGCCATCCGGCCATCAGCAGCACCCCGCCCGCCGGCGCCAGCGTGCTCGGCCAGCCGGCCAGGGCCTTGCCCAGCAGCGAGCCGGCGAACAGCAGCAGGCCTGCCGCCAGCAGCCACGGTCCGATCGAACGTTCACGCGGCGCCAGCAGCAACAGCGCCAGGCCGTGCGCGAAGGCGAAGGCCGCCGCCAGCGCCACCAGCCGGGCGGCATCGCCGGCCAGGCCATGGCTGGCCCAGGCCGCCAGACCGACCGCGACCGCGCAGGCCACGCCGCCGCCGGCAGCGAGCGCGCGCCGGGCGGCGCTCACCTCGCCTCCAGGTACTCGGCCCGCTCCTTGATCAGGTTGGCGGCCTTGTAGGGCGGGATCAGGAAACGCCTGCCCTGGAAGCGGGCCTGCCAGGCCTCGATTTCGGCACGGCGGGCGGCGACGCGTTCGGCGGGACTGACGATGTCGGCACCGGCGCTGGCGTCGGTGTCTCCGGATTCCGCATCCGCCGCGGCACTGCCCTCGCTTTCCCCGGCACCTGCATCGGCATCGTCGTCAGCTTCGGCTTCAGCCGCGGCGGCCGCGGCCGCCGCCTCGGCTTCGGCGCGGGCCGCGCGCTCGTACCAGGCCAGGGCCTTGTCCTCGTCCAGGCGCGCGGACAGGCGCGCCCAGGTCTGCAGGTCGTCCGTCCGCCACAGGTCGAGGCTCAGCTCGACGCCGTCATCGGCATGCCAGGTGACCGTCCGGATGGCTTCGCTGCCGTCGTCGGCGGCGACATCGTCCAGCACCAGCTGGTCGGGCACGCCGGCGGTGGCATTGCCCTGGTCCGACTGCGCCATGGCGTTGCGCGGCGCGCCGGCGAGAACGAAGCGGCCCTCCTGGTCGCGCACGAGGCGGAAGGACTGGCCCTTGGCCGGCTTCACTTCCACTTCCGCGACCAGTGCCATCGGCAGGTCGACCAGGCGGCGGTCCAGCCAGTCGGCCGGACGCCGCGCCGGCGTCAGGTCCTCGTCCACCTGCCAGGAGTGATCCTCGCCGGCCAGGCGCACATAGCTGCCGCCCAGGCTGGGGTGACTGCGGCCGATCACCAGCCGCAGCGGCTCGCCGCCGCCTTCCAGGCGCAGCTCGACGCCGGTGGCGTCCTCGGCGGTCACATCCTCCACACCCAGGCGGGCGTAGAGCTCAGGATTGCTGGTCTTGGCCTCGAGCTTCTTCGCCGCCGCCAGGCGGAACAGCGCGCGGCTGATCTCGCGCTGGTTGCCCGGCCAGTCCACGCGGTCGGGCATGCGCCACTGGCCATCGACGCGGACCAGGGCCACCAGGGTCTTGCCACCGGCACCGACCACCTCGAGGCGGTCGATCGACTCCAGCCGTGCTTCCAGGCCGGGCAGCAGCAGGCCGCTGTCGTCGCCGTTGTCGGGCGCGCGTCCGGACAGCGCCCACCAGGCGCCGACCGCCAGCAGCAGCGCGGACGCGGCCAGCAGGCCGAGATTGCGCATCCGCACCATGCCTCAGCCCTCCGCCGTCGCCCGCCGCCGCGACCAGCGCCGCCAGGCCACCAGCAGGGCGACCAGGGTCACCAGCGCCGGCATGCCCAGGATGTTGATCAGCTTGAGCCGGTTGCCCAGGGCCTCGATGTCGGCGTTGAGCTGGTGCTGCACCTCGCGCAGTGCCTTGCGGGCACGCAGGCGCTCGTCCTGGAAGCGCAGGATCTCCGCCTGTTGCTCCGCGGTCACCGCCACCGCCTGGCCATCGGCGCCGGTCTGCTGCAGAGCCGCCAGCTTCTGTTCCAGCTCGTCGAGCTGCTGCTGCAGCCGCTGTTCCTGGGCGCGGTAGCGCTGCTCGGCGCCACGGCGCAGGGCCTCGACCTTCTCGAAGGGCCGCTCGGCGCTGGCGCGGGTGCGCACGGCGATCAGGTCGGCATTGCCGACCAGGTTGTCCACCGCGTTGTAGACGAAGTCGCCGTTGTTGGCGAAGGCGTTGTAGACCGGCTGGCCGAGGAAATCGCGCACCTGCACCCAGAGCCGGTCGGTCAGCACGTCGGTATCGGCCACCACGATCAGGTTGACCGGGTCGCTGCTGCGGGCCAGATGGCCCTCGCTGCCCTCGCGCTCGGGGAAGGCGCTGGCCAGCTCGCCGGTGAAGCGCGCCGCCAGCACCAGGGCATTGCCACCGGCGCGGAAGTCCTCGCGCAGGCGATCGGGATCGGCGACGGCATCGCGCACGGCGCGCGCCTCCACCAGGGCCGAGGCGGCCGAGGTCTGCGCCAGCGGCTCCATCTGCAGCGTCGAGTCCTTGCCCAGGCCGAGCGCGCCGGCGGTGGAGAAATGCAGCCGGCCGAGGTCGCCGCTGACGACGTCGCCCTGGTTCAGGGCCTCGGCATCCAGGCCGAGCACGGCCAGGTGCCGCACCGGCGGGCCGTTCGGATCGGGCTGCACCTGCAGCGCGTACTTCTCGTCCAGCACCACCCGGGTCGGGTCGAACTGGATGCCCCAGCCGGCGAACAGCCGGGCCAGGTCGGAAGGCCGCGGCTCGGCGCCGGAAAGCGGGTCGAGCGGATCGACGCCGCTGGCATCGGCCTCGGCGTCCGGATCCACGAACACCAGCAGGCGGCCACCGCGCAGCAGGAACTGGTCGATGGCGTAGAGCGTCTCGTCCGGCAGCTCGCGCGGGTGCACCAGCATCAGCAGGTCGATGTCCTCGGCGATGCTGGCCGGGTAACCCTGCAGGCGGCGCAGCTCGAACAGCTCGGCGATCTGCCGGTCCACCACCCAGCCCGGGCTGGCACGGCCGGCCGGATCGATGCGCGGGCCGGTCGGCAGGCCGCTGATCAGACCGACCACCGGCAGCCGGTCCACGCTCAGCGTCGAGATCAACTTGGCGACGTCGTACTCGAGGAAGGCTTCCTTGTCCGGCTGGATGAAGGGCATCAGGCTCTCGCCGTCGGTGCTGTTGGCGCCGACCAGGCCGAAGTAGAGCTTCTGCCCGGCGTTGTTCAGCGGCACCGCCTGCAGGCCATAGGCCGCGGCCTGGTCCTCGGCCTCGGAGAACGGCAGCGGATCGATCACCTCCAGCGTGACCTTGCCGCCGGAACGGGCGGCGATTTCCTCCAGCAGCTCGCGCACGCGGGCGGCAAACACCCGGAACTGCTGGAACTCGCGGCTGGCGTGCTCGGAATAGAACAGCTTGAGGGTGATCGGCTCCTCGACCTTGTCGAGGATCCGCAGCGTGCCCTCGGACAGCGTGTACTGGCCCTTCTCGGTCAGGTCCAGGCGGACGCCGCGCAACAGCACCGAGCTAAGCGCGACGGCGGCGACAAAGGCCAGCGCCAGCAGCGCCAGCGCCAGAAGGGGAAGGGAACGTCTGTGCAGCTTCATAATGGCGTTCTCAGTCGGCCTTCTTCATGTCGATCACCAGCACGGTGGCGGCCAGCCAGGCGGCGATGCAGAGCAGGAAGAACACCACGTCGCGCAGGTCCAGCACGCCGCGGCTGATCGCCTGGAAATGGGTCAGGAAGCTCAGCCCGGCCACCGCGTCCACCACCGTCTGCGGCGCCCAGCCGCGCACCAGGTCCAGGGCCAGCGGATAGCCGGCCAGCAACAGCAGCAGGCAGATCACCACCGTCAGCACGAAGGCGACCACCTGGCTGCGGGTGGCGGCCGAGAGCGCGCTGCCGACCGCCAGGAAGGCGCCGGCCATCAGCCAGCTGCCCAGGTAGCCGGCGAGGATGACGCCATGGTCGGGATCGCCCAGCCAGGCCACCGTGATCCACATCGGGAAGGTCAGGGCCAGGGCCACGCCGAGGAAGGCCCAGGCGGCCAGGAACTTGCCCAGCACCGCCTGCCACAGGGTCAGCGGCAGGGTCAGCAGCAGCTCCAGCGTGCCGGACTTGCGCTCTTCCGCCCACAGCCGCATCGCCACCGCCGGCGCCAGCAGCAGGTACAGCCAGGGATGGAAGCGGAAGAAGGCCTGCAGATCGGCCTGGCCGGCTTCATAGAAACCGCCCAGGTAGAAGGTGAAGGCACCGGCCAGGGCCAGGAAGATCACCAGGAACACCGCCGCCAGCGGCGTGGCGAAATAACCGGCGAACTCGCGCCGGAACACGGAGAGCACCGCGCTCATGCCTCGCCCTCCCCGGTGGTGATGCGGCGGAAGACTTCGTCCAGGCGGCCGCGCTCGGGCTGCAGCGCGCTGAAGGCGACGCCGCGCTGGCGCAGGCGTTCGGCCACCGCCTCGCCGTTCACCGGCTTGCCGCCCTGCGGGAACACATAGAGGCGACCGTCGCCGGCATCGTGGTGCAGGCCGCTGGTGCCGGGCATGCCTTCCAGGGCGGCGCGGGCGGCGATGCTGTCCTCCACCAGCAACGAGACCGCGCCCTGGTAGCGCGAGCGCGCCAGCAGCTCGGTCGGGGTGGCGTCGGCCAGCACCTTGCCGCGGGCCACGATCATGGCGCGGGTGCAGACCGCCTCCACCTCCTCGAGGATGTGGGTGGACAGCAGCACCGTGCGCTCGCGCGCCAGCTCGCGGATCAGCGCCCGCACTTCGTGCTTCTGGTTCGGGTCCAGGCCGTCGGTGGGCTCGTCCAGGATCAGCGCCGGCGGGTCGTGCAGGATGGCGGCGGCCAGGCCAACGCGGCGCTTGAAGCCCTTGGAGAGCGTGTCGATGGGCTGGCGCAGCACGCCGCCGAGGTCCAGGCGCGAGATCACCGCGTCCAGGCGCTGCTTGAGCTGCTCGCCGCCCAGGCCACGCACCTGGCCGACGAAACGCAGGAAGGCCACCGGCTCCATCTCGCCGTAGGCCGGCGCGCCCTCGGGCAGGTAGCCCAGGGCACGGCGTGCGGCCAGCGGCCGCGCCTGGACATCGTGACCGCAGACCCTGGCGCTGCCGGAAGTCGGCGCCAGGAAGCCGGCGATCATCTTCATGGTGGTGGACTTGCCGGCCCCGTTCGGGCCGAGGAAGCCGAGCACCTCGCCGGGCTCGACCTTGAAACTGATGCCGTCCACGGCCAACAGGCGGCCGTAGCGCTTGTGCAGGGCGTTTGCCTCGATCATCGCGTTGCGTCTGCCTCGTCGGTGATGCGGGGAAGGCGCGGCGGGCGCCGGCCCGCTAGACCTGCGGCGGGGCGGAAAAGTTCCACGGCGGTTTTCCGCCCCCGTAAAACGGCAGGGCGGGCACTTGGCCCGCCCTGCACTGGGATCAGGCGGCCTCTTCCGCCTCGGCCTCGGCGGCTTCCTCGGCCGCCGGTGCCTCGTCCTCGTCCGTCTTCGGCTCGGGCAGGATCTGCACCGGCTCCGGCGGATTCTGGCCATCCACGCGCAGCGGCCAGTAGACGGTGAACTCCGCGTCCTCGTTGAGCATGTTCTTGATCTCGACGCGGTACTCCTCGAACGGACGGCCGCCGGTCTCGTGGCCGCGGACCATCGCCCAGGCGCGGACCTGGTCGCGCACCAGGGCCAGGGCCGGCGACGGGCCGGTGTAGGTGGTGGTGGCCACCTTCATCGCCGGGATCTGCACGTAGAAGACCGGGTTGCGATCGCCCTCGAGCACCACGTCCAGGCGCTCCAGCGGCTCGGCGGCGGCCGCGGCGTCGGCAACGGCCTCGGCCTGCCCGCCTTCATCCTCGCCCTCGCCCTCGCCGTCCCCGGCCTCGGCCGGGCCGGTGCCCTTGCGGCGGACCGGCTGGACGACGTCGAAGGCATAGGAATCGGCGCCGAAGTCGGTGGTGACGATGCGCATCGGGCCGGCGGCCTCGAGGCCGCTCTTCTCCATGACCTGCTCGATCCACTTCATCTGGTTGGTCATGGCCAGCGCGATCTCGTCATTGCTGCGCTTGGCATTGGCGGTCGCCAGCAGGGCGTTGGTCGGCGGCAGCTCGACGACGCGGAACTCGCCGTCATGGGTGCTGTAGTCGAAGCGCGGGATGCTGGCCAGCAGGTTGCTGAACTTGTTCAGGCCGCGCTTGATGTCGTCGCCCACTTCCATGGTGACGTACAGGCCGGAATAGCGGCCGAACAGGTTCCAGCCGTAGTCGACGCTGTAGGTCTGGGTGATCTTGACGTTCTGCTTGCGCTGACCGGTCCGCTCGAACTCGAAGGTCATGCGCTTGTCCTTGCCCTTGCTCGGATTGGTCAGCGCAAAGACGATGCGCTCTTCCGGCACGGACTCGATGATCTCCCAGCTGCCCTCGCGGATCTGGTGGTCCAGCGAGGCGTAGTCCAGCCGGGCACCCACGCCGTTCTCGGGCCCGGAGATGTTCAGCTTGATGCGCGGGTCATGGTTGACCAGGGCATTCCAGTCCTTGAAGCGGACGAAGCCGTTGAGCGCGTCGTAGACCGTCGTCATCGGACGGTTCGTCTCGACGGAGTGCGAGACGGTGCGCTTGGCGGGCAGGAACAGGCCGATCACCACGAACAGCGCCACGACGATCAGCAGGGAAATCAGCCACTCGATAACTCGGGTCATTCGGAATCTCTCCAGGGGCGGCCGCGCGCGGGGTCTGTGGGGTGCCCGGCCGCAGGAACGGGGGAGGATAACAGGTCGAACCGGGGGCCGGCAGGGGGACATCCGACCGGGGGGCAGGGGGTCCGGACGCCCTGCCCCGCCGGAACATCGGGCCTCAGACCAGCTTGAGCTCGAAGGCCTTGAGCACGGCCCGGGTGCGGTCGCGCACGCCGAGCTTGGACAGGATGTTGGACACGTGGTTCTTGACCGTGCCCTCGGCCACGCCCAGGGAATTGGCGATCTCCTTGTTGGAAAAGCCGCCGGCCATCAGGCGCAGGATCTCCGTTTCCCGGTCGGTCAGCGGGTCGGGCTGCTCGAGGCTGACGAACTCGTTCTGCAGGCCTTCCAGGCCCGAGAGCAGGCGCTGGGTGACCGCCGGCTGCACCAGCGAGCCGCCTGCCGCCACGGTCTGGATGGCGCTGACCAGCTGGTCCAGGGACACGTCCTTGAGCAGGTAGCCCTTGGCGCCGGCGCGGATGCCGGCCAGCACCAGCTGGTCGTCGTCGAAGGTGGTCAGGATGATGGTCGGCGGCAGCAGGCCCTTGCCGCCCAGGGCCTGCAGGGCCTCCAGGCCGGACATCACCGGCATGCGCATGTCCATCAGGACCACGTCCGGCTTGATCTCGGGGATCATTTCCACGGCCTGGCGGCCGTCGGCGGCCTCGGCCACCACCTCGATGCCGTCGGCCAGCTCGAGCAGGGATTTCACGCCCTGGCGAACCAGGGTCTGGTCGTCTACCAGGCAGACGCGGATCATGCGGGGTTCTCCATCGGAAGTCGGATGTCGAGCGCGAAGCCCTGCCCGCGCCCGGTGATGATATCCACCCGGCCGCCAAAGGCGGCCAGTCGTTCGCGCATGCCGCGCAGGCCGTTGCCCTGGGCCACCCCGGGCTCGGCGCCGCGGCCGTCGTCCCGGGCCTGGACCCTGGCCTCGCGGGCGTCCCGGCTGATGCTCAGCCAGAGGGTACGGGCGCCGGCGTGGCGGACGGCATTGGTGATGATTTCCTGGGCACAGCGCAGCAGCACGTGGGCCCGCTCCGGATCCTCGATGTTCAGCGGCTCCGGAATGTCCAGGCGGATGTCCAGGGCCGGCACGCCCTCGACCAGGGTGCGGATGGCCCCGCTGAGGTCCACGGTCCCGTCCTCGCGCATCTCGCTGACCGCCTCGCGGACGTCGGTCAGCAGCAGCCGGGCCAGGGTCAGGCTCTGGCGGACGTGCTCCTGGGCGCGGCCCTCGGTCAGGTGGGCGGCCACCTCCAGGTTCAGGCTCAGGGCGGTCAGGTGGTGGCCGAGCAGGTCGTGCAGCTCGCGGGAGATGCGCACGCGCTCGCTCATCCGCGAGCTTTCCGCCAGCAGGGCCCGGGTGGCGCGAAGCTCGGCGTTCAGGCGCCGCTGCTCCTCCCGGGCCTGGGCCTGCTGCCGGGCCACCAGGCCGATCACCAGGGCGAAGCTGGAATAGCCGACATAGGTCAGGGCCTGCATCACCGCCAGGCCGGGGGTGAAGCCCTCGACCCGGTTGAACACCGGGATCAGGGCCGCGTGCTGCAGCACCAGCCAGACCACGCCGATCCGGACGTTCACCAGCCAGGGAATGACGCCGGCGATGATCATCATCAGGATGGCGGCCAGGCCGGTGCCGGTCTCAGCGCTGACCAGGATGGCCGAGAGCGTCAGCGCCGCCAGCAGCAGCAGGTCGCCCAGGCGCTGCTGGCGGAAGCCCAGGGAATGGGTGACCTTCCAGTAGATCAGGCCGAAGGCCAGGTAGGCCGAGATCGCCACCACCGCCCGCGGCGCCGCGCCGTGCGCGCCGACCGTGCCCTCGGGCCCCAGGTACAGCACCACGAAGACCGGAATGCCCAGCACCGCCCAGGTGAACAGGCCGGCATAACGCAGCAACTGGGTGTGGCTGAGGCGGTTGAGCATGCCGCCATGATAGGCGCAGCCGGGTGTGCCGCGCCGCCCCGGAAGTCATGCCCGCCCGGCCGCACTCCTGACCCCGACCATGCGATAATCCCGGCCCGATCGCGCCCCCGCGCCCCGCGCGGCTGCGCCCCCCGACATCGGAGCGACGGAGCACATGCCGATTACCCTCCGCGACGTGCGCGAGCACGAGCTGGATTCCGTAATGGCCCTGAACAACGCCGCCGGCCCCGCCATCCTGCCGATGGACGCGGCCAAGGCGCGGTTTTTCTGGGACCACGCCGAATACTTCCGGGTCGCCGAACAGGACGGCCACATCACCGGTTTCCTGGCCGCCTTCAGCCAGGACGCCCCGCACGACAGCCCCAACTTCCTCTGGTTCCGGGAGCGCTACGAGCGCTTCCTGTACATCGACCGCATCGTCATCGCCCGGCCCCGCCGCGGCGGCGGCCGCGGCCGGGCCTTCTACGCCGACGTGCAGAGCTTCGCCGAGGTGCGCTGGCCGCTGCTGTGCTGCGAGGTCTTCCTGCAGAGCGGCAACGACCCCGCTCTGCTCTTCCACGGCAGCTTCGGTTTCCGCGAGGTCGGCCAGCAGACCATGCCCGGCACCGACATCCGCGCCGCCATGCTGATGAAGGAGCTGTGCAGCCACGCCTGGGTCGAGGAGACCTACGGCGGCAATCTGCCGGACGTGCCCTGGCTGCAGGCCCGCGAGCTGGGCGGCCGCGACCGCGCCCGGGCCACGGGGACCTGAGCCCGATGGCGGCGAACATGGACTATGAACAGGCGGGCGAACTGAAGTTCGGCCAGGTCGGCATCGCCAACCTGCGCATCCGCAAGCTGGACATCGGCAAGCTCGAGGCGGAGATGGCCGAGCGCGTGCAGCGCGCGCCCAAGCTGTTCGCGCGGGCGGCGGTGATCCTGGATTTCGGCGGCCTCAGCCCCTGCCCGGACGCGGCCACCACCCGTGAGCTGATCCAGGCCCTGCGCCGGGCCGGGGTGCTGCCGGTGGCCCTGGCCTACGGCACCCGCGAGGTAGAGGCCCTGGCCGAGGCGGTCGACCTGCCCCTGCTGGCCAAGTTCCGGGCCCAGTACGAGCGCGCCGGCGGCGAGGAGCCGGCCCCGGCCCCCGCCCCGGCGGCCAGAACCCCCGAGCCTGCCCCGGCGGCGGCGCCCGCCCCGGCCCCTGCCCCGCGCTCCCAGCCCGGCCTGATCCACCTGCATCCGGTCCGCTCCGGCCAGCAGGTCTATGCCCAGGACCGCGACCTGACCGTCTGCGCGGCGGTCGGCGCCGGCGCCGAGGTCATCGCCGACGGCTCCATCCACATTTACGGCGCCCTGCGTGGCCGCGCCCTGGCCGGCGCCTCCGGCCTGGCCTCGGCGCGCATCTTCTGCCGTGAATTCCATGCCGAGCTGGTCGCGGTCGCCGGCCACTACAAGGTGCTGGAAGAAATCCCCCGTGAGCTGATCGGCAAGGCCGTGCAGATCAGGCTCGAGAATGAGAAGCTGCTGATCGAGCAGCTCGACTGAAAGGACGTCAGGAGAACGACATTGGCTGAAATCATCGTGGTGACCTCGGGCAAGGGCGGCGTCGGCAAGACCACCACCAGCGCCTCGCTCGCCTGTGGCCTGGCCAAGGCCGGCAAGAAGACCGCCGTCATCGACTTCGACGTCGGCCTGCGCAACCTCGACCTGATCATGGGCTGCGAGCGGCGGGTCGTTTACGACTTCGTCAACGTGGTCAACGGCGAGGCCAACCTCAAGCAGGCCCTGATCAAGGACAAGCGCTTCGACAATCTCTACGTGCTGGCCGCCTCGCAGACCCGCGACAAGGACGCCCTCACCAAGGAAGGCGTCGAGAAGGTGCTCAAGGACCTGGCCGATGACGGCTTCGAGTTCATCGTCTGCGACAGCCCCGCCGGCATCGAGAAAGGCGCCTTCCTGGCCATGTACTTCGCCGACCGCGCCGTCGTCGTGGTCAACCCCGAGGTCAGCTCGGTGCGCGACTCCGACCGCATCCTCGGCCTGCTCGCCAGCAAGACCAGGAAGGCCGAGGCCGGCGAGCGCGTCAAGGAACACCTGCTGCTGACCCGCTACAGCCCCAAGCGCGTCGAGGCCGGCGACATGCTTTCGATCAAGGACGTGCAGGAGATCCTCGGCCTGGACGTGGTCGGTGTGATCCCGGAATCGCCGGAGGTGCTGCAGAGCTCCAACGCCGGCGTGCCGGTCATCCTCGATGAGGTTTCCCCGGCCGGCCAGGCCTACCAGGACGCCGTCGCCCGCATCCTTGGCGAAGACCGCCCGATGCGTTTCACCACCGTCGAGAAGAAGGGCTTCTTCTCCAAGATGTTCGGGGGCTGAGCCATGGGCATCTTCGATTTCCTCACGCAGAGAAACCGCAACTCCGCCTCCGTCGCCAAGAACCGCCTGCAGATCCTGATCCAGCAGGAGCGGCGCATGCGCAACGCGCCGGACTACCTGCCGGTGCTGCAGCGCGAGCTGCTGGAGGTGATCCGCAAGTACATCAATGTGGACGCCGAGGCGGTGAAGGTGGACCTGCACCGCGACGGCGATTCCGAGCTGCTGGACATCTCGGTGCAACTGCCGGAGAAGCCGGCCGCCGCCAACGGCTGAGCCATGGCCGGCGGCACGGACCCGGCGGCGCTGGCGCCCGCCCCCGCGGCGGCCGGCCCGGCCGCCGGGCCGGCCGTCCTGCGCCTGGCCGACATCGGCTTCGAGGCCCCGGCCGCCCTGCTGGCCGCGCATGGCCTGAACCTGGTCCGGGTGCCGGACGGCGAACCCATCCCCGGCAGCTACTGGGGCGAGTGCGAGGCCGGGCTGATCGGCTGCAATGTCTACGCCCGCGCCGACACGCCGGTGCACTCCCTGCTGCACGAGGCCTGCCACCTGCTGGTGCTGCCGCCGGAGCGGCGCGCCGCCGTGCACACCGACGCCACCGATTCGGTGCCGGAAGAGGACGCCACATGCTATCTGCAGATCCTGCTGGCGGACCGGCTGCCCGGCGTCGGCCGCGAGCGCCTGATGGCCGACATGGACGCCTGGGGCTATACCTTCCGCCTCGGCAGCACCCGGGCCTGGTTCGAGCGGGACGCCGAGGACGCCCGCGCCTTCCTGGCCGAGCGCGGCCTTCTGGGCTGAAACCAGCCTTTCACCGCCGTTTTCGGGCCCCGTCACGCGCCGGATGGGACGGCTGTCGCTTGCGCGGGGGCCTGCGGGAGGACTAGCCTGCGGACCCGCATTACCCACCCCATCAAGCCTGGAGTGACCCCGTGAAAGCCCATCGCGCCCTGCTGGCGCTCGCCGTTTCCGCCGGCCTGCTGAGCCTGGCCGCCTGCAAGCCCGCCACCGATGACACCGCCGGTGCCGCCTCGAACGAGACCGCCGAGGAGTTCATCACCCGCGTCAACAAGACCCTGAAGGAAGAGACCCCGGAGATCAGCTCCGCCTTCTGGCTGCAGTCCACCTACATCAATGCCGACAGCCAGCGGGTCGCCTCCGCCGCCAACGAGCGCGCCCTGGCGATGAACAACAGCTTCATCGAGCAGGCCAAGCTCTATGACGTCTCGCTGCAGACGCCGGAGATCGCCCGCGCCCTCACCCTGATCAAGGTCGGCGCCTCGATGCCGGCCCCGCGCGACCCGGCCAAGCTCAAGGAGCTGAGCACCATCGCTTCCTCGATGGAGGCCGCCTACGGCGCCGGCAAGTGGTGCGTGGACGGTGACTGCAAGGACATCGGCGAGATCAGCGAGATCCTGGCCGACATCGAAGGCCACAGCTACGACCAGCTCAAGGCCGCCTGGGAAGGCTGGCACACCATCTCGATCCCGATGCGCAAGGACTACCAGCGCTTCGTCGAGCTGACCAACGAGGGCGCCAGGGAAATGGGCTACGCCAACACCGGCGAAGTCTGGCGCGCCGGCTACGACATGCCCGCCGAGGACTTCCAGGCCGAGGCCGACCGCCTCTGGGGCCAGGTCGAGCCCCTGTACGAGCAGCTGCACTGCTACGTGCGCGGCAAGCTCGAGGACCGGTTCGGCGACAAGGGCCAGGTCAACGGCATGATCCCGGCGCACCTGACCGGCAACCTCTGGCAGCAGGACTGGTCGGCGCTGTGGCCGCTGGTGCAGCCCTATCCGAACGCCGGCAGCCTGGACATCACCACCGCCCTGAAGAAGCAGCGTGACGCCATCCTGGCCGAGCTGGTCTCCCAGGCCGGCGGCATGTCGAAGCTGACCGCCGCCCAGCAGGTCGAGCTCGAGCGCAAGGCCGACACCGAGATGGCGGTGCGCATGACCAAGCTGGCCGAGAGCTTCTATACCGGCCTGGGCATGCCGTCGCTGCCGGATACCTTCTGGGAGCGCTCGATGCTGGTGCAGCCGCGCGACCGCGACGTGGTCTGCCACGCCAGCGCCTGGCCGATGGACACCGAGGGCCAGGACGTGCGCATCAAGATGTGCATCAAGCCCAACGAGGAAGAGCTCACCACCATCTACCACGAGCTCGGCCACATCTATTACTACCTCGCCTACCACAAGCAGCCGCCGATCTTCCAGAACGGCGCCCATGACGGCTTCCACGAGGCCATCGGCGACACCATCGTGCTGTCGATGACCCCCGAGTACCTGGCCTCGATCGGCCTGGTCGACAAGCCGCTGGTCAGCGACGAGGCAGTGATCAATGCGCAGATGCGCATGGCCCTGGCCAAGGTCGCCTTCATGCCCTTCGGCCTGCTGATCGACCGCTGGCGCTGGGGCGTGTTCGACGGCTCCATCACCCCAGACAACTACAACCAGGCCTGGTGGGAGCTGAAGGCGAAGTACCAGGGCGTCGCCCCGGCCGAGGCGCGCGGCGAGGAGTTCTTCGATCCGGGCGCCAAGTACCACGTGCCGGGCAACACCCCGTACACGCGCTACTTCCTCTCGCACGTGCTGCAGTTCCAGTTCTACAAGTCGCTGTGCGACGCGGCCGGCCACGAGGGCCCGCTGTACACCTGCAACTTCGCCAACAACCCGGAAGCCGGCAAGCGCTACTGGGCGATGATGGAGCGCGGCGCCAGCCAGCCCTGGCAGCTCACCCTCAAGGAGCTGACCGGTGGCGAGCAGATGGACGCCTCGGCGGTGCTGGAGTACTTCCAGCCGCTGCAGACCTGGCTGCAGGAGCAGAACCAGGGCAAGGACTGCGGCTGGCAGCCCGGCGCCTGATCCTGTAACCGGAAGGCCACGCGGCCGGCGGAGGAATCCGCCGGCCGCCTTGCCCGGACCTCCGCATGAATCCCGCCCTGCCCGACCCGCTGGCCCCGCAGGAACTGGCCCGGGCCACCGCCCTCGACGCCGCCTTCTACCTCGGCGAAGGGATGCTGGCCCGCGACCGGCGCGCGGTCTTCGCCCGCAGCTGGCAGCTGGTCGGACACGAGAACGCGCTGGCCGGCATCGGCGACCACCTGGTCACCGACCTGGCCGGCCTGCCCGTGCTGGTGGTGCGCGACAGCCAGGGAGTGCTGCGCGCCTTCCACAACGTCTGCCGGCATCGTGCCGGCCCGCTGGCCACCTGTGACGGCAAGGGCGCCAAGGCCCTGCGCTGCCAGTACCACGGCTGGACCTACACCCTGGAAGGCGTGCTGCGCAGTGCGCCGGAAATGGCCGGCACGCCCGACTTCGAACCCTCCTCGATCCGCCTGCCGGAACTGCGGGTCGGCATCTGGCAGGGTCTGGTCTTCGTCGGCGGCGAGGGTGCGGTCGATTTCGCCGACTTCAGCCGCGGCCTGGACGAGCCGCTGCGCTCGCTGTCGCCGCGCGGCTACCACTTCCACACGCGCGTCCGCTACGAAGTGGCCTGCAACTGGAAGATCTACTGCGACAACTACCTCGAGGGCTACCACGTCCCGCACATCCACCCGGGCCTGAACCGGCTGCTGGATTACCGGCAGTACCTCACCGAGTGCGGCGACTGGTTCAGTTACCAGTACAGCCCGCTGGAGAGCGATGCCGGCCTCTACGGCGACGGCGACGCGCTCTACTACTTCATCTATCCCAACACCATGCTCAACCTGCTGCCGGGCCGGCTGCAGAGCAACCGGGTGCTGCCGCTGGGCCCCGACCGCTGCGTGGTGGAGTTCGACTACTACTACGACGAGGCGGATGCCGAAGCACGCGAGGCCCGCTTCCGCGCCGACCACGACTTCGCCCACCAGGTGCAGGTCGAGGACATCGGCATCTGCGAACACGTGCAGCGCGGCCTGGCCTCAGGGTCCTATGCCAGCGGCCGGCTCAACCCGCGCCGCGAGAACGCCCTGCACCACTTCCACGAACTGCTGCGCGCGGCCTACCGGGCCACGCCCTGAGCGTCCGCTTCGCGGCATCCCGCCGGGCGGCGCCCGGCCAGCCCGCCGTCAGGCGCGGGCGATCCGCGCCCGGTACAGCCGCCACAGGCCCCAGGCGGTCGCGGAGAAGCCACCGGCGCTGAGCGCCATCGTCAGCCCGTCGTGGCTGACCAGGGGCGAGAGCACGCCGGCGATCAGCGCGTTCGAGACCAGGCCCAGGAAGGCCTGCATCGAGGAAACGCTGCCGCGCTGGCGCGGATACATGTCCAGCAGCGCCAGGGTGACGATGGGGAAGACCAGGGCAATGCCGAAGGCGCACACCGACATCGGCAGCACCGCCCAGGGCAGGCTGGGCGAATCGGTCAGCAGGTTGTAGGTGATGTTGTAGGCGGTGGCGACGCCGGTGAAGGCGAAGCCCCACTCGACCAGGCGGGTGCCGGGAATGCGCCCGGCCGCCTTTCCGCTGATCCAGGCGCCGAGCATCATGCCGCCGATGGTCGGCACGAAGAACCAGCCGAAGTCCTGCTCGCTCAACCCCATCAGGTCCATCACGAAGGCCGGCGCCGAGGAGATGTAGAGGAACAGGGCGCCGAAATTGGCGATGCCGGTCAGCGCCAGAAGGTGGAAGCGGCCGCTGCCCAGCATCTGCCCGTAGCCGGACAGGATCGGCCCCAGGCGCAGCGGCAGCCGCTGCGAGGGCGGATGCGTCTCCGGCAGGCCCCAGGCCGTCACCGCCGCCAGCAGCGCACCGAACAGGGCCAGGAACCAGAAGATCGCGTGCCAGTTGGCCATGCCGAGGATCCAGCCGCCGATGATCGGCGCGATCGCCGGCGCCACGCCGAAGATCATCGAGACCTGGCTCATCAGCCGCTGCGCGTCGTCACCCTGCAGGCAGTCGCGGATCACCGCGCGGCCGACGATCAGGCCGACGCCGGCACACAGGCCCTGCAGCACGCGGAAGGCCAGCATGGTGGGCATGTCCTGCGCCAGCGCCGCGCCGGCCGAGGCCAGGGCGAACAGGACGGTACCGGCCACCAGCACCTTCTTGCGGCCGATGGCGTCGGAAATCGGGCCATGGAACAGCGACATCGCCGCGTAGCCGATCAGGTAGGTGCTGATGGTCTGCTGCATCGCCAGCTTGCTGGCGCCCAGGTCCGAGGCCATGACCGGGAAGGCCGGGAACACGGTGTCGATGGAGAACGGGCCGAACATGGCCAGGCCCGCCAGGATCAGGGCCAGGCGGGCGCGGGAAACGGATAGCGGAGTGTTCATCAGAGGGGTCGGGACGCAGGGAC
>DATGPR010000178.1:0-16350 GCA_035304725.1 Arenimonas sp.
GGCCTTGTGCGCCAGCATCGGCTGCCCGACCAGGTCGCCGATGGCGAAGATGTGCGGCACGTTGGTGCGCATCTGCCGGTCCACCGGCACGAAGCCACGCTCGCTGACGACGACGCCGGCCTTGTCCAGGCCGAGCTTGCCGCCGTTCGGCGCCCGACCCACCGCCACCAGCACGCGGTCGTAACGGCCGCGCTCGGGCGCCTTGTCGCCTTCGAAGCTGGCGTGCAGGCCGTCCTTCTTCGCCTCCACCCTGGCCACCTTGCAGCCCAGGTGCACGGAAACGCCGCGCTTGCGCAGCAGTTCGGCCAGCGGCTTGACCAGGTCCTTGTCGGCACCCGGCATCAGCTGGTCCATGAACTCGACCACGGTGACCTCACTGCCGAGGGCGCTGTACACGCAGGCCATTTCCAGGCCGATGATGCCGCCGCCGACCACCAGCAACTGCCTGGGGATGTCGGCCAGCATCAGCGCGTCGGTGGAATCCATCACCCGCGGGTCGTCCCAGGGGAAGCCGGGCAGCTTCACCGGCTGCGAGCCTGCGGCGACGATGCAGTTGTCGAAGCGCACCAGCTTCGTGCCTTCCGCGGTCTCCACCTCGAGCTCGTGCGGGGAGACGAAGCGGCCCGTGCCGGTGAGGGTGCGCACCTGGCGCTGCTTCGCCATGCCGGCCAGGCCCTTGTTCATCTGCGCGACGACCTTGTCCTTGTGCGCGCGCAGCTTGTCCAGGTCGATCTTCGGCTTGCCGAAATCGATGCCGTACTCGGCGGCGTGCCGCGCCTCCTGCAGCACCTCGGCGGCGTGCAGCAGCGCCTTGGACGGGATGCAGCCGACGTTGAGGCAGACGCCACCCAGGGCGGCGTAACGCTCGACCAGCACCGTATCCAGGCCCAGGTCGGCGGCGCGGAAGGCGGCGGTGTAGCCGCCGGGACCGGCGCCGAGCACGAGCATCTGGCATTCGACGTCGGCCTTGCGGCCGCTGCCGGCAGCGGCGGTGGGCGCCGGGCTTTGGGTGGCTCCCTCTCCCCTCGCGGGCGCGGGCTGGGCAGAGGGCGCAGCGGCCGGCGCGGCCGCAGCCGGCTTCGGCGCTTCCGCAGCCGGCGCCCCGGCACCCGCCCCGGCACCCGCCCCGGCCTCGGCCTCGACGATGGCGATCACGTCGCCCGCCGACACCTCGTCGCCGACCTTCACCTTCAGCTCCACCACCATGCCGGCCTCGCTGGCCGGCACTTCCATGGTGGCCTTGTCGGACTCCAGCGTGACCAGGCCCTGGTCCTTCTTCACGACGTCACCGGGCTGCACCAGCAGCTCGATCACCGGCACGTCCCTGTTGTCGCCCAGGTCGGGCACGCGAAGTTCAATCCTGGCCATGTCCTTCTCCTGTCAACGGCGCCAGCGGGCGTACAGCGCCGGGCGCCGGTCCTGTAGGTTGCGCACCGTGCCGGACCGGCGCGCCTGCTGCAGCGCCTCCAGGTCCAGGTCGGCGAACACGATCTGCTCCACCTGCGGGCTGGCCTCGGCGGCGATGCCCTCGGGCGGGAACGGGAAGTCGCAGGGCGTGTACACGCCCGACTGCGCGTACTGGATGTCGAAATTGGCCACGTTCGGGCAGTGGCCGACATTGCCGGCCGCGACCACGTAGACCTGGTTCTCCACCGCCCGCGCCTGGCAGCTGTAGCGCACCCGCAGGTGGCCGCTGCGCACGTCGGTGCAATAGGGCACGAACAGCAACAGCGCGCCCTGGTCGGTCAGGTGCCGGCCCAGCTCGGGAAACTCGCTGTCGTAGCAGATCATGATGCCGATCGGGCCGGCATCGGTGGGGATGACATCGGCCTTGTCGCCGCCTTCCACCTTCCAGCTGTCCTGCTCGCTGGGCGTGATGTGCAGCTTGTCGCGCCGGTGCAGGTGGCCGTCGCGGGTAGCGACGAAGCAGATGTTGCGCGGGCCGTCCTCGGTGCGGGTCGGATGGGTGCCGCCGATGATGTGGATGCGGTACTGCCCGGCCAGCCGGGCCAGCAGCTCGGTGAAGGCGGGCGTGTATTCGCTCAGCCGCTCCACCGCCTCGGCCGGGCTGAGCATGCGCGGCTCGGCGCTGAGCAGCTGCAGGGTGAACAGCTCCGGGAAACAGACGAAATCGCTGCCGTAGTCGGCTGCCACCCGCACGAACTCCTCCACCCTGGCGGCGAATTCGTCGAAGCCGGCCAGGCGATGCTGGCCGTACTGCACGGCCGCCACCCGCACCCGGGCGGGCACCTGGCCGGGAATCGCGGGCAGGAGCTCGGCCATCAGAGCAGCAGTCGGCGCAGGTCGGCCAGCACCTGCGACAGGTAGCTGGTGAAGCGGGCCGCGGCGGCGCCGTCGATGACGCGGTGGTCATAGCTCAGGCTGAGCGGCAGCATCAGCCGCGGCGCGAATTCCTTGCCGTTCCACACCGGCTTCATTGCGCTGCGCGACACGCCGAGGATGGCGACTTCCGGCGCGTTGATGATCGGCGTGAAGGCGGTGCCGCCGATGCCGCCCAGGGAGCTGATCGAGAAGCAGCCGCCCTGCATGTCGGCGGCGCTGAGCTTCTTCTCGCGGGCGCGGGCGCTGACCTCGGCCAGCTCGCGGGCCAGTTCCAGCAGGCCCTTGCGGTCGGCATCGCGGATCACCGGCACCACCAGGCCGTCGGGGGTGTCGACGGCGATGCCGATGTGGAAGTAGTTCTTCAGCACCAGTTCCTCGCCCTCGAGCGAGGCGTTGAAGGTCGGGAACTTCTTCAGCGCCGCCACCACCGCCTTGATCAGGAAGACCAGCGGGGTGACCTTGACGTCCTTGTTCTCCTCGCCCAGGCGCTTGCGGAAGGCCTCCATCTCGGTGATGTCGGCTTCGTCGTGCTGGGTGACGTGCGGGATCATGGCCCAGTTGCGCGCCAGGTTGGCGCCGCTGAGCTTCTGGATCCGCGACAGCGGCTTGCGCTCGACGGGACCGAACTTGGCGAAGTCCACCTTCGGCCAGGGGATCAGGTTCAGGCCGCTGCCGCCAGCGCCGGCCACCGCGGCACCGCCGCTCATCACCGACTTCACGTAGGCCTGTACGTCCTCGCGGGTGATGCGGCCGCCGCGGGCGCTGCCGCTGACCTGGCCGAGGTCCACGCCCAGTTCGCGGGCGAACAGGCGCACGGCCGGGCTGGCATACGGCACCTTCTCGGGCATGACGCTGTCGGCGTCGAAGGCCACCGGCGGGCTGCGCGGGGGCTGGGCATCGCTGGCCCTGGCCGGGGCCGGGGCGGATGCCGGCGCCGCCGGCTTGGGCGCAGGCGCGGGCGCGGCGGTTTCGGCCTTGGCGGCGGGGGTCGGGGCGGGGGGGGCGCTGGCGGGCTTGCCTTCGGCTTCGCCGCCGGCGGTGGGTTCGATCATGGCGACGATGGCGCCGGTGCTCAGTTCGTCGCCGACCTTCACGCGCAGTTCGCGCACGATGCCGTCGAAGGGGGCCGGCACTTCCATCGTGGCCTTGTCGGACTCGAGGGTCACCAGGCCCTGGTCCTTCTTCACCGTGTCGCCTGGCTGCACCAGCAGTTCGATCACCGGCACGTCCTTGTGGTCGCCGATATCCGGCACCCGTGCTTCCTTCAGCTCGGCCATGGGGTCCACCCGTGCGTATTTCCGAAAGGCCGCCATTGTCGCCTCCCCGGTCGGCGGGGCCAAGGGCGTGCGCTTCCCGGGGACCGACCGTTCGCTGGCGCATGGGGTGTTGCGGTCGGGCTGCGGGTTGATCCCGGGGTTTCGCTGGACTCCCGTGGCTGGTGCGCCGGGGTTTTCGGTGTCGCGGTTTTGTGCCTGCGCTGCGGGTGAGAGTCTCGGGGTCGGTGGCGTGCCGGGCCCTCGGCCTTTGCGCGGGCTGCTACCTCGGTGGAGGCGGTGTGGGGGGCGGGTGGCTGCGCTGCGCTTCTGCAATTCCGCCAGCGCCTGCGGTGTTCGGGCCGAAGCTTCGCAGGTCACCGGTTCTTCGCTGGTAGCCGAAGCTGCGCTGTTCGCAGCTGCACGGCAGACGCGTCCTGGCGGCCCCAGCGACCCCACCCGCAGCGCAGGCAAAAAAGTACCCCCCGCGGGGAACGGGAGGCTTTCGGGGACGCAAACACCGTGACACGCGTGCTGAACGCGCCTCGGCGGGGCCTGTAAGGACCCGAGCGCAAGAAGATCGGTCCGGCGACTCCCGGCGCTGGACCGAATGGAGTGCGGGTCGAGCTTCCTTCCCGTACGGGACATTGACCTGTGCCGGAAGGCCCAGATTCCCGTCCCGGCCGAACGGAGTTCAGCCGGCGGCAAGGAAACCCGACCCGCACACCCTGCGCGCGGGACCGGAGCCGCCCCCTGCCGCGGCCCCGGAAAACCCCTGGCTCAGGCCTTGTCGCGGCCGCGGAAACCGCCGCGGGCCTCGAACTGCGCCTTGCGCCAGTCGCGCATTTCCTCGCGGCTGAGCTTGCCGTCCTTGTCGCCGTCGATGGCCTCGAAGTTCTCGGCCAGCTTCGGCGCCTTGTTGCCGAGCTCGGCGCGGCTGATCAGGCCGTCGCCGTCATCGTCCATGCCCTGCCACAGGCCGCGGAAATAGGCCTGGTAGCCGTGGCCGCGGTGATGGCGGCCGTGACGCATGCCCTTGCGGGCCTCGCGCATCTCTTCCGGGGTCAGCTCGCCGTCCTTGTCGCGGTCCATGCGGTCGAACCGGGCCACGAAGCGGTCGCCGAAGGCGGCCTGGGCCTCGACCTTGTCCAGGCGGCCGTCCTTGTCCTTGTCGGCCTCGGCGAAGCGGGCCTCGGCCTTGGCGCGCCACTCGGCGTGACGGGCCTGGCGATCGCCGTCGGTCTGGGCCAGGGCGAGGCCGCTGGCCAGGGCCAGGGCGGTGAAGATGAGGGTGCGCTTCATCAGGGTGTCTCCTCGTTCCGCGGACCATTCCGCTTGCATGGACCTTCAACGCGCCGTGTCGCGGCCCGTTGACCCCGGGCTGCCGCCCGTCGGGTTTTCGTTCAGGCAGGCTTGCCCGTCCGTGATGGCTCCGGCATCGTCGCCGCCAGGCCCCCTGGTTCCGGAGACTTCTCCATGCGTCGCTGGATTGCCGCCCTGTTGTTCCTGTTGTTCCTGTTGCTCGCCGCCTGCAGCCGGCAGGACGCCGCTCCCGATACCGCCGAACCGGCGCCCGTCCCCGATGCGGAAGCGCCGGCCCCGGTCGTCCTCGACGAGGCGCCGGCGCCGGAGGAAATCGCCGGCCCCGGGCCCGGCGAGGTGCCGCGCGCCTTCCTCTGCCGGGGCAACGAGCCCTTCTGGGCCCTGGACGCCGGCGACGGTGAGGGCCTGTTCAAGCAGCCCGAGGGCGAGCTGGCGCTGGAAGGCGAACTGCAGGCCCTGGCCGGCGGTGCCTGGCGTTTCCGCGGTGCTGCCCTGGACAACCCCGGCGAGCGGGTCGAGGCGCTGATCTCGCCCGGCCAGTGTTTCGACACCATGGCCGACGGTCCCGCCACGCCCTGGTCGGCGGTGGTGAACTGGCCGGACGGTGAAGGCCAGGGCTGCTGCCGGGCCGAATACGGCCTGGACCTGGACAACGCGCCGGCGCACGACCCGCTGACCAAGCCGGAGGAGGACTGGAGCCGCCTGTTGCCGGAGCTGGCGCCGGCGCTGCGCCGCTGCGCCTTCGATGCCGGCGTCGCCACCGAGGTCGCCAGCAAGGTCTGGCCGATGAACCACGGCAAGGTCGGCGTGCGCCTGCGCGACAGCGGCGGCGAGCGCTTCGACTGCGTGGTGGACCAGGGCAGCGGCGCCATCGACGCGGTCGGCCCGGTGGCCGCCGGCGACCGGCTGCCCGGCGAAGGCGTGCCCGAGTGGCGGCCGGCCCAGGAGAACCGGCCGATCCTGCACTGCGGCCGGGTCGAGCGGGTCATCGGCCAGGACGGCCAGCTGCAGGGCTGGCTGCACTACCGCGAAGGCTGCGACTGAGGCGATTCGGCGGCCGGAAGCCCCCGGCTGGCCGAAATCACCCGCAAGGCGTCGCATTCGCCACTCCCGGCGGATTCCGCCCTCGGCGAGCCTGTCCGGCACCGGTCCCCCGCCGGTGAACCCGGAGCATCGCCATGAACCACCGTCCTGCCTTCCTGTCGTCCCTGAGCCTGCTGTCGGCCCTGGCGCTTTCCCCCCTCGCCCTGGCCCAGGATCCCCCCGCCGACGACGGCGTGTTCGTCGAGGGCAGCCGCTACTCCGCCGTGCTGCATCCCGGCGCCGGCGCCTGGCGGCTGATGCGCCTGGACGGCGACACCGTGCGCCTGCAGGTACCCCAGAGCTGCCACGCCGGCGACGCCCCGCCGCCCGGCCTCTGGCTGCTGACCCGCGACGCCGCCGACCGGCCGCAGCTGCTGGCCTTCTCCTCCACCCCGCTGCCCGCGGATCACCCGGGCGAGGTGGCGCTGGTACCCTGCGACCAGCCCCTGCCGGAAGACCGGCCCGCCCTGGCCGTGCCGGACGCCCTGGTGGACTGGCTGGGCCAGCACTCGGGAGCCATCTATGTCACGCGCTGAGCGCCGCTTCACCCTGGGTCTGCTGGCGGTCGAGGACGCCATGCTCACGGCCGTGGTCGGGCCGATGGACATCATCCGCGTCGCCCAGAAGCTGGCCCAGGTGCGCGATCCCGCCACGCCGCTGCGCCTGGAGACGGTGCTGGTCGGCGCGCGCGGCATCGGCACGGTGAAAGGCTGCGGTGACCTGGTGCTGGGCCCGGTGGTGTCGCCCGATCATCCGCTGGACCTGCTGCTGGTGCCCGGCTACATGCACGCCAGCGGCGCCGATGCGGTGGCGCGGCTGGAACGGATGGGCCCCGAGATCGAGCTGCTGCGGGCACTGAGCCTGCGCGGCGTGCCCCTGGCCGGCAACTGCTGCGGCGCCATGCTGCTGGCCGAAGCCGGCCTGCTCGACGGGCTGGAGGCCACCACCAGCTGGTGGCTGGATGGCACCTTCCGCCGCCGCTGGCCGAAGGTGCGGCTCAACATCGAGCACATGGTGGTCGAGGACGGCGGCATCGCCACCACCGGCGCCAGCACCGCCATCCTCGGCTACGTGCTGAAGGTGCTGGCGCGCGAGGTGGACGCCGGCCTGGCGCAGATGACGGCGCGCATGCTGCTGATCGATCCGGACCGGCAGAGCCAGGCGCCCTACATCAGCATGGCCCTGGCCGAGCGGCCGCGGCATTCGCTGTCCGAGCGCATCGAGCACTTCCTGCAGCACCAGCTGCACCGCGACATCAGCGTCGGCGAGCTGGCCGAATACTGCGGCACCAGCGAGCGCAGCCTGCTGCGGCATTTCCGCCAGCACTACGGCGTCAGCCCGCTGGCGCACATCCAGCACCTGCGGGTGGAGCGGGCCAAGGCACTGCTGGAATCGACCCTGCTGAGCTTCGACGAGATCGTCGAGCGCTGCGGCTACTCGGATCCCTCCAGCTTCCGCAAGCTGTTCAAGCGCGCCACCTCACTCACCCCGGCCGACTACCGGGAGCGCTTCCGGCTGCGCCCGTCCTGAACGCGGTCGCGGCTTGAGGCCGAACAGCGGCCGCAGTATGCCGACGCGGCGGGCAAGCTCGCCGCCCAGCAGGCAGGCGGCGAGCGTGCCCAGCACCACCAGCAGCGCCTCCGTAACGGCGCCGAGGCGCAGCGGCGACAGCCAGTACACCAGCAGCACGGTGGCGCTCTGGTGGATCACGTACCAGGGAAAGACCGCTTCGCGCGCCCAGGGCAGCCAGCGGAAGGGACGGGCGAGCAGGTGCGCGCCCCAGGCCAGCACGGTCAGCGGCAGCCACCAGACGATCAGGCCGCGCATGGCGCGCATGGCCAGCAGCGCCACCTCGCCGTGTTCACCCGGAAGTTTCAGGCCCAGGACGTAGACCGGCACCAGCACGGCGGCGAGCACCGTCAGCCAGCGTCGCTGCCGGGCCAGTTCTTCCCGGAAGCCCTCGGCCCGGGCCAGCAGGTAGCCGTAGAGGAAGACGGTGAAGAACTGCGCGTGCTGGAAGAAGTCGTCGAACAGCGCATTGGTGGTGCCGAAGCGCGGCAGCAGCCACTGCACCCAGGCGATCAGCGGCAACGCCGGCAGCAGCAGCAGGCGCCAGCCGCGCAGGCCTCCGAGCCAGGCCTGCAGGCGCCGGCCGGGGCCCGACTCCAACAGGGGCAGCAAGGCCACCAGCACCAGGCTGTAGATCCACAGGTAGGCCAGGTACCACAGGTGGTTCCAGGTGATGCCGAACTCGGCGCCGTCGAAGCTGCCGGCCGGCCAGGGTCGCAACTGCCAGTAGCGCAGCATGAAACGAACGTAGCCGGGCTCGATCGCGCCGCCGGCCACGCCCTGGCAGTAGGCCTGCACCGGCACGATCACGAACATGCCGAACAGCAGCGGCAGGAGCAGCCGCAGCGTCCGCTCCCAGGCGAAGCGGCCGGGCTGCCGGGCGGGCCGGTACAGGCCCATGGCCAGGCCGGAGATCAGGAACAGCAGCGCCATGCGCCAGCGGTTCATCGCCAGCATCGGCCATTGCAGCCACTCCTGCAGGTAGCTGCTCTTCACGTGCCAGTCCCACTCGGACACATAGGCCATGCCGCAGTGGTAGGCGATCAGGCTGACCAGGGCGAGGACGCGCAGGGCGTCGATGTCGTGGCGGCGTTGCATGGCGGTGGCGTCTCCGCGAGTTCGAGGCAGCAGGTGGTCCGGGGCGTGCAACCGGACTTCCATTGCAGTCTCCGGTCCCCCGGCGGAGGGGCCAGCGGCAAGGGATGGCAGGCGGCGCACCTGTGACGGAAGGCGGGATGGGGGGACGAGTGCCGCCCTGCCGGAGTGACCGGCGGCGGCTGGCGGGGACGAACCGCCGGCAGGCGGGTCGGGCCTTCGTACTGCCTGTCGCGGGCGACCGCTAGAATGCCGGCGATGTCCGATCCCGTTTCCGCGCAGAGCACCTTCGACCGCTACCAGGCCCGGCGCCGCTGGGTGGAGATCGGCTTCTGGGTGGCGGCAATGTGCGTGGGCGCCACCAGCAACACCATCACCGCCGGCATGGACCTGCGCCGGGCCGGCCTGCCGCACCACCCGGCGGAACCGGCGATCTGGGAATGGAGCAGCCACCTGCTGCTGCTGGCCCTGGTGCCCGCCCTGGTCTGGTTCAGCCGCCGCTTCCCCTTCCACCTGGACACCTGGCGGCGGGTGCTGCCCTGGCACCTGGCCGGCACCGTCGCCTTCAGCCTGGCGCACGTGCTGGGCATGGTGGCATTGCGCAAGCTGGCCTATGCCCTGGCCGGCGAGAGCTACGACTTCGGCAGCTGGCCGCGGCAGCTGCTGTATGAGTACCTGAAGGACTTCCGCAGCTACCTCGGCATGGTCTTCATCATCGAGGTCTACCGCTTCGCCCTGCGCCGCTGGCAGGGTGAAGCCAGCCTGCTGGCCACACCCGACATAGGCGCGCCGGTGGAGCCGGTGGAGCGGCCCGAGCGCTTCCTGGTGCGCAAGCTTGGCCGCGAGTTCCTGGTGGCCTCGGCCGACATCGAGGCGCTGCAGGCGGCCGGCAACTACGTGAACCTGCGGGTGCGCGGCCGCGAGTATCCGCTGCGCTCGACCATTGCCGCCATCGAGGAACGGCTGGATCCGGCCCGATTCCTGCGCGTGCACCGCAGCCACATCGTCAACCTCGACCACATCGCCAGCATCGAACCGCTGGATACAGGTGACGCCCGCATCCACCTGCGCGATGGCCACGTGGTTCCCTGCAGCCGCCGCTACCGGGCGCAGCTGAAGGAAAGGCTGGGCTGAGGCCACCGCCGGTACGGTCGCGGACCGTCCCTGTCCGCGACCGGCTCACATCCGGCGCCGACGGAGCGACAATCGCCGCATGGCCGGACCGCGCAAGATCGTGCACGTGGACATGGACGCGTTCTACGCGTCCGTGGAACAGCGTGACGATCCTTCCCTGCGCGGCAAGCCGGTGGTGGTGGCCTGGCGCGGGGCCCGCTCGGTGGTCTGTGCCGCCAGCTACGAGGCGCGCAAGTTCGGCGTGCGCTCGGCCATGCCGGCCTTGCGGGCGGAGAAGCTGTGCCCGCAGGCGGTGTTCGTGCCACCGGATTTCGCCCGCTACAAGGCGGTCTCCCGCCAGGTGCGGGAGATCTTCGCCCGCCACACCGACCTGATCGAGCCGCTGTCGCTGGACGAGGCCTACCTGGACGTCACGGTGAACAAGCAGGGCCTGCCCAGCGCCACCGCCGTCGCCGAGGCCATCCGCGCCGCCATCCGCGAGGAAACCGGGCTGACCGCCTCGGCCGGGGTGGCGCCGAACAAGTTCCTGGCCAAGATCGCCAGCGACTGGAACAAGCCCGACGGCCTGTTCGTGCTCAAGCCGGCGCGGGTGCTGTCCTTCCTGGCGCCGCTGCCGGTCGGCCGCCTGCCCGGCGTCGGCAAGGTGATGGAGCGGCAGCTGGCGGTGCTGGGCCTGCGCACCGTCGGGCAAGTGCGCGCCTTCGGCGCCGAGGCCCTGGAGAAGCGCTTCGGCCGCTGGGGCCGGCGCCTGCACGAGCTGTCCCTGGGCATCGACGAGCATCCGGTGGAAAGCGAGCGGCCGACCGTGCAGGTCTCCGCCGAGGACACCTTCGAGCGCGACCTGCCCCTGGCCCAGACCGGCGACGCCATCCGTGTCCTGGCCGCCAAGGCCTGGGCAGCGGCGAAGCGCGAGCGCGGCCGCTACGGCCGCACCGTGGTGCTCAAGCTGAAGACGGCCGACTTCCACATCCTGACCCGCAGCCTGACCCCGCCGCGGCCGCCGGAATCGCTCCAGGAGTTCACCGATATCGCCCTGTCGCTGCGGCAGCGGGTGGAGCTGCCGGCGCACACCCTCTACCGCCTGGTCGGCGTCGGCCTGGCCAACTTCGTGCGCGAGGACGAGCTGCCGCCGCAGACGGCACTGTTCGCGGAATGAGCGGAATGGCCGGGTGATGCGCCGGTGGCCGCCAATCCGGCCCCTGAAACGAAGCGGGCGGCCCGAAGGCCGCCCGCTGGAGCTTCATGGCAGGCAGGCCCGCCGGCTCACTCCTCGGCTTCCTCCTCCTCCGGCGGATTGAGGAAGTTGTCGTACTCCAGCCTGTTCAGGCGGGCATCGCCGTCCGAGTCGGCCAGGGAGAACTCGTTGTACAGCTCGTTCTCGGGCGGCACCTCCGACTGGACGATGTAGCCGTCGGCATCGGTGTCGAGCTGCTCGAAGGTGGTCTCGGCCTCCGGCGCCGTGCTCATCGGGTCTTCGCTGGCGAAGGCCGCACCGGACAGGGCAAGCGCAAGGGCGGCCGCCAGGGCAGTCGTCACGGTGTGCTTGTTCATCTCGTCCTCCTTGTCTTTTCGGGGGGAATGAAGCCCTCTGGCTTCGCGGACAAGGTGCACCCGCGGGACGGAACCCGCACTGAGCCAAACATTAGCGCCGCGTTAGGGGTGTTAACGCCCGCAAACGTTTCCCTGACGAATGGAGCTGCTGGCTGAAAAGCGCGGGAACGCACCGGAAAAACTTTCCCGCAAACAGGAAAGGCCGGCACTGGGCCGGCCTTTCCGTGACTGCCCGGTCAGGCTCAGTCGAAGAGGTTGTAGAACACGTCCAGCACCAGGCCCGTGGTCAGGGCGACCAGCACGACGTCGCTGTCCACCCGCACCCAGACGTGGCCGTGCGGCGGCGGCGGAAGGTGGTAGTGCCGGTGGTCCAGGTGGTAGTGGCGGGCATAGAACGGCGGCGGCATGCGGTAGCCCACGTGCCAGACCGTGTGGTGGTAGCCACGCGGGTACACGTAACGGACCGGCGCGCGGTACCGGTGCTTCGGGGACCAGTAGTAGCGATCCCAGCGATCATGGTGGTCGTGGCGCGTGTAGTGCACGCGCTGCCATTCCGGCCGGCGCGGGTTCCAGGCGGCCTGGTACTGGTCGCGACGGTGGTCACGATGGTCTCGACGGTCGTCTCGGCGGTCGTCGCGGCGCTCGTAGCGAGCGTCGTGGCGGTCATCGCGGCGGTCGGCGCGCCAGTCACGGCGGTCGTCGCGGCGATGCTCGCGGCGGTCATCGCGACGGTCGTGGCGCTGCTCCCGGTGGTCCTGGCGGTGGGCCTGGCCCGGACGGCGGTCCGGATCGGCCATCGCCGGGGCAGCCAGGCCGCCGGCCAGGAGCAGGACAGCGGTTGCGAACGCTAGCTTTTTCATGGTCGTCACCTCGTCTGGCGATGGACCGCCCTCCGGTCCACGCGGCGATTTCGCCGCCGCCGCCATGAATTGCCCTTGAACCGAGCCGCGGGCCGGGGGCCGTCGTTCAGCTTTCTCCCGGGGACCACAGCCGGCGCAGGTCGTCCCGGTCCAGCGGCCGCCAGGCGCCGGGCGCCAGTCCATCCAGCGTCAGGCCGCCGATGGCGCTGCGATGCAGGGCCACCACATGGTTGCCGACCGCGGCGAACATGCGCCGCACCTGGTGGTAGCGGCCCTCGTGCAGCACCACCCTTGCCCGCCGCGGCCCCAGGGCCTCGAAGCCGGCCGGCGCCAGCGGCGTCGTCTCCGAATCGAGCATCAGCGTCCCGCTGGCGAAGATCCCCGCTTCGTCGCCGCGCAGGTCGCGGTCCAGCTCGGCCTCGTAGACCTTGGGCAGCTTCGATTTCGGGGAAATGATCCGGTGCAGCAGGCCGCCGTCGTCGGTCATCAGCAACAGGCCGGAGGTGTCGCGGTCGAGGCGGCCGACCGTGGCCAGCACCGGATTGCGCAGGCGGAAGCGCGGCGGCAGCAGGTCGTAGACCAGCCGGCCCTGGTCGCGGGTCGAGCAGGTGTAACCGACCGGCTTGTGCAGCATCAGCACCAGGCCGGGCGCCGGATCCAGTGGCTGGCCGTCCAGGCGCACGTTCGCGTGTTCCACCACGTCGTCGCCGTACAGCACCTCGCCGGCGGCATCGGTGACGCGGCCCTCGCGGAACAGGCCCAGCACCTCCTTGCGGCTGCCGTAGCCGAGGTTGGCCAGCAGCCTGAGCGCCTTCACCCTGCTCATCGCCGCGCCTCGAACACCTTGTAGCCGTCACGTTCGGCGGCGCAGCGCCAGCTGGCGAAACCCGCCGCCAGGGCCGACTCGTAGGGAAGATGCCGGTTCGCCACCAGCCACAGCCGCCCGCCGGGCGCCAGGGCGGCGGACGCGGCGGCGATGAAGGCGCGGCCGAGTTCCGGCTGATCGGCCCGGCCCTGGTGGAAGGGCGGATTGCACAGCACCAGGTCGTAGCGGCCCGGCACGCCGGCAGCGACGTCCTGCCAGTGGAAGCGCACCGGCACCTTCGCATCGGCAAGATTGCGCCGGGCCAGCGCCAGGGCGCGTGCCTCGGCCTCGAACAGGTCCAGCGAGTGGATGCCCGGGCAGCGCGCCAGCAGTTCCGCGCCGAGATAGCCCCAGCCGGCACCGAGGTCGGCAGCGGCGCCGGCGAGATCGGCCGGCAGCTGTTCCAGCAGCAGCTGCGAACCGGCATCGGCGCGGTCCCAGGCGAACAGGCCGGGCCGGCTGAGATAACGGCCATCGAGGATGGGCCGCGGCGCGTCCAGCTGTTTCCACTCGGCCAGCAGCGCCGGATCGGCGGGCCCCTGCAGCGGTTGCGTCCAGCTGGCGCGGCAGTGGTGCTTGGAGAGCACGCGCACCGGCCCGGCCAGGCGCGCCAGGTCGTCCTGCAGCGGCCGGCCGCCGCTCTTGTTGCCGGCGCAGGCCAGCACCACGCCGCCGGGTGCGCAGGCCTCGACGGCGCGCGCCAGCAGGGCCCGCGCCTCGTCGCGCTGGCGCGGTGCAAGCAGCATCACCAGCGGGTAGCGGCGTGGCTCCGCTTCGGCGGCGTCTTCCGCCTGCGGCAGGAGGTCGAAGCCGGCCTGTTCCAGGGCCAGGGCCCAGGGCCGGAAGCTCTGCTCGCAGACCAGGCCGTGCCCGCGCCAGGGCTGCAGCGCCGCGCCGGCGCGGGCGCGCAGCAGCAGCGCTCCGCCCTGCGCGGGCCAGGCGAGTTCGCCTTCGCGCAGGGGCAGCAGCAGGGTTTCCAGTTCGGGATCGGGCAGGACGGCCACGGACGGCGGCTCGAAGTCGGGCCGGCGAGTTTATCGCGGCCGCTCAGGCCTGCACCGGCTGCGGCTCCGCCAGCACGCCCGGATCACCGTCGGCGGGCACGTGCCAGACGACCTTGCGATGGTCGAAGCCATGCACCAGCCGCGGCTTGACGATCTGGAAGAAGGGCGAGACGTCGAAATCGCGCGGCGCGTACAGGCTGTGGTGGCGGATGTGCATGATCTCCCGCCGCTGGCTGCGCGCCGCCGGGTCCCTGGGTTCCTCCAGCTCGATCTCCGGCAGGATCGGGTAGCGGATCGAGGCGAAGGCCTGGGCGATCAGGCTGGAGCAGATCGCCTTGGTCGGCTCGCCGCTGCCCAGGGCCAGCATGCGCCGCTTCATGCTGCCCGGCACCGGCGGCGTGCGGATGAAGTAGCGGGCCAGGTCGAAGATGTTCTTCAGGTCGTAGGTGACGCCGCGGCGGTCGAGCATGAACTTCACCAGCGCGTCGATCTCCTCCGCCGACAGGCCGACCGGCCGGCAGATGCGGGTGTGCAGGCCGGCGAAGGTGCTCAGCGGGATGGTGCGCACGCCCTCGACCACGTCCACGTCGATCAGCACCTTCGGCTCCTCGCCCGGCGGCGGCTGGCCCAGGGCGTCGCCGATGTACAGGGCGGCATGCGACCAGGTGGACTGGGTCAGGTACTTGATCGCGGTGGCGAAGCGGCTGTTGCCCTCGACCAGCAGCACGTCGCCCTTGCGCAGGGTCTGGCCCAGCAGTTCCGAGGGACTGGTGGCGATATGGCTGCCGCGCGCCCGCGGCCTGGCCAGGAATCGGGCGATCGCACGGCCCAGTGAATGCAGCATCGCGTCCTCCCGCGCAAAGGCTCTGCAGAGCGCAGAGCCTAGCGCAGCGGGAGGTCGGCGGTCAGGCGCGCTCAGCCCTGCGGTTTCTGCCCGGCCAGCAGGCCGCGGTATTCGCGCAGGCGGGCCTTCACCCGGGCGGCGTTGTCCGGGCCCAGCCGCCACATCAGCTTGTGGCCCAGCGAGGCCGCTTCCATGCGCGGATCGGCGAATTCCCAGCGCGGCCGGCCCTCGGCCGGCACCAGCTCGATCGGGCCCTGCACCTCGGGCGCGGCGATCAGGTGATCCAGCACCTCGACCAGGCGGTCGTTGAACTGCCGGTCGGGCACGCCCAGGTCGCGGTAGGCCTGCTGCAGCAGCGGGTGGAAACGCACATAGGCCGAGACCACCGTGCGCGCGTCCACCGTCTCCAGCAGGCGCACTGCCGGCTCGTAGCGCGCGTAGTTGGCCTCATCCAGCCACTGCCGGCCGTCGACCCCGGCCACCGTCAGGCTGCCGGCCACCGGCTTGGCCACATAGGCCTGCGGGGTGATGCGCGAGCGCGGCAGGTTGTCGATGGTTGCCACCAGCCGCGGGATCAGGAACTCGCCGCGCAGGAAGGCGCCGGCGTCCTCCCCCAGCAGCTCCGACAGGGCGGCCAGGGCGGCGCCGTCGCTGTCGCCCAGGGCCGGCAGCGGTTCGCCCGGCCCCTCCTCGGGCAGCACCGGCACGTCCTCGATCGGGTGCTGCACCGGCGGCGGCCCCTGCTCGACCGTGGCCACCGGCTCGGGCTCGGGCACCACGACGTCGGCCGGGGCCTGGCGGGGGTAGTACTTCCAGAGCAGGAAGCCGCTGAGGCCCAGGACGGCCACCGCCAGCCAGGGCCCGTAATGGAATCGTCGGCTCATCGGCCACTCCTCGCGTGGATTCGCTCCCCAGACTGTGCCGGGGCGGCTGAAGTTCCGCGGAACGCGCCGGGACGGATTCGACGTCCGGACTAGGCCATCAGTCACTTGACGCTCTGCCGGCGCCCGCCCAGAGTCGGGCGGGCATTGCACTTGCCGCCGGCGACGCCGGATCCGGCCCTTTCCCGATGGAGTGAACGATGGACAGACGCGAATTCCTGACAATCTCGGGCCTGGGCCTCGCCGGCCTGATGATGCCCTACAGCCGCGTGATCGCCGCCGAGGACCTGGTGGGCGGCGGCCTCGACGTGGCGATCAAGAAGGCCATGGCCGACGCCGCCCTGCAGGCCGCCCGCGACGCCGGCGCCAGCTACTGCGACGTGCGCATCGGCCGCTACCTGCAGCAGTTCGTGATCACCCGCGAGGACAAGGTCCAGAACGTGGTGAACACCGAATCCATCGGCACCGGCATCCGGGTGATCGCCAACGGCGCCTGGGGCTTCGCCGCCACCCGCGACCTCAGCCCGCAGGGCGTGGCCGCCGCG
>DATGPR010000179.1:0-6934 GCA_035304725.1 Arenimonas sp.
CGAAGCTGACCACCACCGGCAGTTTGGAGATGTTCTGCCGCCGGCTGACGATGCTCTGCGCCGTGCCGACGATGTCGGCCGCGGCGACGATCGGGTCGATGCCGCCCCAGGGCCGCGAGCCATGCGTCTGCCGGCCCTTGATGACGATGTTGAACCGGTCCGAGGCCGCCATCAGCGGGCCGCTTCGGTAGCCGACCGTGCCGGCATTGAGCGTGCTGAATACGTGCAGTCCGAACACGGCTTCGGGCTTGAAGCGTTCGAAGATGCCCTGTTTGAGCATTTCCTCGGCGCCGCCTTCCTCGCCGTCCGGCGGGCCTTCTTCGGCGGGCTGGAAGATGAAGAGCACTTCGCCGGCCAGGTCGTCCTTCATCGAGGCCAGCGCCTCGGCGACGCCCATCAGGATGCCGGTGTGGGCGTCATGGCCGCAGGCGTGCATCACGCCGACGGTCTGGCCGCGGAATTCGGCCGTGGCTTTCGACGCGAAGGGCAGGTCGCTGCGTTCGGTCACCGGCAGCGCGTCCATGTCGGCGCGCAGGGCGATGCGCGGGCCCGGCTTGCCGCCGCGCAGGACGGCGGTGACGCCGGTGGTGGCGATGCCGGTGCGCACGTCCTCCAGGCCGATGGCGCGCAGGTGCTCGGCCACCAGGGCGGCGGTGCGCACCTCACGGTTGCCCAGTTCCGGGTGCTGGTGGATGTCGCGGCGCCAGGCCTGGACCTTGCCGTCGACGGCGGCGGCCAGCGGTTCCACCTCGGGTGTTTGCGCCGCGGCGGGCAGCGCGGAGGCGAGGGCGGTGGCAAGCAGCAGTCGGCGCATCGGAAGGTCCCCGGTTGGCGGCCCGGCGGGCCGGTCAGGCGAATCTACCGCAAGCGGCCGCCCGGGCAAGCGCCGGAGGGTTCAGGGACGATGCTCGCGCGCCATGTATTCGGCGCTGCGCATCTCGATCAGGCGCGAGGCCGTGCGCTGGAACTCCTGGCTGAGCTTCTCGCCGCCGTACAGCCACATCGGCTCGGCGGCGGCGGTGAGCAGCAGGTTGACGTTGCGGTCGTAGAGCTCGTCCACCAGGTGGATGAAGCGGCGGGCGGCGTTGTCGGCGCGGGCGTCCATCAGCGGCACGCCCGACAGCAGCACGGTGTGGAAATCGCGGGCGATCTCGACGAAGTCGGCGGCCGAACGCGGCCCCTCGCACAGCGCCGTGAAATCGAACCAGGCGATGCCGTCGGCCAGGGCGCGCACCGGGATCGGCCGGCCATTGATCACCAGCGGCCCGGTCTCGCGCGGGCAGTCGGCGGCCAGGCGGGCGTAATGCTCGGCCAGGGCCTGCTCGGCGGCCTGGCCCAGCGGGGTCAGGTAGGTCTCGGCGCTGGTCAGCTGGCGCAGGCGGTAGTCCTCGGCGCCGTCCAGGCGCAGCACCCGGCAGTGCTTCTCCAGCAGGGCGATCGCCGGCAGGAAGCGCTGCCGCTGCAGGCCGTCCCTGTACAGGCCGGCCGGCGCGATGTTGGAGGTGGTGACCAGGACCACGCCGCGCTCGAACAGCCGTTCCAGCAATCGCCCCAGGATCATCGCGTCGGCGATGTCGTTGACGATGAACTCGTCCAGCACCAGCAGCCGCAGTTCCTCGGCCAGGCCGTCGGCGACCACGGCCACGGTGTCGGCGGTGTCCTCCGGCAGGGCCTGGATGCGCGCGTGCACCTCGACCATGAAGCGGTGGAAATGCCAGCGCCGGCGCGGCAGCTCACCCAGGTGTTCGGCCAGCAGCTCGGTCAGGAAGGTCTTGCCGCGGCCAACGCTGCCCCAGAGGTAGAGGCCCTGCGGCGGCGGCGGCGCCGAGCCGAACCAGCGGCGCCAGCCGCGCCGGGCCTGGCCGGCCAGCAGGCCCTGGTGGATGCGGTCGAGTTCGGCCAGGGCCGCGGCCTGGGCGGGATCGGGCTGCCAGCGGCCCTCGGCGACGCCGGCGGCGTAGGCCGCCGAAGGGGGCAACACCCGGCTTTCAGTCATTGCGCGGCGGCGGCAGATGTTTGCGCACGCCGTTCTTGATGGCTCCGCGCAGGTCCATCAGCCGGCGGTGGAAGAAGTGGCTGGTATCGGGCATGCGTACCAGGTTGGGACGCGGGTCCTGCTGCTCGATCCAGTCGTAGACCGCCTGTGGATCCACCACCTCGTCCGCCTCGGGCACGATCACCAGCCAGGGGCAGTCCGGCGGCAGCACGCCGGCGAAATCGCGGTGGCCGACCGGCGGGGCGATCGAGATCATCATCTTCACCGGCAGTTGCCGGGCCGCCTTCAGCGCCACCCAGCTGCCGAAGGAGAAGCCGGCCAGCCAGAGCGCGTCGCCCGGCCGCACCTTCTGCACCCAGGCGGCCACGGCCAGCAGGTCCAGCACCTCGCCGCGGCCGTTGTCGAAGCTGCCCTCGGACTGGCCGACACCGCGGAAGTTGAAGCGCACCGCCGGGATGCCCAGCTCGCTCAGCGCCCGGGCGGTCATGGTGACCACCTTGTTGTGCAGGGTGCCGCCGTCGGGCGGGTTGGGGTGGCAGACGATGGCCACGCCGGCCCGGCCCGTGTCCTCCTCGGGCAGGTCCACCATCAGCTCCAGCCGGCCGGCGGGGCCGGTCAGGTACAGGGAGCCGGAGGCGGCGGGGAAGTCGGGAAGGGCGTCCATGGGCCGGGATGATAGCCGTTAGCGGGCCAGGTCGAGGCCGAGCAGCAGCGGGTCGTGGTCGGAGGCGCGCCAGGGCTGCCGGCCGGGGTCGTGGCGGTAGTCGAAACGCTCGGCCTCGTCGGCATTGACGTGCCAGACGGCGGCGCCGCGCAGGCGCGGGGCCAGGCCCGGGTCCAGCAGGGCATGGTCCAGGCGGCCGGCCTCGCCGCGGTAGACATAGCTGTAGGGCCGCTCGACCCCGGCCAGGGCGAAGGCATCGGCCCAGCCGGCGGTCCGCAGCCAGCGCATCGGGTCTTCCTGGGCATAGGCGTTGAAGTCGCCCAGCAGCAGGGTGCCGGCCGGCCCGGTGCCGGTCGGGTCGGTGTCCAGCCAGGCGTGCAGCCGCCGCGCCGAGGCGACGCGGGTGGCGTTGTGGCAGCCCTGGCCGTCGCCCTGGTCGCGGTCGCCGTTGCCGGCCTCGCCGCAGCCCTTGGACTTGAAGTGGTTGGCGACCAGCAGGAACACCGGCCCTTCGCCGGCGCGGAAGGCCTGGGCCAGCGGCGCCCGGCTCAGCTGGCCGAAGGGGCCGTCGATCAGCGTCGCCGGTTCGCCCACCGGCTGCAGCCGCTCGGCGCGGTAGATCAGCGCCACCCGGATCGGGTCGCTGCCCGGGCCCTCGCCGGCGTCCACGAACCGCCAGTCGCGGGCCGGGCCGGCGGCGTTGAGCGCGTCCACCAGCCGGGCCAGGGCCGACTCGGGGCCGTAGCCGTCGTTCTCGATCTCCAGCAGGGCGGCCGCGTCGGCCTCCATGGCCTGCAGCAGGGTGACCAGCCGGGCCTGCTGGCGGTGGTATTCGGCCTCGGTGGCGGCGCCGCGCGGGGTCGGGAAGCCGCCTCCCTCGCCGTCGCCGTTGAACAGGTTCAGCAGGTTGAGCGAAGCCAGGCGGATCTCGCCGGCGACCTCGGGGCGTTCGGGTCGCGGCGCCTGTTCCACCGCTTCCAGCTCGCTGATCAGCTGCAGGCGGTACTCGCCGTGGCGCTGGTCGAGCACGCCGGTGGCGCCGCGGACCCGGCTGCCGGCCCGCACCGGCGCCTCGGCCGAGAGCGGCTGCGGCAGGTACCAGACCTTGTCCGGATCGCGGCGGTCGCGGGCATCGTCCAGGCGCAGGCGGCGGCGGGCGTTCTCCCGGGCCAGGGCCAGGGCCGGCTCGCCGGGCAGGGCCAGTTCGGTCGGGGCGAACAGGCGCTCGCCAAAGCTGACGATCAGCTCGCCGTAGCGGCCCAGGCCGTCATTGCCGCTGACCGTGAGCGGGCCGGGCAGGTGGATCAGCCGGCCTTCCAGGGCTTCCCAGCCGGTGGCGTCGGCCGGCGGTTCGCGCAGCTCCAGCGGGGACACTTCGGCCCGGCCCAGCACCTCGACGCTGGCGCCGTCCAGGGCGGTCAGGCTGGCGCCGTCCTCGCCCAGCTCGACCACCTGGCCGCGGGCCAGGATGTGGTCGCCGGCGCGCAGGCGCGGCTCGGCGTCAGGGGCGCGGGTCAGGTACAGGCCCTCGGCCGTGGCCGGGTCGCCGTCCTCGGCCAGGGACTGGATGAAGACGCCGCCCAGGCCCTTGGCGAAATTGCCGGTGACCACGCCCTCGACGGTCACCTCCCGGCCTTCCAGCGGGCTGCGCGGGCCGCGGCCCTGGACCTCGGCGATGGCGACGGTGCCGGGCACCTGCGGCGCGGTGGCGGTGGGCGCCGGCGCCGGGGCCTCGCAGGCGGTCAGGGGCAGGAGCAGCAGGAGGACGGCGGGGCGCAGGCGCATGGCGGTTCCGGAAGCTTTCGGGGGGGCGGAAACGACGACGCCGCCCGAAGGCGGCGTCGCGGCACGGGCTTGGCGCCCAGCTTACTTGAGGTTGTCCAGCATCCACTGGACGGTGGCGATGACCTGCTCGTCGGTCAGGGCCGGGTTGCCGCCCTTGGCCGGCATCACGCCGGCGCTGCCCTGGAAGCCGTCGATGGCGTGCTTGTTCAGGGTGTCCATGCCCTGGGCGATGCGGGCGGCCCAGGCCGCGCGCTCCAGCTTGGGCGCGCCGCCGGCGCCGGAGCCGTGGCAGGCCGAGCACAGGGCGTTGTAGATGACCGAACCGTCCAGGGTGCCGTCGTAGGCGACCTGGCCGGCAGCGGCCTTGGCCGCGGCCTCGGCGGCTGCCGCAGCGGCGGCGGCGCCGGTGGAGCCGGCATAGGCCTCGCCGACCGGACGGATGCGGGCCTCGGTGGCCGCCACGGCGATCGGGTTCTCCTCCGGCTCAATCCGGCTGTTGAAGAACACGGCCAGCAGGATCAGGGCGATCATGACCGCCACCAGGAAGGCGATGACCTGCGAGAAATGCTTGAGGAAGACCAGATCGTGGTTGCGCACAGTGCTACCCGTTAGGCGGGACGAGCCCGGTGTGACAAGGCCGGCGATTATATCGACCCCGTCCGGCCCAAGGAAGGCGCGGGCCGCGTCGCGGCCGCGACCGCTGCCGCGCCGGCCCGGCGTTAGCATCTAACAGAGCATCTGCCGGGCCGACAGGGGGCTGGGGCCAGATCGTGCGACAACTGGTGTCCTTGCTGCAGCGGGACGCGCCCGGCCATACCGGCTCCTGGGCGCTGCTGGCGCTGGTCGAAATGCTGGCCTGGCTGGTCCTGATCCCGGTGTCCGGCCAGCTCTGGTTCCTGCCGGCCGGCATGCGCCTGGCCCTGCTCTGGCTGGTGCCGGCCCGGCGCTGGGGCTGGCTGCTGGCCGGCGAGGCCGCCGCCCACACCCTGCGCACCCTGTTCAACGGTTTCTCCCTGCTGACCGGCACCTACCTGGCGGTCGCCTTCGCGCCCTGGCTGATCTACGCCGCCGTGCTCTTCCTGCTGCGCGGGCCGGCGCCGCTGGGCGGGCCGGATTCGCCCACGCGCATGCTGCTGCTCCTGCTGGCCGGCGCCCTCGGCGCCATCGGCACCTCGCCGGTGCTGTGGTCGGTGCTGGTGACGGTGCCGATGAGCGCGGCCGACAGCGTCGCCAGCATCTTCGCCTTCATGTACGGCGACCTGACCGGGCAGATGGTGGTGGCACCGCTGCTGCTGGCGCTGTTGATTTCGCCGTCGGCCCTGCATCCGCGCAACGGCCTCTGGCGCGACCTCGGCCTGGCGGTGGTGGCCGAATTGCTGGTGTTCCTGATGCTGGGCCTGTACGCCGGCCCGGCCGCGCACCTGCTGCTGCTGGCCTATGCGCCGCTGTTCGTGATCGGTTTCCGGCACGGCTGGGAGGGCGCCGCCGCCGGCATCACCCTGCTCGGCCTGTGCGTGCAGCTGCAGCTGGGCATGGACGCCATGCGCGCCGACGTCACCCTGCTGCAGCTGATGCTGGCGGTGGTCGGCGCCGGCGCCCTGGTGCTGGGCACAGCCAGCGCCGCCCTGCGCCGCAGCCACGAGGCCCTGGCCGAACGGCATCGCGAACTGCAGGCCAAGACCGACGAACTGGCCACCCTGGCAGGCGAGCTGCGCGAGATGACCCGGCGCCTGGTGCGGGTGGAGGAGCAGGGCCAGCGCGAACTGGCGGCCGAACTCGATTACGAACTCGGCCAGGCCATCCACGCCCTCGGCACGCGCATCAGCCTGGCCTTCCGCGAGGTCAACGACCAGAGCGGCACGCGCCTGCTGGAATCGCTGCGCGAGCAGGTGCGCGAGATCCAGGACAGCCTGCGCCGCGCCCTGCGCCAGCTGCGGCCCTCGCTGCTGGACAGCCACGGCCTGGCCTACGCCCTGCGCACCGGCCCGCTGCGCGACATGCTCGACGACGCCGGCATCGGCTTCGAAACCGCGCTGGAAGGGCCGGTGGACAGCCTGGACGAGGATGGCCGCACCACCGTCTACCGCATCTGTCAGGCAGCAGTGCGCGAGGCCATCCATCTGGAAGTGGTGCGCGACCTGCGCCTGCGCCTGGTCGTGGACGAGGCCGGCGCCGAACTGCGCTGTGTGCGCCTGGACCTCGATCTGGAGTACGCGCCCTTCGTCGAGGAGATTCCCGAGCCGCAGGCCCTGCCGGCCATCCGCGACCGCGTGCTGGCGGTGCACGGTGAATACGGCCTGCGCACGCTGCCCAACGGCCAGCGCCATTCCATCCTCTTTCCGGCGCACGGCGACTGAGGCCGTGGCATAGTCGGCCCGAACCGAAGCGGAGGAGCCCGCCATGAGCCAAGCCGCCGTTCCGCGCGCCCCCGTCGACGAACAGCCGCGCCTGGCGGTGCTGATCGACGCCGACAATGCCCAGGCGGCGGT
>DATGPR010000180.1:0-9501 GCA_035304725.1 Arenimonas sp.
GTGATGACGATCAGCCGGTCCCGGGGCAGGTCCAGGTCGATGTTCTTGAGGTTGTGGGTGCGGGCACCGCGGATGCGGATCGTGTCCATGCGCCGGTCAGGGGGCTTCCGGAGGGGCGGAACCGGGCAGTCTAGCAGGGCATCCCGGACAGACTCTGACCGCCAATCGGCGGGCCGGAAATCCCTGCCGGGGCAGGGATTTGCCGGCGCCGGCCGGACCCGGGCAGGGCCGTTCAGCCGCCGGCCGGGCCCGCAGGGGTGGAAAGGTTTGACCGTAAAGGGGTTTTTCCCCTAGAATTCCGCTTCTGTCCCGTGACCGCGGGCAGGCTTTGAAAATAACTACAGAGGAATCCGGTCATGTATGCAGTCATCGTTACCGGCGGCAAGCAGTACCGCGTGATGAAGGGCGAGACCCTCCGCGTGGAGAAGCTCGACGCCGAGCCGGGCAGCAGCATCGAGATCAACGACGTGCTCCTGCTTGGCGACGGCGAGAAGGTCACCGTCGGCTCCCCGAAGGTCGCGGGCGCCAAGGTCACCGCCACCGTCAAGGCGCACGGCCGCCTGGACAAGGTCCGCATCATCAAGTTCCGCCGCCGCAAGCACCATCGCAAGCAGATGGGCCACCGGCAGCACTACACCGAAATCGAGATCACCGGCATCGCCGGCTGAGCTGAGGAGACAACGTCATGGCACAGAAAAAAGGCGTAGGCTCGTCCCGCAACGGCCGCGATTCCAACCCGAAGTACCTGGGTGTGAAGATCTACGGCGGCCAGGCCGTCGAGGCCGGCAACATCATCGTCCGCCAGCGCGGCACCCAGTTCCATCCCGGCCAGGGCGTCGGCCTGGGCCGTGACCACACCCTGTTCGCCCTGGTGGACGGCGTGGTCGACTTCTCCGTGAAGGGCCCGAACAAGCGCCGCACCGTCAGCGTGGTGCCGGCCGCCTGAGGCCGTCCCCGGAGACGCCTGGGAGGCCCCGCTTCGGCGGGGCCTTTCGTTTCCGGGCCCTGGAAATCCACCCGGCCGCGCGCCGCCGCCCTTCACGGCGCGGCGACGACGGCCCACAATCGGGCCGGGCCCCTTGTCCGCTGCCCGGGAAGCAATCCCCGTGAAGTTCGTTGACGAAGCCACCATCCTGGTCACCGCCGGCAACGGCGGCAACGGTTGCATCAGCTTCCGCCGGGAGAAGTTCATCCCGCTGGGCGGCCCCGACGGCGGCGACGGCGGCGACGGCGGCAGCGTCTGGCTGGTTGCCGACGAGAACCTCAACACCCTGATCGACTTCCGCCACCAGCGTCACTTCCGCGCCCAGCGGGGTCAGAACGGCATGGGCCGGCAGATGTTCGGCAAGGCCGGCGAGGACGTGGTGATCCGGGTGCCGGTCGGCACCGAGGTCATCAACGTCGCCACCGACGAGATCATCGGCGACCTCACCCGGCACGGCGAGCGCCTGCTGGTGGCCAAGGGCGGTACCGGCGGCAAGGGCAACGTGCACTTCAAGAGCTCGGTGAACCGGGCGCCGCGCAAGGCCACGCCGGGCACGCCGGGCGAGGAGCGCGAGATCCGCCTGGAGCTGAAGCTGCTGGCCGACGTCGGCCTGCTGGGCTTCCCCAACGCCGGCAAGTCCACCTTCATCCGCGCCGTCTCGGCGGCCACGCCCAAGGTGGCCGACTATCCCTTCACCACGCTGTATCCGAACCTGGGCGTGGTCAGCGTCGAGACCGACCGCAGCTTCGTCGTGGCCGACATCCCCGGCCTGATCGAGGGCGCCGCCGAGGGTGCCGGCCTGGGCGCGCTGTTCCTGCGCCACATCCAGCGCACCCGCCTGCTGCTGCACCTGGTGGACATCGCTCCCTTCGACGAGGGCGAGGACCCGGTGCGGCAGGTGCGCGCCATCGAGGAAGAGCTGCGCAAGCACGACCCGGCCCTGCTGGAGAAGCCGCGCTGGCTGGTGCTGAACAAGGCCGACCTGCTGCCCGAGGAAGAGCGCCAGGCGCGGGCCGACGCCATCATCAGGGCCCTGGACTGGAAGCAGCCCTGGTTCCTGGTCTCGGCCCTGGGCCGGGAGGGCACCTGGCCGGTGGTGCTGAAGGTGCAGCAGTTCTTCGACGAGCAGAAGGCCGCGGCCAAGGAGGCGGCCGAGGATGCCGCCGCCCGCGCGGAGATGGCCCGCAATGGCTGAGGCTCGGGCAGCAAAAAGGCCGGCTTTCGCCGGCCTTCGCTTGCCTGCCGCGGCGCCCGCGGGCGCCACCGCATCCCGTTCGGGATCAGGCCTGCTTGAGGGCCTTGATGTGGGCGCTCAGGCGGCTCTTGTGGCGGGCGGCCTTGTTCTTGTGGATCAGGCCACGGGCCGAGTAGCGGTCGAGGATCGGCTGGGCGGCGGCGAACGCGGCCTCGGCGCCGGCGGCGTCCTTGGCCTCCAGGGCCTTGAGGACCTTCTTCACGGCGGTGCGCAGCATCGAGCGCTGGCTGGCGTTGCGGGCGTTGCGGACCAGCGTCTGCTTGGCGCGCTTCTTGGCGGACTTGATGTTGGCCACGGAGGGCTCCTGGAAACGGTTCTGGAAACGGCTTTGGGAATGGTGGATTCCGGCCGGCCCCTGCGGGGCAGGCCAAAGTCCGGGGACGCGAAGACCGCGAATTATGGGGGATTCAAGGGCTTGAGTCAAACCCGAGGGGCCTGGCGGCCGGCCGGCCGGGAGGGGCGGGCATGAGCCGGCGGGGCGGTCTGCTGCGCTCGGGGGCGGTGTTCGGCCTGATGACCCTGCTGTCGCGGGTGGCCGGCTTCGTCCGGGACATGGTCCAGGCCCACCTGTTCGGCGCCGGCGGCCTGGTGGACGCCTTCGCCATCGCCTACCGCATTCCCAACTACCTGCGGCGGATCTTCGCCGAGGGCAGCTTCGCCTCGGCCTTCGTGCCGGTGCTGTCGGAGCTGCGGCAGAAGGGCGACGAGGCGGCCCTGAAGGACTTCCTGGACCATATCGCCGGCGCCCTCTGCGCCGCCGTGCTGGTGGTCAGCGGCCTGGGCCTGCTGGCGGCGCCGGCGGTGGTGGCCCTGATCGCCCCGGGCAGCCTGGACGACCCGGACAAGTTCCGGCTCACCTCCGAGCTGCTGCGCATCGTCTTCCCCTACCTGGCCCTGGTGTCGATGACGGCCCTGGCCGGCGCGGTGCTCAACTCCTTCGAGCGCTTCGCCCTGCCGGCCCTGACCCCGGTGCTGCACAACCTGGCGGTGATCGCCGCCATGCTGGCGCTGTCGCCGCTGCTGCAGGTGCCAATCAAGGCCCTGGCCTGGGGCGTGCTGGCCGCCGGCGCCCTGCAGTTGCTGCTTCTGTGGCCGGCCATGGGCCGGCTGGGCCTGCGGCCGCGCCTGCGGCTGAACCTCAGGCACCCGGGCGTGCGCAAGGTCGGCAAGCTGATGCTGCCGACCCTGTTCTCGTCCTCGGTGGCCCAGCTCAACCTGATCGTCGGCACCATGTTCGCCTCGCTGCTGGTCGATGGCAGCCAGAGCTGGCTGTACTACTCCGACCGCCTGGTCGAGTTCCCGCTGGGCGTGTTCGGCGTGGCCCTGGGCACGGTGATCCTGCCGCACCTGTCGCGCCGGCATGCCGATACCGACACCGCCGGCTACGCCGAGGCCCTGGACTGGGGCCTGCGCACGGTGCTGCTGCTGGCGCTGCCGGCAGCCCTTGGCCTTTGGCTGCTGGCCGAGCCGCTGGCCATCACCATCTTCGAGCGCGGCCAGTTCGATGCCGACGACAGCCGCATGACCTCGCTGGCGATGATGGCGATGGCGGTGGGCATACCCGGCTTCATGGCCAGCAAGGTGCTGCTCTCGGCCTTCTATGCCCGCCAGGACACCCGCACGCCGATGCGGGCGGCGGTGGTCACGGTCTTCATCAATGTCGGTCTCACGGCGGCGATCACCACGCCGCTGTGGCTGAATGAGGTCCCCGGCGCCCACGCCGGCATTGCCCTGGCCACCGGCCTGGCCGGCCTGGCCAATGCCGGCCTGCTCTGGCGGGCGCTGCGCCGCGGCGGCCTGGCCCTGGCGCCGGGCTGGGGCCGGCACCTGCTGCGCCTGCTGCTGGCCTGCCTGGTCATGTCCGGCGTGGTCTGGCTGGCCAACCGGGTGGTCGGCGACTGGCGCGTCTGGTCGGGCCTGGCACGCTGGTGCTGGCTGCTGGCGGTGGTCGCCGCCGGCGCCGCCGGCTACGGCCTGGCCCTGCTGGCGACGGGCTGGCGGCCGCGCGATCTGCGCGGGCCCTGAACCGCGCCGGCTATACTTCCGCCGATGAGCAGGCTGTTCCGGGACGTCGAGGGCGAGTCACCTTGCCCGCAGGGCAGCGTGGTTTGCATCGGCGCCTTCGACGGCCTCCACCGGGGTCATCAGGCGTTGGTCGGCCACGCCCGCGACCGTGCCCGGCTGCTGGACCTGCCGGCGGTGGCGGTGAGTTTCGAACCGCTGCCGCGCGAGTTCTTCGGCGGCGATGACCCGCCGCCGCGGCTGCTGCTGCCGCGGGCCAAGTTCGAAGGCCTGCGCGCCCTAGGCATGGACGTGGTCGGCCTGCTGCGCTTCAACGCGGCGATGGCAGCGATGCCGGCCGAGAACTTCGTCACCCGCGTGCTGGTGGAGAAGCTGCGGGCGCGCGAGGTCTGGGTCGGCCCGGATTTCCGCTTCGGTAACCGCCGTCGCGGTGACCTGGCCATGCTGCAGGCGATGGGGCCGGATCACGGCTTCGTCGCCGGCGGCATCGAGGCGGTGGGCGAGGGCGAGCGCTGGTCGAGCACGGCGATCCGGGCCTGGCTGGCGGAAGGAAAGCTGGACCTGGCGGCGAAGGCCCTGGGCCGGCGCTATGCCATCGCCGGCAAGGTGGTGCGCGGCAAGCAGCTCGGGCGCAAGCTGGGCTATCCGACCGCGAACCTGCGCCTGGCCGGCAAGCGTCCTGCCCTGGGCGGCATCTTCGCCACCTGGGTGCACGGCATCGGTGCCGGGCCGCTGCCGTCGGTGTCCAGCCTGGGCACGCGGCCGACCGTGGACGGGGTCGAGCCGCTGCTCGAGGCGCATGTGTTCGACTTCGACGGCGACCTGTACGGACGCCGGATCGAGGTGGAGTTCGTCGCGAAGCTTCGCGACGAGATGAAGTTCGACGACCTGCCAGCCCTGGTGCGGCAGATGGACGAGGATGCGCTCCGGGCCCGCGAGGCCCTGGCGCGCGACCGTGAGAAACACGGAGTGACGGCGTGAGCGACAAGGGCGGCAAGGATTACAAGCACAGCATCAGCCTGCCGGAGACGGCCTTCCCGATGCGCGGCGACCTGCCGAAGCGGGAGCCGGACATCCTGGCCCGCTGGCAGGCCGAGGGCCTGTACGCGAAGGTGCGCGAGGCCGGCAAGGGTCGGCCGCGCTACGTGCTGCACGACGGCCCGCCGTATGCCAACGGCGCCATCCACATCGGCCACGCGGTCAACAAGATCCTCAAGGACATGGTGGTCAAGTCGCGCCTGATGGCCGGCTATGACGCACCCTACGTGCCCGGCTGGGACTGCCATGGCCTGCCGATCGAGCTGGCGGTGGAGAAGAAGTACGGCAAGGTCGGCGACAAGCTCGACGCTGCCGCTTTCCGCGCCAAGTGCCGCGAGTACGCCGCCGAGCAGATCGCCGGCCAGTCGCGCGATTTCCAGCGCCTGGGCGTGCTGGGTGACTGGGAGCGGCCTTACCGCACCATGGATTTCGCCTTCGAGGGCGCCATGCTGCGAGCGCTGGCCAGGATCATCGAGCGCGGGCACCTGAGCCGCGGCGTCAAGCCGGTGCACTGGTGCTTCGACTGCGGCTCGGCCCTGGCCGAGGCGGAGATCGAATACGCCGACAAGGTCTCGCCGCAGGTGGACGTGGCCTATGACGCGGTGGACGCCAGGGCCCTGGCCGGCAAGTTCGGCGTCGACGCCGGCGATGCCATCGTCGCGGTGCCGATCTGGACCACCACGCCCTGGACCCTGCCGGCGTCGCTGGCCGTCACCCTCGGCCCGGAGCTGGACTACGTGTTGGTCGAGGGCCCGGCCCGCGACGGCCGGCGCGTGCTGCTGGTGCTGGCCGAAGCGCTGCACGGGCAGGCGGCCGCGCGCTATGGCATCAGCGAGCCGAAGGTGCTGGGCCGGGCCCAAGGCGCGGCGCTGGAAAACCTGCTGCTGCAGCATCCCTTCTACGAACAGCGCCAGGTGCCGCTGATCCTCGGCGACCACGTCACCACCGACGCCGGCACGGGCGCCGTGCACACCGCGCCCGGCCACGGCCAGGAGGACTACCAGGTCGGCCTGAAGTACGGCCTGCTGGAAAAACACGCCACGCCGGAGCTCAATCCGGTCGGCGGCAATGGCGTCTACCTGCCGGGTACGCCCCTGGTCGAGGGCATGCACATCTGGAAGGCGAACGCCTTCATCGCCGACCTGCTGCGCGAGCGCGGCGTGCTGCTGGCCGAGGGCAAGCTCGAGCACAGCTACCCGCATTGCTGGCGGCACAAGACGCCGGTGGCCTTCCGTGCCACGCCGCAGTGGTTCATCTCCATGGAGCAGGCCAACCTGCGCCGCGACGCCCTGGATGCCATCGGCAAGGTGCGCTTCTTCCCCGAATGGGGCAGGGCGCGCATCGCCGGCATGGTCGAAGGCCGCCCGGACTGGTGCATCAGCCGCCAGCGCACCTGGGGCGTGCCGATCGCCCTGTTCGTGCACAAGGTTTCGGGCGAGCCGCATCCGCGTTCGGTCGAACTGATGCACAAGGTCGCCGGGATGGTGGCCGAGCGCGGCGTGGATGCCTGGTATGACCTGGACCCGGCCGAACTGCTCGGCGCCGAGGCGGCCGACTACGAGAAGGTCACCGACATCCTCGACGTCTGGTTCGATTCCGGCGTCACCCATGAGGCGGTGCTGGCCGAGCGCGGCGCCGATGGCCTGGGCAAGCCGGCCGATCTTTACCTCGAGGGCTCCGACCAGCATCGCGGCTGGTTCCAGAGTTCGCTGCTGACCGGCGTGGCGATGGACGGCGAGGCGCCCTACAAGGCGGTGCTGACTCACGGCTTCACCGTCGATGCCCAGGGCCGGAAGATGTCCAAGTCGGTCGGCAATGTGGTCGAGCCGCAGAAGGTGATCGGCACGCTGGGCGCCGACGTGCTGCGCCTGTGGGTGGCCTCGGCCGACTACCGCAACGAGATGTCGGTGTCCGACGACATCCTCAAGCGCACCGCCGACGCCTACCGCCGCATCCGCAACACCGCCCGCTTCCTGCTGGGCAACCTGCACGGCTTCGATCCGGAGGCGCACCTGCTGCCCAACGATCAGCTGCTGCTGCTGGACCGCTGGGCCGTGCACCGCGCCCACGAGCTGCAGGCGCAGATCCGGCGTGACTACGAGGAGCACGACTTCGCCGCGGTGGTGGCGGCGGTGCAGAACTTCTGCACCAATGACCTGGGCGCCATCTACCTGGACGTCACCAAGGACCGCCTCTACACCATGCCGCGCGACAGCCACGGCCGCCGCTCGGCGCAGAGCGCCATGTTCCGCATCGCCGAGGCCTTCGTGCGCTGGATCGCACCGGTGCTGAGCTTCACCGCCGACGAGATCTGGCGGCACCTGCCGGGCCAGCGCGCCGACAACGTGATGCTGGCCACCTGGTACGAGGGCCTGGCGCCGCTGCCGGCCGACGCGCAGCTGTCGCCAGCGGATTTCGACAGGCTGCTGGAGCTGCGCGAAGCCGTGGCCAAGGTGCTGGAGCCGATGCGCGCCTCCGGCGAACTGGGCGCCTCGCTCGAGGCCGAGGTGGACCTGAAGCTGGACGCCGCCACCCACGCCCGCCTGGCGCCGGTGGCGGAGGAGCTGCGCTTCTTCTTCATCACCTCGCGCCTGGACATCCGAGCGGGCGAGGGCGTGGAAGTGACGGCGGTGGCGACGAAGCACGGCAAGTGCGTGCGCTGCTGGCACTACCGTCCGGAGGTCGGCAGCTTCGCCGATGACCCGGAGCTGTGCGGCCGCTGCATGGAGAACGTCTACGGCGCCGGCGAAAACCGGCGGTGGTTCTGATGGCCCGGCCCTCGCCCGATGCCACGCCCTGGCTGTGGCTGTCGGCCGTGCTGGTGCTGGCCGACCAGGCGAGCAAGTACTGGGCCATGCACGCCCTCGAGTACGGCCGGTCGGTGCCGGTGATCGAGGGCTTCTGGAACTGGACCCTGGTGCACAACACTGGCGCCGCCTTCAGCTTCCTGTCCTCGGCCGGCGGCTGGCAGCGCTGGTTCTTCAGCCTGCTGGCGGTGCTGGTCAGCGGCCTGATGGTGCGCTGGCTTCGGCATACGCCGCGGGCCGACTGGCGCACGGCGGTGCCGCTGGCGCTGGTGGTGGCCGGCGCGGTCGGCAACCTGATCGACCGCCTGCGCTTCGGCTACGTGGTGGATTTCGTCGACTGGTACTACGGGACCTGGCACTGGCCGGCCTTCAACCTGGCCGATTCGGCCATCGTGGCCGGGGCCATCGGGCTGGTGCTGTTCAGTTTCGCGGCCCCGAAACGGGCCGGGGAAGGCGGATAATCGCCGACATGGACATCCTGCTCGCCAACCCCCGCGGTTTCTGCGCCGGCGTCGACCGCGCCATCGAGATCGTCAAGCGCGCCATCGAGACCCTGGGCGCGCCGATCTACGTGCGCCACGAGGTGGTGCACAACCGTTTCGTCGTCGAGGACCTGCGCCAGCGCGGTGCGATCTTCGTCGAGGAGCTGGACGATGTGCCGGACGGCGCCACCGTCATCTTCAGCGCCCACGGCGTTTCCCAGGCCGTGCGCAGCGAGGCCGAGCGGCGCGGCCTGAAGGTGTTCGACGCCACCTGTCCGCTGGTGACCAAGGTGCACCTGGAAGTGGCCCGGCACTGCCGCCAAGGCCGCGACGTGGTGCTGATCGGCCATGCCGGTCATCCGGAGGTCGAAGGCACCATGGGCCAGTGGAACGCCCAGTGCGGCCAGGGCCGCATCTACCTGGTCGAGGATGTCGGGGACGTCGCCGGCCTGGAGCTGAGCCAGCCGGAGAACTGCGCCTACACCACCCAGACCACGCTCTCGGTGGACGACACCATGGGCATCATCGAGGCCCTGCGCGCCCGCTTCCCGGCCATCCAGGGCCCGAAGAACGACGACATCTGCTACGCCACCCAGAACCGCCAGGACGCGGTGAGGCTGCTGGCCGGCAAGGCCGACCTGGTGCTGGTGGTGGGCTCGGCCAACAGTTCCAACTCCAACCGCCTGCGCGAGCTGGCCGAGCGCGAGGGCGTGCAGGCGCACCTGATCGACGGCGCCGCCGACATCCGCCCCGAGTGGCTGGCCGGCAAGCGCCGGATCGGCGTCACCGCCGGCGCCTCCGCCCCCGAGGTGCTGGTGCAGGAGGTGATCGCCCGCCTGCGCGAGCTGGGCGCCGACGGCAGCGTGCAGGACCTGGAAGGCGAGCCGGAGAACATGGTCTTCGCCCTGCCCA
>DATGPR010000181.1:0-7999 GCA_035304725.1 Arenimonas sp.
CGGCACCCCGGCGTCGCCCTGCTTGAGTACGGCAATGATCTGGGTCTCGGTGAACTTCGACTTCTTCATACAACCTCCTGGCGGGGAAAAGATGCCAGAAAGTTCTACTTATTGGGTGTCTACCGACCGGGGAAGCTTACGTCTTGCCTGCGACGCTGAAGGCGTCTCCGCCTTGAGGGGCGCAGGCTGGATAAGCTCCGGCGGCTGGCGCGTCTTCGCGCGGGCCGCACCGACTCTGACCACCGGACTTCGAACGAAGGCGCCACGGCTCAGAAGTGGCACAGGCTTAAGCCCGGCGCGGCCCTTGCTCTTCGCTCTTGCAAGGGCCGTGTCGGGCGGGAGAGTGGCCTACGTCGAGGGGATCAGCGCGTCGGGATGGCTGGGCGGCAGCTGGCGCCGGAGGAGAAGAAGGTCATCAAGGAAGTGCTCGACGGCCTCATCCTCAAGCACGAGGCCAAGCGCTGGACGCGAGCGGTCTAGCGGCTACAAGCGGCTAAAAAGGAAGGTAATTCCTAAGCAAACCGGACCAAATCTGAGAGGATTTGGTCATGAAGCGATGTCCCGCATGTGCAGGTTGTCGGCACTATCGCCTGGGGGATGGACGTCTGAAGTGCCGCGCCTGCGGGCTGCGTTTCACGTGGACGTCGGTGTGGGACTCGGTACGACTGCCCACAGCGACGAAGTGGCGCCTGCTGGAGTTGTTCGTGCTGGGCGTGCCGTCGTACCGGCAGCGGTTCCTGTCCGATACCAGCGCGGTCTCGCGGGAGCGGTTTTACCGGCTGGTGCGTGGCTGCTGTGCGCTGGTGGAGCAACTGCGCGAGCCGTTCGAAGGCGCCATCGAGTGCGACGAGACCACCTTTGGCGGCGCCCGTAAGGGCAAACGGGGCTGGGGCGCGGCGGGCAAGGTGATCGTGTTCGGGCTGGTCAAGCGCAACGGCTGCGTCAAGGCGATGCCGATCCCGGCCCATGACCGGGTATCGGTCATGCGGGAGATCGAGGCGCACACCCGGGAAGGCGCGCTCTACTACACCGACGAGTGGCAGGCCTATGCCACGCTGAAGCTGCGCGGCGAGCACGTGATGATCCGCAAGGAGAAGGGTCGGCCTGCCGGGCGGGATCACATCAACGGCATCGAGGGCTTCTGGAGCTACGCCAAGAACTGGCTCTACATGTACCGTGGCGTGCCCCGGCAATACTTCCACCTGTACCTGGCCGAAGTTTGCTACCGGTTCAATCACCGGCACGAGAACCTGCAACCCTTGCTGTACAAGCTTCTCAAGCAGATCTCGATCCAGGAACTACGTCCAATTCTGGTCCGGAAAGGTTAGGAATTACCTTCTTTTTCCCGCCCCGCAGCCGCCGCGCCGGCGCCGGGACGGGGAGTAAACTGCGCCCCTGCTTACCGGAGCCCCGCCATGTCCGAAATCCTGGTCCCCGTCTCCTTCGGCGAACTGCTGGACAAGATCGCCATCCTGCAGATCAAGTCCGAGCGCATGTCCGACCCCGCCAAGCTGGCCAATGTCCGCAAGGAACTGGAGGCGCTGGAGGCCACCTGGGCCGCGCACCCGGCCTCGCGCACCGACATCTCGGACCTGCGCGCGCAGCTGAAGGCGGTCAACGAGCGCCTGTGGGTGATCGAGGACGACATCCGCCTGAAGGAAAAGGCCCAGGCCTTCGACCAGGAATTCATCCGCCTGGCCCGCTCGGTCTATTTCGAGAACGACGAGCGCGCCCGGATCAAGAAGGAGATCAACCTGGCCCTGGGCTCGGCCTACGTCGAGGAAAAGAGCTACCAGGACTATCGCGCCGGCGACCGGCCCTGAGTCCCGCGCCTGCCGGTTCGCGCCGCTGCCGTCGCGCGGCGGCCTGAAACTCAGAGCCCGCGTTCGGTCCGGAAGGCTTCGAAGCGGGCGATCACGTCCTCCACCGTCACCAGGTCCATCACCCCCGTGAACTCGATGCGCTTGCCCCAGGGCAGGGCACTGGCCGGCCTGCGCATGAAGCGCTCGGCCGCCTCGGCGTAGCGGTTCACCGTCCAGCGGCGGTCGGAATAGGGGCCGGAGCGTTCGGCGTCGGTGCAGGCATGCAGGCCCAGCACCGCCGTGCCCATGGCATTGGCCATGTGCGCCGGGCCGGAATCGGGCGTCAGCACCAGGGTCGCCCGGCCGAGCAGGGCCAGCAGCTGCTTGAGCGTGTCCTTGCCGACCAGGTCCAGGGCCGGCGCGCGCATCGCCGCCAGGATGGCGTCGGCGGTTTTCCTTTCCAGCTCGCTGCGACCGCCGCAGATCGCCACCCGCCAGCCGCGGCCGGCGGCGTGGTCGGCCACCGCGGCATAACGTTCCGGCCGCCAGTTGCGCAGCGCGTGGCTGGAGCAGGGCGAGACCAGCAGGGTGGGTTGTTCGCCGGGCAGGTGCTGCGCCGCCCACTCATGCGCCTCGGCCGGCACCGGCAGGTCCCAGCGGATGGGCCCCGGGGTGATTCCCAGCGGCTGCAGGAACTGCCGGAAGGCGTCCTGCACATGCCAGCCGCCAGCCGGGATGCGCTCGTTGATGAACAGGGAATGGCCTTCCTTGCTGCGCGCCCTGTCGAAACCGATGCGGCGGCGGGCGCGGATGCCGGTGGAGGCAAGGCCGGCGCGCAGGGCCAGCTGCATGTTCAGCAGAACGTCGAACTCGCGGCCGGCCAGCTGCCGGCGCAGCTCACGCAGGCCGGCCCAGCCGGACTTCTTGTCGAAGACGACGAATTCGACCCCGTCCAGGCCTTCCAGCAGCTTGGCCTCGCCCTTGCCGATCACCCAGGTGATGGGCAGGCCGGGCCAGGCGGTCTGCAGGTCGCGCACCAGGGCCAGGGCGTGCACGGCATCGCCGAGCGCGGACAGGCGCAGCAGGCAGAGCGATCGCGGCGCGGAGGGGGTGGGCATTGAGTACACTGGCCGGCCATGGAAAACAGTGCCGCCGTCGTCGAGCGACTGCAGCCCGTCCGCGATGCCCGCGGGTCGGGGGCGATTGTCTTTGACCCGGCGCGGCTACGGCAAGCATCGGCGGAGATGCTGGAACCCGCTTACTGGGGCGGGGCGGCGACGCCGGTGGCCAGCGGCGGCCGTGGCGCCGCCTGGTTCGTGCGCGGCGACTTCGGCGAGGCGGTGCTTCGGCACTACCGCCGTGGCGGCCTGGCGGCGCGGCTGAGCGAACGCAGTTATCTCTGGCTGGGCCAGTCGCGTGTGCGGGCGCTGCGCGAGTTCCGCCTGCTCGGCCGCCTGCGCGAGCAAGGCCTGCCGGCGCCGGCGCCGCTGCTGGCGGGCTGGTGGCGGCGAGGCCTGGGCCATCGCATGGCCATCCTGGTCGAGCGCATTCCCGGTGCGCGGTCGCTGGCGTCCTGGTTGCCCGGCGATGTCAGCGCCGCACCCTGGGAAACCGTCGGCGCGATGCTCGCCCGTTTCCACCGCGCCGGCCTGGAGCATGCCGACCTGAACGCGCACAACATCCTGCTCGACGGCGATGGCCAGGCCTGGCTGATCGACTTCGACCGCGGCCGTCTGCGCGCACCGGCCGCCGGTTGGCAGCAGGGCAACCTGGCACGGCTGCAGCGTTCGCTGGCCAAGCTTTCCGGCGATGCCGACTGGCAATCCGGCTATGTGCGGCTGCATGCCGCCTACGCCCGTGCCATGGAGCAGGCGGCATGAGCTGGGCCCTGCGCTTCCTCGGTGTCGGCAACGCGGCGGCGGCGCCGCGGCTGGGCTCGGCCTCGGCGGTGATCGAGCGCGACGGCCGGCCGCTGCTGATGATCGATTGCGGCCAGGAGGCGCTGGATGCCTACCGCCGCCAGTACGACGCGCTGCCGGATGCCGTCTACATCACCCATGTGCACATGGACCACGTCGGCGGCCTGGAACGGCTGTTCTTCGGCACCTGGTTCGATCCGCAGCGGCGCGGCCGCGTGCGCCTGTACGTGCCGGCGAAGGTGGTGCCGCACCTGCAGGCGCGCATCGCCGACTATCCCGGCGTACTGGCCGAGGGCGGTGCCAACTGGTGGGACGCCTTCCAGCTCATCCCGGTGAGCCGCGGCTTCTGGCACGAGGGGCAATGGTTCGGCGTGTTCCCGGTCCGGCATCACCTGCCGGACAGCGCCTGGGGCCTGCGCCTGCGCGGCAGCATGGTCTGGACCGGCGATACCCGGCCGATACCGGAGATGCTGGCCGAACATGCCGGCGCCGGCGAGATCGTCGCCCACGACTGCGGCCTGCAGGGCAATCCCTCGCACAGCGGCATCGAGGAGCTCGAGCGCGAATATCCGCCCGGCCTGATGGCCCGCTGCGTGCTTTACCACTACGGCAGCGAAGGCGAGGCGGCGGCGCTGCGCCAGCGCGGCCATCGCGTGGCCGAACCGGGCGAACTGCTGGTGCTGGCCGAACCGCAGCCCGGCGAGCCGGCGCCATGAACGCCGTCATGCCCCTGGACGCGCCGCTGCCGCGCGACCGCCTCGGCCGGCCGCTGCACGACCTGCGCATCTCGGTCATCGAGACCTGCAACTACCGCTGCCCGTATTGCATGCCGGAAGGCCAGGCGGAATCGCCGTCCCTGGCGGGCAGCAGTGCCCGCCTGGGCTTCGACGAGATCGAACGGCTGGCCCGCGCCTTCGTCTTGCTGGGCGTGCGCAAGCTGCGCCTGACCGGTGGCGAGCCGCTGCTGCGCCGCGACCTGCCGGCGCTGGTGGCGCGGCTGGCGCGCATTCCCGGTGTCGAGGACCTGGCCCTGACCACCAATGGCGCGCTGCTGGCCGGACAGGCGAAGGCGCTGCGCGAAGCGGGCCTGCACCGGATCACCATCAGCCTGGACTCACTGGAACCGGAGGGCTTCCGCGCCCTGACCGGCGGTCGCGGCGACCTGGCCGAGGTGCTGGCGGGTCTGGCCGCGGCCGAGGCGGCGGGCTTCTCCCGCATCAAGATCAATTGCGTCGTCCAGCGCGGCGTCAACGAGGAGCAGGTGCTGCCGCTGGCGGAGCGCTTCCGCGGCAGCGGCCACGTGCTGCGCTTCATCGAGTACATGGACGTCGGCACCTGCAACGGCTGGCGTCCGCAGGACGTGGTGCCCTCGGCCGAACTGCGTGACCGCATCGCCGCGCGCTGGCCGCTGCGGCCGCTGGAACCGGTCTACCGCGGCGAAGTGGCCAGCCGCTATGCCTATGCCGACGGCGCCGGCGAGATCGGCTTCGTCAGCTCGGTCAGCGAACCCTTCTGCGGCGATTGCCACCGGGCCCGGCTCTCGGCCGACGGGCGGCTCTATACCTGCCTGTTCGCCCGCGAGGGAACGCCGCTGCGGCCGGCCCCCGGCGAGGACGAGGCAGCGCTGGCCGCGCGCATCGCCGCCGTCTGGACCGCGCGCGCCGACCGCTACAGCGAACTGCGCGGCCAGGCCGGCAAGGACCGCAGGAAGATCGAGATGTTCTACATCGGAGGTTGAGATGGCCGGCAAGCGCCTGACCCATGTGGATGAAAGCGGCCGCCCGGCCATGGTGGACGTGTCCGGCAAGCAGGCGACCGCCCGCGAGGCGGTGGCGGAATGCCGCGTCCGCTTCCCGGTCGCGGTGGCGAAGCAGCTGCGCGCCGGCGGCATGCGCTCGGCCAAGGGGCCGGTGGCCGACACCGCCATCATCGCCGGCACCATGGCGGTCAAGCGCACGCACGAACTGCTGCCGTTTTGCCATCCGCTGCCGATCGAGGGCTGCCGCTTCGACGTCGGCTGGGCCAGCGACACCGTGCTGCGGATCGAATGCGCGGCGAAGACCACACACCGCACCGGCGTCGAAATGGAAGCGCTGACCGGCGCCACCGTCGCCGCGCTCACGGTCTACGACATGTGCAAGGCCCTGTCGCACGCCATCATCATCGGGCCGGCGAAACTGCTGGCCAAGCGCGGCGGCAAGCGCACCGTGGAGCAGGGCAGGGTGAAGCGATGAGCGTGACCGTGCTGTACTTCGCCAGCCTGCGTGACGCCGCCGGCCGCGACAGCGAACAGCTGCCATTGCCGGCCTCGCTGCCGGAGCTGTACATGCAGCTGCGCGAGCGCTACCGCTTCCCGCTGCCGCAGGAGAAGCTGCGCGTCGCGGTCGACGGCGAATTCGTCGCCTGGGAGACGCCGCCGCGGCCGGGCAGCGTGGTGGCCTTCATCCCGCCGGTCTCAGGTGGCTGAGGCGAGGCCATGAAGCGGTTCGCCCTCAGTGCCGGCCCCCTGGACAGCGCCGCCCTGCGCCAGCGCCTGCTCGACCCGTCGGCCGGCGCCTGCGCCAGCTTCGAGGGCTGGGTGCGCAACCACCACCAGGGCCGCCGCGTCACCGGCCTGCGCTACGAGGCCTATGCCGAACTGGCGGAAAGGGAAGGCGAGGCCATCCTTGCCGAGGCCATGACCCGCTTCGCCCTCACCGCCGCCGCCTGCGTCCACCGCACCGGCGACCTGGCGATCGGCGACATCGCCGTCTGGATCGGCGTCACCGCCTCGCACCGCGGCCCCGCCTTCGACGCCTGCCGCTGGATCCTCGACGAAGTGAAATCCCGCGTCCCCATCTGGAAGCACGAACACTACGCCGACGGGGATGCGGCCTGGCTGCATCCCGGGGCCTGAAGGGCGGTGACCCCGCCGGCTGGTCCCGGCACCCGCATCATCCGATACCGTTGCTGCCTTCCGGCCCTGGCGGGGTTTTCGGACCAGCGTCGCGGGAGGCCGACGGGGCCACCATTGAAAAGGACGGCGCGCCTTCTGGGCGCGCCGTCAGGAAGTGGCGGAGAGAGAGGGATTCGAACCCTCGATACGGGGTTTAGCCGTATACACACTTTCCAGGCGTGCTCCTTCAACCACTCGGACATCTCTCCGCAGAGATAAACGCCTGAATCGAGCGGGAAATGATACGCGTCCGGCCGGCCGGGGACAAGCGCGGCTTGCGGCCTGCTTGGACCGGGCCCGGCCGGGTTGGCACAATGCCCCGACGGATCCCGCCGCGCCGCCGAGCCCCCGAATGTCCTATCTCGTCCTCGCCCGAAAATGGCGCCCCCGGCGCTTCGCCGAGCTGGTGGGCCAGGAGCACGTGGTCAAGGCCCTGACCAATGCCCTGGAGACGGGCAAGGTCCACCACGCCTTCCTGTTCACCGGTACCCGCGGCGTCGGCAAGACCACCATCGCCCGCATCTTCGCCAAGTCGCTCAACTGCGAGCGCGGCAGCGGCGCCGAGCCCTGCGGCGAGTGCGAGACCTGCCAGGCCATCGATGCCGGCCGCTTCGTCGACCTGCTGGAGATCGACGCCGCCAGCCACACCGGTGTCGACAACGTCCGCGACCTGATCGACAACGCCCAGTACATGCCGGCCCGTGGCCGCACCAAGGTGTACCTCATCGACGAGGTGCACATGCTCTCCAAGCCGGCCTTCAATGCCCTGCTCAAGACCCTGGAGGAGCCGCCGGAACACGTGAAGTTCCTGCTGGCGACCACCGACCCGCAGAAGCTGCCGGTCACCGTGCTGTCGCGCTGCCTGCAGTTCAACCTGCGCCGGCTGGAACAGGAACAGATCGCCGGGCAGATGCACCGCATCCTCGAGGCCGAGGGCGTGCCGGCCGAGGCCGGCGCCATCGCCCTGCTGGCCCGGGCGGCCGACGGCAGCCTGCGCGACGGCCTGTCCCTGCTGGACCAGGCCATCGCCTTCACCGGCGGCAAGCTGGACGAGGCGGCGGTGAACGCCATGCTCGGCACCGTCGACCGGGCCCGGGTGGGCGAACTGCTGGAGGCCCTGGCGGCCGGCGACGGCGCCGCCCTGATGGCCCGGGTCGAGGAACTGGCCGCCTATTCGCCCGACTACGGCCACGTGCTCGAGGACCTGGCCACGGCCCTGCACCGCATCCAGTTGCAGCAGCTGGTGCCCGGCGCCGCCAGCGGCGACGGGCGGGTGGACGTGGCCGGACTGGCCGGCAGGCTTTCGCCCGAGCTGGTCCAGCTCTGGTACCAGATGGCCATCA
>DATGPR010000182.1:0-4775 GCA_035304725.1 Arenimonas sp.
GAGGTCTTGGAAGCGACTTCCTTGACCATCTGCGCGCCCATGTTCTCGAACTTGTCGGCCAGCTCGATCTCCTTGGCGACGGACACGCCGTCCTTGGTGATCGTCGGGGCGCCGAAGCTCTTCTCGAGCACGACGTTGCGGCCCTTCGGGCCCAGGGTCGCCTTGACGGCGTTGGCGAGGATGTTCACGCCGCGCACCATGCGCGAGCGGGCGTCTTCACCGAAACGGATTTCCTTCGCAGCCATTTTGAAAAACTCCGTGGTTCGTTATGCGTTGTGTGGATCTGGACGCGGGAAGCGCGGTGGGCTCAGCCCAGGACCGCGAAGATGTCGTCTTCCTTCACCACCAGGTACTCGGTGCCGTCGAGCTTGACCTCGGTGCCGGCGTACTTGCCGAACAGGACCTGGTCGCCGACCTTCACCTTCGGGGTGCGGACGCTGCCGTTGTCGAGCACCTTGCCCTCGCCCACGGCGATGACCTGACCCTTGATCGGCTTCTCGGTAGCCGAATCCGGGATCACGATGCCACCGGCGGAAACCTTCTCCTCTTCGGTGCGCTTGATCACGACGCGGTCGTACAGCGGCTTGATATTGCTCATTTCAATCCCTCACAAGTGATTGACTGGGTTGGAAAAAGGGCGGCGAGTCTAGCACTCGACCCTGGCGAGTGCCAGCGCCCGCGACGGCATGAAAACCCCCGGCAGGCCGGGGGCATGCACGGCAGATGGGGCACCCCGGGGACGCTTTCAAGGGGGGGGTGGCCGGCTTTTTCGACCCGGGCCGGGCGCCGGGCCCCGCCGCGGGGGGCCCGGCTACACTTGCCGACCATGGACATCCACCTGGTCTTCTGCAGCTGCCCGGATCCGGCAACCGCCTCCCGCCTGGCCACCGCCGTGGTGGAGGAGCGGCTGGCGGCCTGCGCCAGCGTCCTGCCCGGCATGCGCTCGGTGTACCGCTGGCAGGGCGCGGTGGAACAGGCCGACGAGGTCCTGCTGATGGCCAAGGCCCCGGCCGACCGCCTGCCGCGGCTGGTCGAGCGGCTGCAGGCCCTGCACCCCTATGAACTCCCCGAGGTCCTGGCGGTCAAGGCCGCTGGCGGGTTGCCCGCCTACCTCGGATGGGTGGTCGAAGCCACCCGTGACTGACTTCCCGGAAGACGCACGCATGACCCTGCACCACCCCAACCCGGCCCGGCACGTGGCCGGACTGCTCCTCATGCTGCTGGCGTGGCTGCTGCCGGCCGCCGCCGCGCGGGCGGCCGTGGACGAGTCGGACCTGCTGCCGGTCGACCAGGCCTTCGCGCTCACCGCGGTCGCCCCGGAGCCGGGGCGGATCGAGGTGCACTGGAAGATCGCCGACGGCTATTACCTGTATCGCCACCGCACCTCGGTCGCCGCCAGCGGCGATTTCGTCGGCGGCAACCTGCGCCTGCCGGCCGGCGAACGCCACGTGGACGAGTTCTTCGGCCCGGTCGAGACCTACCGCGGCGCGCTGCTGGCGATCCTGGACGGCCAGCCCACCGGCGCCGGGCAGGTGGCCGAGCTCCAGGTGCGCTACCAGGGCTGCGCCGACATCGGCATCTGCTATCCGCCGCAGACCCGCAAGCTCCAGGTACGCCTGCCCGGGGGCGCCAGCGCGGCCAGCGGCCTGCCCGGCCTGCAGGGCAGCAGCGGCCGCGGCAACCGGCTGGCGGCCGCGCTCGGCAATGCCGTCGCGCTGCCGGAAACCCAGGCCTTCGCGGTGGACGCGGTGGCCGACGGCGGCAACCGCCTGCGGGTGCGCCTGCAGCCGGCGGACGGCTACTACATCTACCGCGACACGACCCGCTTCGCGCTGGAGGACGCACCCGGCCTGTCGACCGGCCGCCCGCAGTGGCCCGCCGGCACCGCCCACCGCGACGAGCACTTCGGCGAGGTCACGGTCTATTTCGAGCCGACGGTGGTGCCGGTGCCAGTGCTGCGCACCCGCCCGCAGGCGGCGCGCCCGACCCTGGTGGTCACCTTCCAGGGCTGCCAGGACGGCGGCATCTGCTACCCGCCGCTGACCCGGCGCATCCCGGTCGACCTGCCGGCCGGCGAAGTGGCCGCGCTGCCGGCCGCGCCCGAAGCGCCGGCCACGACGGCCACTACGGCGGACGCGGCCACGACCGGAACGACCGACCCGGTCGAGGCCGACATCCAGGCGCCGGCCGGACCTTCCCCGGATGCGTCGGCCGGCAACGCCGACCGCACCCCGCCGCCAGCCGCGGCCGGCAAGGCCAGGCAGACCCTGGTCGGCGCCCTGCTGCTGGCCTTGGTTGGCGGCCTGGTGCTGAACCTGATGCCCTGCGTGCTGCCGGTGCTGTCGCTCAAGGCCCTGGGCCTGGCCCAGAGTGGCGAGAGCCGCGAGCGCGCCCGGGGCCACGCCCTCTGGTACACCGCCGGCGTGCTGGTGGCCTTCGCCGCGGTTGGCGCCCTGGTGGTGGCCCTGCGCGCGGCCGGCCAGGCGGCCGGCTGGGGTTTCCAGCTGCAGCAGCCATGGTTCGTCGCCGCACTCGCCTACCTGATGTTCGCGGTCGGCCTGAGCCTGTCGGGCGTGTACACGCTTGGCGCCGGCATCGGCGGCAGCCTCGCCGCCGGCCGAACTGGCCCGGCCGGCGACTTCCTCACCGGCGTGCTCGCCTGCGTGGTCGCCAGCCCCTGCATCGCGCCGTTCATGGGCCCGGCGCTGGCCTATGCCTTCGCCGCCCCGGCTGCGGCCGGCATGCTGGTGTTCCTGGTGCTCGGCCTGGGCCTGGCCCTGCCGTTCCTGCTGATCGGCTTCGTGCCCGGGCTGGCGCGGCGCCTGCCCAAACCCGGGGCGTGGATGGAGACGGTCAAGCAGGTGCTGGCCTATCCGATGTACCTGACCGCGGTGTGGCTGCTGTGGGTCCTCGGCCGCCAGCGCGGCGTGGATGCGGTCGCCCTGGTCCTGGCCGGTGCCGCGGTGCTGGCATTGGCGCTGTGGTGGTTCGAGCGAGCCCGTTGGGGCGGCCGTCGCCCGGCCGCGCTCGCCGCCCTGCTGCTGGCCGTGGTCGCCCTGCTCCCCGCCTGGGGCGTGACCCGCCTGCCGGCCGCCAGCGCGCGCGCCGCCCACAACGATGCCGTGGCCTACGCAGCGGCCGAGCTTGACCGGTTGCGCGCCGAGGACCGGGTCGTGTTCGTCAACATGACCGCCGACTGGTGCGTCACCTGCAAGGCCAACGAACGCAACGTGCTCGACCGCGACGACTTCCGCGAACTGCTGGGCCGCACCGGCGCGGTGTACATGCGTGGTGACTGGACCAATACCGATCCGGCGATCAGCGCCTTCCTCGAGAAGCACAACGCCGTGGGCGTGCCGCTGTACGTGGTCTACGGGCCGGGCGCTCCGCCGGCGGTGCTGCCCCCGGTACTGACCCCGGCCATCGTCGAGGACGCCCTGCTGCGGGCGGCGGCACGATGAGTCCCACCTTGCGCATGGTGCTGGCGGCCGCCTGCGCTGCGGCGCTGGGGCTGGGTGCGCGTGCCTGGTACGAGGCCGGGCGCGCCGGGTCCACGGCCGGTTTCGCGGAGGAAACCGGCGAAGTGGTCGACGGGCTGCCGGCGACCGCCTCCCCGGCCTCTTCCGGCCCCCAACCCCTCGGAGCCCTGCTGGAAAAGCAGGTGGAACCGATCCGCCTGCCCGACCTGGACGGCAACATCGTCGAACTGGCCTCGATCGCGCCAGGTCGCCCGCTGCTGGTGAACGTCTGGGCCAGCTGGTGCCAGCCCTGCATCGAGGAGATGCCCGAGCTGCAGCGCTTCGCGCAGAGCCAGGGCGAGGACGGCGTGCAGGTGGTCGGCCTGGCCCTGGACGATGCCGACTCGGTACGCGCCTTCCTCAGCCACGTCCCGGTGACCTATCCGATCCTGCTCGACACCCCCGGCCCCGCCGACGCCAGCGTGGTCCTGGGCAACACCCGCGGCCTGCTTCCGTATACCGTCGTGATTGATACGCGGGGGCGGATCGCCGGCCAGCACCTGGGCCCGTTCAAGGCCGGTGCCATCGATGCGTGGGTCACCAGCGCGAAGCTGTACCCGCATCACTTTCAAACGATCGATTGAAACGCCTTCATCTTCGCCGAACTGGACAGTAAAGGCAGCATCCTCCAGACTGCCGCCCTTCCCGGTTCCGCTCGAAACCATGGCCAAACTGCTGGTCCTGCACGGCCCCAACCTCAACCTGCTCGGAACCCGCGAGCCGGAGGTCTACGGCCGCACCACGCTGGCGGACATCGATGCCGACCTGGCGCAGCGCGCCACGGCGGCCGGCCATGAGCTCGAGTCGTTCCAGTCCAATGCCGAGCATGCGCTGGTGGACCGGGTCCAGGCCGCACGCCAGGACGGCACGGCCTTCATCCTGGTCAACCCCGCCGCCTTCACCCACACCTCGGTCGCCCTGCGCGACGCCCTGGCGGCGGTGGCGATCCCGTTCATCGAGATCCACCTCTCCAACCCCCACGCCCGCGAGCCTTTCCGCCAGCACAGCTATTTCAGCGACAAGGCGGTCGGCGTGGTCTGCGGGTTCGGCGCCGACAGCTACCGCTACGCCCTGGATGCGGCGCTGGCGCGGCTGCCGGCCTGATCCCCGCGTTTCCCCGTTGCAACGCGTCCGCGCCGCGGACGCCCCACACAGAGGCCACCATGGACCTGCGCAAGATCAAGAAGCTCATCGACCTGCTGGAAGAATCCAACCTCGCCGAAATCGAGATCAAGGAAGGCGAGGAAAGCGTGCGCC
>DATGPR010000183.1:0-3176 GCA_035304725.1 Arenimonas sp.
CGAGTACATCGACGAGGCCTACAACGCCGAGCGCCTGACCCAGATCCTGACCGAGGTGGCCAGGATCATCGGCGCCAACATCCTGAACGTGGCCCGCCAGGACTACGACCCGCAGGGCGCGTCGGTGACCATCCTCATCTCGGAGGAGCCGGTGATCGACAAGAAGCAGGCCGGCAAGGAGATCATCTCCGACGCCGTGGTGGCGCACCTGGACAAGTCGCACATCACCGTGCACACCTATCCGGAAACGCACCCGCACAACGGCATCGCCACCTTCCGCGCCGACATCGACGTGGCCACCTGTGGCGTGATCTCGCCGCTGAAGGCCCTGAACTACCTGATCGAGAGCTTCGAGTCGGACATCGTGGTGATGGACTACCGCGTCCGCGGCTTCACCCGCGACGTGAAGGGCAAGAAGCACTACATCGACCACAAGATCAACTCGATCCAGGACTTCCTGTCCAAGTCGATCAAGGGTCGTTACGAGATGATCGACGTCAACGTGTACCAGGAAAACCTGTTCCACACGAAGATGCATCTCAAGGACTTCGATCTCGACACCTACCTGTTCGAGGAGAAGGCCAAGAACCTCAGCTTCAAGGACCGGATGCGGATCGAACAGCAGCTCAAGCGCGAGATCGAGGAGCTGTTCCACGGCCGCAACCTGGTCGACTGATACAGCACGCGGGACGGCCCGCGCGCCGGGAAACCGGCGGACGCAACCGACGGCGGTCCGGAGCGCAGGCTCCGGACCGTTCTCTTTTTGTGCGAACCGGGAGGATCAGGACATGGCGTGGATGTGGCTGCTGGCGGCAGGCCTGCTGGAGATCGTCTGGGCCTGGGGCCTGAAGGCTTCGGAGGGTTTCACCCGGCCCTGGCCGATCGTGGTGACGGTGCTGGGCACGATTGCCAGCTTCTGGTGCCTGGCGCGGGCGCTGCGGGAAATCCCGCTGGGCACCGGTTACGCGGTCTGGGTGGGCATCGGCGCGGTCGGCACGGCGTTGCTGGGCATGGCGCTCTACCACGAGCCGGCGGCCTGGCCGCGGCTGCTGTGCATCGGCCTGATCGTGGCTGGCGTGGTCGGCCTGAAGTTCGTCGGCTGAAGGCGCCGGGACGCGCGTGCCGGGCTCAGATCCGGTACGCCACCGTCTTCATCACCTTCGAGGCGAAGGCCATCAGCGCCGGGATCGGCGGCGGCAGGATGCGGGCGCCGGCGGCGACGGCGTTGTCGGCATGCCGCACCTCGTCGTCCTTCATCACCCGCAGGATGGCGCGGCTGCGCTCGTCGCCGGGCGGCAGCGAGCCCAGGTGTTCCTCGAGGTGGGCCTCGACCTGGCGTTCGGTCTCGACCACGAAACCGAGGTTCCAGCCGTCGCCGCGCAGGCCGGCGGCGGCGCCGATGGCCCAGCTGCCGGCGTACCAGAGCGGGTTGAGCAGGCTGGGCCGGCTCTCCAGTTCATCCAGGCGGTCGGCGCACCAGGCGAGGTGGTCGGTTTCCTCCTGCGCGGCGTCAAGCAGATGCTCGCGGGTGTCCGGGTCGCGGGCCACGGCCGCCTGGCCCAGGTACAGCGCCTGGGCGCAGACCTCGCCGGTGTGGTTGATGCGCATCAGGCCGGCGGCGTGGCGGCGGGCGGCGTCGTCCATCTCCACTTCCGGCAGCTCGCCGGCCGGATTCGGCCGCTCGGCGTGCGCCTTGCCGAAGCTGGTGTCCAGGGCGTGCTGGACCTCGATCAGCAGGCGGTCGAGCGGGGAGTAGTGGCGGGCGCTGGCGTGGCTCATGGCAGGTGCTCGGCGAGGAATTCGACCGGGTGTCGGACCGGAATTGTAGTGCCCGCGGCCAGGTGCAGGCGGCAGCCGATATTGGCCGACAGCAGTTCTTCGGCGCCGCTGCTGGCCAGGGCGTCCAGCAGCGGCTGGCGCAGGGCGGCGGCGCGGGCCGGTTCGTTCAGCTGGTGCAGGCCGGCGGCGCCGCAGCAGCCGGTGTCGGGCAGTTCCAGCACGATCAGGCCGGGCACGCGCGCCAGCAGGCGGCGCAGGGCGCCATCGCTGCGCAGCACATTGCGCTGGCTGCAGGGGATGTGCAGGGCGACGCGGCGGCCGCCGGCGTCGCGGAAGCGCAGGCGCTCGCCCAGGCGTTCCAGGGTCGCCAGGGCGTCCTCGACCCGGGTATCGGCGCCCAGGCTGCGGGCCAGGGTTTCCTGGCAGCCGCTGGCCAGGCAAAGCACGCGGCCGTGGCCGGCGAAGGCACGCTGGTTGGCGGCGCCGAGGCGGCTGGCGCCGGCCAGGTCGCCGGCGTGCAGGGCCGCGGTGCCGCAGCAACCCTGGCCGGCCGGCGTGTCCAGGGCCAGGCCGGCGGCGGTGCAGAGCCGGGCCAGGGCGGCCCGGGCCGGGGCTTCCCAGGGGCCGGCGACGCAGCCGATAAACAGGGCGGCGCGGTCGGCCCCGGCGGCGGTGTGGGCCTGTTCAGTTACCGGAACCGGCGCCGGCGGGGGCGGCGGCAGGCCGGCCGGGCGCCAGGCCCGCGGCCAGAGCGGGGCCAGCCGGCGGTAAAGGCCGGCCAGCCGGGCCAGCCAGCGCGGCCGCGCCATCAGGGCCAGCGCCAGCCGCTCCCGCCAGGGCCGGCGCCGGCGCTGCGCCTGGGCGGCGCGGCTGCCGGTCAGCAGCTCGCCGTAGGCCACGCCGGCCGGGCAGACCGCCTCGCAGCGGCGGCAGCCCAGACAGTGGTCCAGGTGCAGGTCGCCGGTCGGGCCGGGCTCGATGCGGGCCTCGGCCACGGCCTTCATCCAGGCGATGCGCCCGCGCGGGGATTCGGCCTCGCTGCGGTCCAGCCGGTAGGTGGGGCAGTGCGGCAGGCACAGGCCGCACTGCACGCAGCGGTCGGCCAGGGCGGCCAGACCGCCGCTGGCGGCCGCGCGGGGTGCCGGTGCGGGCGTGGCGGGCATGGCGGCATGCTAGCACGCGGGCTTTGACGGGCTTGCGCCGGGACGGTTCGGCCGCTATCATTCCGCGTCTTTCCACCCCGATTCCCTTTGGAGCCGTCATGAAGTCCATGACCGTCAGCGCCAAGCCGGAGACCGTCAAGCGCGACTGGTATGTGGTCGATGCCACCGGCAAGACCCTGGGTCGCCTGTGCTCGGAGCTCGCGCGCCGGCTGCGCGGCAAGCACAAGCCCGAGT
>DATGPR010000184.1:0-10801 GCA_035304725.1 Arenimonas sp.
CCAGGTCGCCGGAGCCGACGCTGTCGACCCGGACGTTGCCCTTCACGCCGCGCACCTCGACGTCGCCGGAACCGATGGAATCGATCACCAGCGAGCCGATTTCCTCGGCTTCGATCTCACCCGAGCCGACCCGGGTCCGGACCTGACCGCTGATGCCGGTGATGTCCAGGTCGCCGGAGGCCACCCGCGCGTCCAGGCTGGCGACGTCGCGCACGCTGGCATCGCCGGAGCCGATGTCCACCTCGTAGTCCAGGCCGGCCGGCAGGCGGGCGCTGACCTTGAGGGTGGCGTAGGTGCGGCCGAAGTTGATCTCCCAGCCACGTTCCTCGCGCTTGGCGATGATCACCAGGGTGTCGCCCCTGCGCTCCTGGCTCAGCCGGAGCTGGTCGAAGTAGCGGGTGTCGGAAACGCAGGCGATGGCCTCGACGCTGGCATTGTCCTCGACGCCGCGCAGGTCGAGCTCATGCGGGCCGATCTCGAAGCGGACCTTGTCGACGCCGCTGAGGTCCGGATCCAGCGACATCGGGCGGCTGTGCTTGCAGTCGTCGTCGGCCAGGGCGGGGAGGGTGGCCAGGCCGAACAGGGCCGGAACCAGAAGCAGTCGAACGGATGGGATCAGGCGCATCTCAGATCTCCTCGTCGTCGCAATCGTCGATATCGTCCGCCTCGAGCCGGGCGTAGGGGACGAACTCCGGCACCGCCGCGGCCAGCGCGTCCTGGGCCCGGTGCAGGGCCGTCAGGCGGTCGCACAGGGCGAGGGCGGATTCGCGGATCTTGCCGGCATCGTCCTGCACGCGATCGTCCACCCGGCTCTGCAGGTTCTCGGCGTCGCCCGAGAACAGGGCGTTGGCGGTCTCGCCCAGGGCATGGACGGCGAGGGCAGCGCCATCCATGCCGATCTCGGCGCCGGCGGCGGCAACGGCGATCATTTCCTCGCGGTAGGCCAGGGCCAGGCTGCGCTGCTCCGCGTCCAGACCCAGGGTCTTGCCGTCGATCAGCAGTTCGCCCTCGGGCGTGATCTCGGCCCTGGGCAGGCTGCCGGACTTCAGGCGGAGATTGCCCTCGGCCATCTCCTCCCGCACCTTGTCGGCGACCTTGCTGGTCTTGGCCTCGATCTTCGCGGCGGCCGCTTCCAGCCGCTGCGCCACCCGTTCGGCCCGATCCGCGGCCCGGTCACAGGCGGCCAGGGACAGGATCGTCAGCACGGCAAGAACCCGAATGGCGGTGTTCATCAGCACGCTCCTCAACCTTCGTCGCGCCAGCGACGCATGCGGGTGGCGGCGAACAGCAGGGCGATGCCCACCACCGCACCGACCCAGATGTCGGCCCGGCCCAGCAGCTCCAGGGTGTGGGCGGCGGAGAAGAACTCCGGGATCTGCGCCGGGCTGTCGACGTCGACGCCCGGGCCTTCCAGGGTCAGCGCCCAGCTGCCCGGCGCCGCGCTCAGCAAGCCACGGAAGGCGATCGTGTACCAGAGGTCATCGTGCGGGATCTCGACGCCCTGGAAGATGTCGGTGAAGCTGACCAGGGCGCAGCCCAGCACCGGCAGCATGATCGCCCACAGGAAGGGCACGCGGCGCGCCCAGGCCGAGCAGAACATCAGCCAGCCCACGGTCGGCAGCGACCACAGCGCCTGCACCGGCAGCATCAGCAGCATCGAGCCCATGATCCGGACCGGGTGCGAGTGCACCAGGATGCTGCCGGCGCCGGGCAGGCCGTTGATGGTCGTGGTCAGCATGCTGATGATCCAGAAGGCCACGCCGATGAGCATGCCGATGCCCAGGGCGATCAGCGGCGCCAGGAACAGCGCCCAGGCCAGCTTGGACAGCACCATCTGGCTGTCCGACAGCGGCAGCGACTTCCAGAACAGGATGCTGCGGTCGCGGCGGTCGTCGTAGAGCGAACCCAGGCAGTAGAAGAAGACCACGAAGGCCAGGATCGCCAGGGCGATGCAGATGCCGGAGAGCAGCGCCACGTCGCCAACCGCGCCCATGGCCTCGGCGATTTCGGCGTCGTTGCCGTGGACCTGCATGCCGTTCTGCCGACCCAGCATCGTGCCGGCCACCGCCGCGACCAGGGAGAACAGCACCGCGATGGAACCGGCGATCAGCGGGGCCCAGAAGAAGCCGCCCCGGTGTTCCCAGAACTCGCGCTTGATCAGCCACTTCATCGTGTTCATGCGTAGGTTCCCTTCATGGTGGCGACGAACAGGTCGGCAATGCCCGGGTTGCGGACTTCGCCGAACTCGGCCAGCGTCTGCCGCGGCTGGCCGTCGAACAGCATCACCGCCTTGCCGAACACCTGGCGCTCGTCGATCGGGCCCAGGGCCCGGGCGGCTTCGACGCGATCGGCCGGCACCATCACTTCGTGGAAGCGCTCGCCGACGTCGTCCATCGAGGCCGAAAGCACGATCTTGCCGTCGCGGATGAACATCAGGTCGGTGAGGATGTGCTCGATCTCCTCGACCTGGTGCGTGGTCACCACGATGGTCTTCTGTTCGTCGAAATAGTCCTCGAGCAGGTTCTGGTAGAACTGCTTGCGGTAGAGGATGTCCAGGCCGAGGGTCGGCTCGTCCAGCACCAGCAGCTTGGCGTCGATGGCCATGACCAGGGCCAGGTGCAGCTGCACGATCATGCCCTTGGACATCTGCTTGACGCGCTGGTTGGGCTGCAGCTTGGTCTTGGCCAGGTAGGCCTCGGCGCGCTTGCGGTCGAAGCGGGGGTGCACACCCTCGACGAAGTCCAGCGCGTCCTTGACCTTCAGCCAGCGCGGCAGCACCGCCACGTCGGCGATGAAGCAGACGTCCTGCATCAGGGCGTCGCGCTCGCGGGCCGGGTCGCGGCCCAGCACCTTCAGTTCGCCTTCGTAGGGAATCAGGCCGAGGGCGGCCTTCAGGGTGGTGGTCTTGCCGGAGCCGTTGGGGCCGATCAGGCCGACGATGCGGCCGGCGGGGATCTCGAAGCTGATGCCGTCGACGGCGACCGTGCCGTTGTAGCGCTTGCTGAGATTGCGGGCGGAGATGACGGCGCTCATCGCTGCGTCTCCTTGGCGGCGTTCATGAGCCGCTCGATGTCCAGGCCCAGGCGGTGGATGCGCTCGACCACCTGCGGCCATTCCTCCTTGAGGAAGCGCTCGCGTTCGGTAGCCAGCAGCTTCTCGCGCGCCCCTTCGGTCACGTACATGCCAAGTCCCCTTCGTTTCTCGACGAGTTCCTCGTCCGCCAGCTCCTGGTAGGCGCGGGAGACGGTGATCGGATTGAGCTGGTATTCGGCGGCGATCTGCCGGACGGAGGGCAGGGCGTCTCCCGGCTTGAGCACGCCGTCGAGCATCATCGCCACCACCTTTTCCTTGAGCTGCCGGTAGATCGGCGCGCTGTCGTTCCAGGCGACATTCATTTCAGGACTCCTGGCGCGGCGCCAGGGCCGCAATCGAGACGAAGGGCATGGCCAGGTGCCGGCGCATGGCTCCGCGGATGGCCCGGGCGCGGGAGGCTTCCTCCGATTCCAGGGCGACGTCGGCCTGATCCATCACCAGGACGTGGGGGGCGGGGGCTTCGCCGGATTCCGGCAGGCTCGGCGGCTGGCCCAGCGCATAACCGGTGGTGACGGTTCCCAGCGCGAGGGTCAGGCTGAGCAGGTTGTTCTTGAACTTCGGGTTCATCTCCGCCTCCCTTGGTGAGGTAGGGGTTAGGTGTTGTAGGCAACTATAACACTAAAACCGGCGCGGTCAACACCTTTTTCCCCTTTTGGGTCCAAACTGATGGCACATGGACCCCGGGCGAGACCCCTCCCAGGAGGCAAATCCGATGAAAATCAGCAAGTTGGCCATTCTTTCCGGGTTGCTGCTGGCCCTGGCCTGGGGCCGGCCCGCGGCTGCCGGGGAGCTGCTGGACCACGAATACCGGCGCCTGGCCGCCCAGGAGACAGTCAATCTGGGCGAGGCCTATGCCGGCCAGGTGCTGCTGGTGGTGAACACCGCCAGCAAGTGCGGCAACACGCCGCAGTACGAAGGCCTGGAAGCGATGTACGAGAAGTACCGCGAGCAGGGCTTCGCCGTGCTCGGCTTTCCCTCGAACGACTTCATGGGCCAGGAACCCGGCAGCGAGGAAGAGATCCAGGAGTTCTGCACCCTCACCTACGGGGTGAAGTTCCCGATGTTCGAGAAGGTGCAGGTGCGCGGCGCCGATGCGACGCCGCTGTACAGGGCGCTGGCCGAGGCCACGGGCGAATCGCCGGGCTGGAATTTCCACAAGTACCTGCTGGATCGGCAGGGCAATGTCGTGGCCAGTTTCGGTCACCGCGTGCAGCCGGACGATCCGGAGCTGGTGGCCGCCATCGAGCGGGAACTGGCCAAGCCCTCGCCGTCCGGGCCCTGAGGCCTCCGGCCTGAACGCCAGCCGCCGCCGTCGTTGCCCCGGCGGCGGCCGCCCGCGACAATACCGGCCGACGCGCCACCCCGGCGCGGACTGACGGAGTCGAATACCCATGAAGTCCCCCCTGCGTTTCGCCGCGCCGCTGGCGCTGGCCGGCCTGGCCTTCGCCCTGTCCGGCTGCGGCAACAAGGAAGCGGCCGAGGCCGAGCACGACACCGGCGACGAGACCGCCGCCATCGCCGCCGAACCGGCCGAGCCGGGCGCGCCGGCGGTTCCCGGCATCGAAGGCCTGGACACCGAGCGCAAGCAGGTCAGCTACATGATCGGCCTGGACCTGGCCAACTCGCTGATGCCGATCAAGGACGACCTCGACGTCGAGGTGCTGGCCGAGGCCATGTCTGCGCGCTTCGCCGGCGAGGACGTCAAGCTCAGCGACGAGCAGGTGCGGATCATCCAGGACGCCTACACCGCCCGGTTGCAGGCCCGGCAGATGGCCGAGTTCGAGGCCAAGGCGGCGAAGAACCTGGAAGAGGGCACCGCCTTCCTCGAGGCCAACAAAGGCAAGCGCGGCGTGCACGTCACCGACAGCGGCCTGCAGTACCGGGTCGAGCGCGCCGGCAACGGCCCCAAGCCGCAGCGCCAGGACGTCGTCCGCGTGCACTACCGCGGCCGCCTGCTGGATGGCACCGAGTTCGACAGCTCCTACGAGCGCGGCGAACCGACCGAGTTCGGCCTGAGCCAGGTGATCCCGGGCTGGGCCGAGGGTGTGGCGCTGATGCCGGTGGGCAGCAAGTACACCTTCTGGATCCCGGCCTCGCTGGCCTATGGCGAGAGCGGCACCGGCCCGATCCCGCCGAACGCCACCCTGACCTTCGAGGTCGAGCTGCTGGACATCGTCAAGTAAGCCGGCCATGCGCGTCGCCGTCTTCGGTACCGGTTACGTCGGCCTGGTCACCGGCACCTGCCTGGCCGAGGTCGGGCACCGGGTGACCTGCGTCGACATCGACCAGGACAAGATCGAGGGCCTGAAGCAGGGCCGGATTCCGATCTACGAGCCTGGCCTGGAGCCCATGGTGCTGGCCAACCACGCGGCCGGCCGCCTGGGCTTCAGCACCGATGCCGAGGCGGCGATCGCCGAGGCCGAAGTGCTGTTCATCGCCGTCGGCACGCCGCCGGACGAGGACGGCAGCGCCGACCTCAGCCATGTGCTGGCGGTGGCCCGGACCATCGGCCGGGCCCTGACGACGCCGGCCATCGTGGTCAACAAGTCGACGGTGCCGGTCGGCACCGCCGACCGGGTGCGTGCGGTGATCGCCGGCGAGCTGTCGGCGCGGGGGCTCCAGCTCGACTTCGAGGTGGTGTCCAACCCCGAGTTCCTGAAGGAGGGCGCGGCGGTCAACGACTGCATGCGTCCCGACCGCATCATCATCGGCTCGCGCAGCCCGCGGGCCGTGGAGGTGATGAAGCGGCTGTACGCGCCGTTCAACCGCAACCACGAGCGGGTGGTGGTGATGGACGAGCGCTCGGCGGAGCTGACCAAGTACGCCGCCAACGCCATGCTGGCCACCAAGATCAGCTTCATGAACGAGATGGCCAACATCGCCGAGCGTGTCGGCGCCGACATCGAGATGGTGCGCCTGGGCATCGGCTCGGATCCGCGCATCGGCTACCACTTCATCTACCCGGGCGCCGGCTACGGCGGCAGCTGTTTTCCCAAGGACGTGCAGGCGCTGGAGCGTACCGCCCGCCAGCACGGCTACCAGGCTCGCATCCTCGACGCCGTCGAGGCGGTGAACGCCGAGCAGAAGTCCAAGCTGTTCGAGCTGGTGAGCCGCCACTATGGCCGCGACCGCCTTTCCGGCAAGACCTTCGCGGTCTGGGGCCTGTCCTTCAAGCCCAATACCGACGACATGCGTGAAGCGCCGAGCCGGACCCTGCTGACCCAGCTGTGGGCGGCGGGCGTGAAGGTGCGCGCGCACGACCCGGAGGCCATGGCCGAGACCCGGCGCATCTTCGGCAAGCGCGACGACCTGCTGCTGTGCGATCGGCCGGAACAGGCCCTGGAAGGCGCCGACGCGCTGATCCTGGTGACCGAGTGGAAGGCGTTCTGGAACCCCGACTTCGCCGCGCTCAGGGCCGCCCTGGCCGACGCCGTGGTCTTCGATGGCCGCAACATCTACGAACCGGCCGCGGTCGAGGCCGCCGGCCTGGCCTACTACGGCATCGGTCGCGGCCGCAGCCTGCGCCGGAGCGACACCCATGCCTGAGCGCCTGCCCGAGGCCCTCGAGGCGCGCCTGGCCGACCTGGAAACCCGCCTGACCTTCCAGGAACAGGCGCTGTCCGAACTGGGTGAAGCCATGGCCGAGGCGCGCATGGAAACGGCCCGCATGGCCGAGCTCCTGCAGCGCGCCCTGGAAGACCTCAAGCAGCTGCGCACGCTGCTGTACGCCGACCCGGGCAGCGAGCCGCCGCCGCCGCATTACTGATACCTGATCCGAAATGAGCAATTCCCTTAGAGACCAGCTGCTGGGCCTGGGCTTCAAGGCCAGCACTCCCGAACGCAAGCCGAAGCCGGGCAAGCCGGCCGGCAACCGTGGCGGCCAGGGCAAGCCCGGCCGTGGCAAGCCGGGCGCGCACGCCGGCAAGGGGCAGGGCAGGGCGCATGGCAAGCAGGAGGGCCGTCCGCGCAGCCAGGAGGAGATCGACCTGGCCAAGGCCTACGCCCTGCGCGCCCAGCAGGAGAAGCAGGAACGCATCGCCGCCGAACAGGCCCGCCAGGAAGAGGCGCGCCGCCGCCGCGAGGCCAAGGCGAAACTGGCGGAGTTCCTCAAGGACAAGGCACTGAACGACGCCGAGGCGGAGATCGCCCGGCATTTCCCCTATGGCGGCAAGATCAAGCGCATCTACGTCACCGCCGAACAGCTCAGGGCGCTCAACGCCGGCGAGCTGGGCGTGGTGCAGCTGGACGGCCGCTACCTGCTGGTGACGGCGGCGCACCTGGCCGAGGCCGAGGCGATCTTCCCGCAGGCCATCGCCCTGAAGGTGGATCCGGACGCGCCGGCCGGCGACGATCCCTACGCCGATCCCAGGTACCAGGTTCCCGACGACCTGGTCTGGTGATTCACTCCGGGTCGTAGTCCAGCAGGCTGGCCAGCCAGCGTTCGGCCTGGGCCAGCGGCACGCCCTTGCGGCGTGCGTAGTCGGCCACCTGTTCGCGCGAGAGCCGGCCGACCACGAAGTACTGGCTGTCCGGGTGCGAGAAGTACAGGCCGCAGACCGCCGCCGCCGGCTGCATGGCGAAGTTCTCGGTCAGGCGCATGCCGGCATGGCGCTCGGCCTCGAGCAGGCGGAACAGCGTCGCCTTTTCGCTGTGCTCGGGGCAGGCCGGATAGCCCGGGGCAGGGCGGATGCCGCGGTACTGCTCGCGGATCAGCGCCTCGTTGTCCAGCTTCTCGTCCGGGGCGTAGCCCCAGATCTCGGTGCGCACGCGCTGGTGCAGGCGCTCGGCCAGGGCCTCGGCCAGGCGGTCGGCCAGGGCCTTGAGCAGGATGGCCCGGTAGTCGTCGTGCTCGGCCTGGAAGCGTTCCAGGTGCGGTTCGATGCCCAGGCCGGCGGTGACGGCGAAGGCGCCCACCCAGTCTTCGCGGCCACTGTCGCGCGGGGCGATGAAATCGGCCAGGCAGAGATTGGGGCGGTCGTCCGGCTTGTCGGCCTGCTGGCGCAGGCAGTGCAGCACCTCGATGCCGTGTTCCGTCTTCAGCTCGATGTCGTCGCCGACCGAATGCGCCGGCCAGAGGCCACAGACCGCACGCGCTTGCAGCCAGCGCTCGGCGACGATGCGGTCGAGCATTTCCCGCGCGTCCTGGTAGAGCTCGCGCGCCTGCGCGCCGACGGTCGGGTCGTCGAGGATGGCCGGGAAGCGGCCGGAGAGCTCCCAGGCCTGGAAGAAGGGCGTCCAGTCGATGCAGTCGACCAGCTCGGCCAGCGGGTAGTCCTCGAACACGGTCAGGCCGGTGCGCTTCGGGCGCGGCGGCACGTAGGTTTCCCAGCCGCCATCGAAGCGCTTCGCCCGGGCCCGCTCCAGCGGCAGCAGCGGCTTGGCCTCGCCGCGGTTGGCGTGGCGCTGGCGCACTTCGGCGTAGTCGGCGGCGTTGGCGGCGACGAAGGCCGCGCGCAGCTCCTCGCTCAGCAGCGACTGGGTGACGCCGACGGCGCGTGAGGCGTCCTTCACCCAGACCACCGGCGCCTGGTAGTGCGGATCGATCTTCAGGGCGGTATGCGCCCGCGAGGTGGTGGCGCCGCCGATCAGCAGCGGCTGGGTGAAGCCCTGGCGCTGCATCTCCCGGGCCACGTGCGCCATTTCCTCCAGCGAGGGGGTGATCAGGCCGGACAGGCCGATCACGTCCACCTGCTCCTCGCGGGCACGGTCGAGGATCTGCTGCGCCGGCACCATCACGCCCAGGTCCAGCACCTCGAAGTTGTTGCAGCCCAGGACCACGCCGACGATGTTCTTGCCGATGTCGTGCACGTCGCCCTTGACGGTGGCCAGCAGGACCTTGCCGCGCGGCTTGCCGGCCTCGCCGCCGGCCGCCTTCTTGGCCTCGATGTAGGGGATGAGGTGGGCCACCGCCTTCTTCATCACCCGCGCCGACTTCACCACCTGCGGCAGGAACAGCTTGCCGGCGCCGAACAGGTCGCCGACCACGTTCATGCCGGCCATCAGCGGCCCTTCGATCACCGCCAGCGGGCGTGGCGCCGCCAGGCGCGCCTCCTCGGTGTCCTCGACGATGTACTGGTCGATGCCGTGCACCAGCGCGTGGCGGATGCGCTCCTCCACCGGCAGCGAACGCCAGGCCAGGTCCCCGCCCTTGCTTTCGCCCTTGCGCGGCTGGTGCCGGGCGGCCTCGGCCAGCAGGCGTTCGGTGGCGTCCGGGCGGCGGTTGAGTACCACGTCCTCGACCGCTTCGCGCAGGGCGGGTTCGAGGTCGTCGTACAGGGCCAGGGCGCCGGCGTTGACGATGCCCATGTCCATGCCGGCGGCGATGGCGTGGTAGAGGAAGACGGCGTGGATGGCCTCACGTACCGGGTTGTTGCCACGGAAGGAGAACGAGACATTGGAGACGCCGCCGGAAACGTGGCTGTCCGGGAAGCGCCGGCGCAGCTCGCGCGCCGCCTCGATGAAGGCCAGGCCATAGCCGTCGTGCTCGGCGATGCCGGTGGCGATGGCGAAGATGTTCGGGTCGAAGATGATGTCCTCGGGCGGGAAGTCCAGCTTCCCGACCAGCAGGTCGTGGGCGCGGGCGCAGATCTCGACCTTGCGCTCGAGGGTGTCGGCCTGGCCCTGCTCGTCGAAGGCCATCACCACCACCGCGGCGCCGAAGCGGCGCAGCTCGGCGGCCTGTTCCAGGAAGGCCTGCTCGCCCTCCTTGAGCGAGATCGAATTGACGATGGCCTTGCCCTGCACGCACTTCAGGCCGGCCAGGATCACGCTCCACTTCGAGCTGTCGATCATCACCGGCACCCGGGCGATGTCGGGCTCGGCCGCCATCAGGTCGAGGAAGCGGGTCATGGCGGCCTCGGCGTCGAGCAGGCCCTCGTCCATGTTCACGTCCAGCACCTGGGCGCCGCTCTCCACCTGCTGCCTGGCCACGGCCAGGGCCTCGTCGTAGCGGCCCTCCAGCACCAGCTTCTTGAACTTCGCCGAGCCGGTGACATTGGTGCGCTCGCCGACGTTCACGAAGTTGGTGTCCGGGGTGATGACGAAGGGCTCCAGCCCGGCCAGGCGGGTATGCCGCGGCAGCGAGGGCAGGGCCCGCGGCGGCAGCCCGTGCACCGCAGCGGCGATCGCCGCGATGTGCTCCGGCGTGGTGCCGCAGCAGCCACCGACGATGTTGAGCAGGCCGGCGCGGGCGAACTCGCCGAGCACCCCGGCCATTTCCTCCGGGCCCTCGTCATAGCCGCCGAAGGCATTGGGCAGGCCGGCATTCGGGTGGCAGCTGACGTGCGTGTCGGCTACCCGCGCCAGCACGTCCACGTGCGCGCGCAGGTCGCGGGCGCCGAGGGCGCAGTTCAGGCCGATCGCCAGCGGCCGGGCATGCCGTACCGAATACCAGAAGGCCTCGGCGGTCTGGCCGCTGAGGGTGCGGCCGCTGCGGTCGGTGATGGTGCCGGAGACCATCACCGGCAGGCGCGCGCCCAGCCGCTCGAACAGCTTCTCCAGGGCATACAGCGCCGCCTTGGCATTGAGGGTGTCGAACACCGTCTCGACCAGCAGGATGTCGGCGCCGCCTTCGACCAGGGCCTGCGCAGCCACGGCGTAGTTGTCCACCAGCTCGTCGAAGCGGATGTTGCGGTAGCCGGGGTCTTCGACTTTCGGGCTGATCGAGGCGGTGCGGCTGGTCGGGCCCAGCACGCCGGCGACGAAGCGC
>DATGPR010000185.1:0-3389 GCA_035304725.1 Arenimonas sp.
CGGCATGGTGGCGGAGAACAGCGCCGTCTGCCGCTGCTCCGGCATGCTGCGCAGGATCTGCTCGACGTCGTCGATGAAGCCCATGCGCAGCATCTCGTCGGCCTCGTCCAGCACCAGGCAGGACAGGCCGGACAGGTCCAGGGAGCCGCGCTCGAGGTGATCGATCACCCGGCCCGGCGTACCCACGACCACGTGCACGCCGCGGCGCAACGCCGCCAGCTGCGGGCCGTAGGCCTGGCCGCCGTAGATCGGCAGCACGCGGAAGCCGGGCAGGTGCGCGGCGTACTTCTGGAAGGCTTCGGCGACCTGGATGCCCAGCTCGCGGGTCGGGCACAGCACCAGCACCTGCGGCGTCTTCTGGCCCAGGTCCAGGCGCGAGAGCAGGGGCAGGGCGAAGGCGGCGGTCTTGCCGGTGCCGGTCTGGGCCAGGCCCAGCACGTCGCGGCCGGCCAGCAGCAGCGGGATGGTGGCGGCCTGGATCGGCGAGGGCGTCTCGTAGCCGACTTCGGTCAGGGCCGTCAGCAGGGGCGCGGCCAGGCCAAGGTCGCGGAAAGACGTCGGCGCGCCGGGCGCCTCGGCGGAGGTAGCAGTCATGGGGATTCCGTGGGATTCGCAGGGCTTCGCATGCCGCCACTCCACGGACACGAAGAAGCCGCGATTGTACTCCCGGGCCGGCGCCGCCGCCTGAACCGCGCCCCCTGCTTGCGGCGGGACGCCCGGCCCGGAATGATGGGCCCCCGTCCGTGCATCCGGGCCCACCCCGAGGAGTACGAGCATGCGCAAGCTCCGCTGGATTCCCGCTTTCCTCGCTCCGGCCGTCTTCCTGGCCGCCTGTGCCACCGCCCCCAGCGGTCGCACCCAGCTGATCCTGGTCAGCGATGCCGACATGAACCGCATGGGCGTCACCGCCTTCGACCAGATCAAGTCGCAGGGCAAGCTGGCCACGAACAAGTCCCAGCAGGCCTACGTGAGCTGCGTGGCCAATGCCCTGATCGCCCAGCTGCCCGCGCAGTGGCGGCAGCAGCCCTGGGAGGTGGTGGTCATCCAGGACGACACCGCCAATGCCTTCGCCCTGCCGGGCGGCAAGGTCGGCGTACACACCGGCCTGCTGAAGGTCGCCGCCAACCAGGACCAGCTGGCCTCGGTGATCGGCCACGAGCTCGGCCACGTCGTGTCCCGCCACGCGGCCGAGCGCGTCTCCCAGCAATACGCCACCGAGACGGCGCTGCAGGTGCTGGATGCCGGCACCGGTGGCGAGAAGCGCACCCTGCTGGGCCTGCTCGGCCTCGGCGCCCAGGCCGGCGTGCTGCTGCCGTTCTCGCGCAAGCACGAAAGCGAGGCCGACATCCTCGGCCAGCGTTACATGGCGGCGGCCGGTTTCGATCCCGACGCCGCGCCGGCCCTGTGGCGCAACATGATCGCCCAGGGCGGCGGCCAGCGGACGCCGGCCTGGCTGTCCACCCATCCGGACCCGCAGCAGCGCATCCGCGAGCTCGAGGCGGCGGCGCCGTCGCTGAAGCCGGTCTACGAGCAGGCCCGCGCCGCCGGCCGTCGTCCCAACTGCAAGTGATTCCCCGGCAAGCAAGGAAGCCCGCTCCATGGCCTATCTGGTGACCAAAGCCTTCCACGTCCTGTTCGTGATCTCCTGGATGGCGACCGTGTTCTATCTGCCGCGCATCCTGGTGAACCTGGCCGAGGCCGCCGGCGAACCGGCCGTGCGCGACCGGCTGCTGCTGATGGGACGGCGCCTGTACCGCTTCGGTCACATCATGTTCGGCCTGGCCTTCCTGGTCGGCCTGACGCTGTGGCTGTACTTCGGCATGTCCGGCGGCTGGCTGCACGCCAAGCTGGCGCTGGTGGCGCTGCTGCTGGCCTACTTCATCGTCACCGGCCGCTGGCTCAAGGGCGTGGAAGCGGGCCGGGCGCTGCCCGGCGCCAGGGCGCTGCGCTGGTTCAACGAGATCCCGCTGCTGCTGACCATCGGCGTGCTGCTGCTGGTCTACACCAAGCCGTTCTGAGGCTCAGGACCCGCCGGCCGCGCGCCGGCGGGCCTGCCATTCCCGCCAGCTCACCACCACCAGCGTGGCCACGGTCAGCGGGATCACCGCCACCACCATCACCAGGCCGAACTCGTCCAGGGCGGCGTGCTCCTTCGTGCTGAGCACCAGCCAGGTGGTGTAGGCGATTTAGTAGCCGAAGAACAGCGCGCCCTCGCGACGGCCGATGCGATGGCCGGTGAACAGCACCGGCAGGCAGGCCAGGGCCACCGCCAGCATCACCGGCAGGTCGAAGGACAGGATCGAACGCGCCACCGGCAGGCCGCCGCTGCCGGCGAACAGCGCGCCCAGGCCCAGCACCGAGCCGAGGTTGAAGATGTTGCTGCCCAGGGCGTTGCCCACGGCGATCTCGCGTTGCCCGCGCAGGGCCGCCACCACCGACGTTGCCACTTCCGGCAGCGAGGTGCCGGCGGCGACGATGGTCAGGCCCACCACCGCCTCGCTGATGCCCAGGCGCAGGGCGATGTGGGTGGCGGCGTCCACCAGCCAGCGCGCGCCCAGCACCAGCATGGCCAGGCCGATGATGATGGCGGCGAGATCCGGCAGCGGCCCGCGTTTCGGTTGCGGTGGCGGCAGCAGCGGATCGGCCACTTCCTTCGCCGGCGCGCGCCTGCCCTGCCGGTACAGCAGCACGATGTAGGCCAGCAGGCAGCCCAGCAGCAGGGCGCCGTCCACGGCCGAGATGCGCCGGTCCAGGGCGAGCACGAGGGTCAGCGCCGACATCGCGATCATGATCGGCACTTCCTGCCGAACCAGCTGCCGGTCCACCACCAGCGGCGCCAGCAGCGCCGACAGGCCGAGGATGAACAGCACGTTGAAGATGCTGCTGCCGACCACGTTGCCCAGGGCCAGGTCAGTCTTGCCTGCGATGGCGCCGCTGAGGGTGATGGCCAGCTCCGGCGCGCTGGTGCCGAAGGCGACCACGGTCAGGCCCACCACCAGTGGCGGCATGCCCAGGGACAGGGACAGCCGCGAGGCGCCGCGCACCAGCACCTCGGCGCCGAGGATCAGGATCGCCAGACCGGCCAGGAACTGCAGCACGCTCATCGGATCGGGCCTCGTGACCTTTGCCTGCGCCGGATTATCCACGGCCGGGAAGATGGTACCGGCGGCTGATGACGCCGCCCGCCGGCGCGGCTATCTTGCGCGCCTTTCCCGGACCGATTCCATGACCGCACGCCAGGCCACCTTCGCCGGCTTCGCCGCCATCCTGCTCTGGTCCTCGCTGGCGGTGCTGACCGCGGCGACCGGCGACATCCCGCCTTTCCAGCTGCTGGCCATGGGCTTCGGCATCGCCGGCCTGGCCGGGCTGCTGATGCTGCTGCGGCCGGG
>DATGPR010000186.1:0-3831 GCA_035304725.1 Arenimonas sp.
TGTCGTAGAAGACGTGCACCTGCGGGGCGCGGTCGAGCGGGTCGTTGAAGTTGGCCACGACGACGTGCAGCTCGCCGGGCCAGCGCTGCGAGCGGAAGAACAGGGTGCTGCCGCAGCGGTTGCAGAAGCCGCGCTCGGCGCCGGGGCTGGAGGGGTACCACTGCAGGCGGCCCTGCGGGTCGTGCAGGCTGACCCGTTCCTGCCGGAAGCCGGCCCAGGTGACCACGCCGGCGCCGTGCGCGCGCCGGCACATCGTGCAATGGCAATGCGCCACCCACTTGCTGGGCAGTCGGGCTTCGAAACGCAGGTCGCCGCAGAGGCAGCTTCCGCCGGCTTTGCTCATGGCAGGTTCCTCCCGCCGCCCATCCTAGCCCAGGCCCGGGCCGGGGCCGCGGTCGAGCAGGCGGTAGCCGATGGCCTCGGCGACGTGGGCGCGGCCGATGCGATCGGCGCCTTCCAGATCGGCCAGGGTGCGGGCGACGCGCTGGATGCGGTGCACGGCGCGGGCGGAGAGCTGCAGGCGTTCGATGGCCTGTTCCAGCAGCCGGCGTTCCGGCGTGGCCAGGGCGCAATGGCGTTCGGTACCCGCCTGGTCGAGTTGCGCGTTGGCGACGCCGGCGCGGGCCATCTGCCGGGCGCGGGCGGCGAGCACGCGTTCGCGCACGGCGGCGGTGGGTTCACCGGGCGGCGCTTCGGGACGAAGTTGCTCCGGCGGCAGCCGCGGCACCGCCAGCTGGATGTCGATGCGGTCCAGCAGCGGGCCGGACACGCCGGCGCGATAGCGCGCCACCGCCTCGGCGCTGCAGCCGCAGCGGCCGGAAGGATCGCCGGCCCAGCCGCAGGGGCAGGGGTTCATCGCCGCCACCAGCTGGAAGCGGGCCGGGAACTGCACCTGCCGCGCCGCCCGCGACACCGTCACCACGCCGCTTTCCAGCGGCTGCCGCAGGCTGTCCAGGGCATGGCGGCTCCATTCGCCCAGCTCGTCGAGGAAGAGCACGCCGTGGTGGGCGAGGGAGATTTCGCCGGGCCGTGGATTGCCACCGCCGCCGGTCAGCGCCACCGCGCTGGCGAGGTGATGCGGGGCGCGGAAGGGCCGCTGCCGCCAGCGCGCCGGATCCAGGCCCTGGCCACTGACCGAATGGATGGCGGCGGTTTCCAGCGCTTCCTCTTGCGTGGGTTCGGGCAGCAGGCCGGGCAGGCGCGAGGCCAGCAGGGTCTTGCCGCAGCCGGGCGGGCCGATGAAGAGCAGGGCATGGCCGCCGGCTGCCGCCGCTTCCAGGGCGCGCCGGGCCGTGGCCTGACCGCGCACGTCGGCGAGGTCGGGATACGTCGGCGCGACCAGGCCTTCCGGTGCCTGCGCCGGCGGCAACGGCTTGCGGCCCTGCAGGTGCGCGCAGACTTCGAGCAGGGTGCGCGCCACCAGCGTCCGCCCTTCACCTGCCAGTGCCGCTTCGCTGCCATTGCCCGCCGGCACGATCAGCAGGCGCCCGGCGCGCGCCGCGGCCAGGGCCGCCGGCAGCACGCCGTCCACCGGCTTGAGTTCGCCGGTCAGGGCGAGCTCGCCCAGCACCTCCACTTCCGACAGTGCCGTCAGCGGCAGCTGGCCGCTGGCGGCGAGCAGGCCGAGGGCGATGGCCAGGTCGTAGCGGCCGCCTTCCTTGGGCAGGTCCGCCGGTGCCAGGTTGACGGTGATGCGCCGCTGCGGGAATTCCAGCTGGGCGTTGATGATGGCGGCGCGCACGCGCTCGCGGCTTTCGCGCACGGCCGTGGCCGGCATGCCCACCAGGGTGAAGTTGGGCAGGCCACCGCCCAGATGCGCCTCGACCCGGACTTCGGGCGCGTGCACGCCCACCCGGGCGCGGCTGTAGGCCAGCGCCAGGTTCATGGCGGAACCGGGAAGGCTTAGTGGGCGGCGCCGTCGGGACGCTGGGCGGCGCGGGCCTCGAGCACGGCCAGCTGCCGCTCCAGGGCATCCAGCTTCTCGCGGGTTCGCTGCAGGACGGCGCGCTGCACTTCGAACTCCTCACGCGTCACCAGGTCGAGGCGGGACAGCCCGGCCTGCAGGGTGGCCTTGAAGTTCTGCTCGAGGTCGGCGCGGGCGTCCTTGAGGCCGGGCGGCACCAGGTCGCTGAGCTTGCGGGCGAGGTCGTCGAGGGTGGCGAGATCGATCATGGCGGGAACTCCGGTGGACGGCACCACGATGCGCCCCGCCGGGGTGCGGTGTCCGTAGGGGAATCGCGGCAGGCGGGCGTCGAATCCGGCGCGGCGGCCCTTGCGCTTCCGGGGCCGACAAGCATTCCACAGACGCCATCGAGCCTTCAATCGCGAAACGTCGGGCAGGGTTCAGGCGCTCCGCCTCCAAAGCCCTTCCCCACGCTCATGGAGGTCCCGTCCATGCTTCGCGCATTGCCCGTGTCCGCCCTTCTGGCCTTGCCCTCGCTGGCGCTGGCCGCCCCGGAGGCACCGCCGGCCATCAGTGCCGGCGACACCGCCTGGATGCTCGCTGCCACCGCCCTGGTGCTGTTCATGACCCTGCCCGGCCTGGCCCTGGGCGATCTGGTGGGCACGGTGCCGGAAAGCCTGTTCGTCACCTTCCAGCTGACCTTCGCCATCATCACCCCGGCGCTGATCGTCGGTGCCTTCGCCGAGCGCATGCGCTTCGCGGCGATGCTGCTGTTCTCGCTGCTGTGGTTCACCTTCGCCTATCTGCCGCTGGTGCACATGGTCTGGGCCGGCGAGGGCGGGTTGATGTGGGACTGGGGCGTGATCGATTTCGCCGGCGGCACCGTGGTGCACATCAATGCCGGCGTGGCCGGCCTGATCGCCGCGCTGGTGCTGGGCAAGCGCCGTGGCTACCCGATGATCCCGATGCCGCCGCACAACCTGGGCCTGACTCTGGCAGGCGCCGGCATGCTCTGGGTGGGCTGGTTCGGCTTCAACGCCGGTTCCGCCCTGGCGGCCAACGAATCGGCGGCCATGGCCATGCTGGTGACCCAGGTGGCCACCGGCGCGGCGGCGCTGGCCTGGATGGGGGCGGAATGGTTGGTGCACGGCAAGCCCAGCGCCCTGAGCATCGCCTCGGGCGTGGTCGCGGGTCTGGTGGCCATCACCCCGGCCGCCGGCACCGCCGGTCCGGCGGGCGCCCTGGTGATTGGCCTGGCGGCCGGCGCCATCTGCTTCTTCTGCGCCACCAGCCTCAAGCGCCGGCTCGGCTACGACGACGCCCTGGACGTGTTCGGGGTGCACGCGGTCGGCGGCATCGTCGGCGCCCTGCTGACCGGCGTGTTCGCCGCTCCGGCCCTGGGCGGCTTCGGCGAGGTCAGCGACATCGCGGCCCAGCTGTGGATCCAGGCCAAGAGCGTCGGCTTCACCATCGTCTACACTTCCGTGGTGACCTTCGTGCTGCTGCGCGCGGTCGGCCTGGTGCTGCCGCTGCGGGTGGACGAGGAGCAGGAAGCCGAGGGCCTGGACCTCGCCCTGCACAACGAACGCGCCTACAACCTCTGATCCCGGGAGACCCGACATGAAAATGGTCATGGCCATCATCAAGCCCTTCAAGCTCGACGATGTGCGCGAGGCGCTGAGCGAGGCCGGCGTGTCCGGCGTGACGGTCACCGAGGTCAAGGGCTTCGGCCGGCAGAAGGGCCATACCGAGCTCTATCGCGGCGCCGAGTACGTCGTCGACTTCCTGCCCAAGATCAAGCTCGAGGTCGCGGTCACCGACGACCAGGTCGAGCGGGTGGTGGAAGCCATCCAGGCCGCCGCCAACACCGGCAAGGTCGGCGACGGCAAGATCTTCGTCTACGGCCTCGAGCGCGTCATGCGCATCCG
>DATGPR010000187.1:0-5533 GCA_035304725.1 Arenimonas sp.
CTGCTGGCGATCGTGCTGGCGGTGATCCTGGCCGCGGCCAATGCCTACCTGGGCCTGTTCGCCGGCCTGACGATCGCCACCGCGATCCCGGCGGCGGTGGTCTCGATGGGCGTGCTGCGGCTGCTCGGCGGGGGCACCATCCTCGAGAACAACATCGTCCAGACCGGCGCCTCGGCGGGGTCGTCCATCGCGGCAGGCGTCATCTTCACGATCCCGGCGCTGGTCATCCTCGGCTACTGGGACGATTTCCGGTACTGGTGGGTGCTGGCCATCGCGGGCCTCGGCGGCCTGTTGGGCGTGCTGTTCTCGGTGCCGCTGCGGCGCACGATGATCGTCGAGGACCCGCTGCCCTTCCCCGAGGGCAAGGCCGCGGCCGAAGTCCTCAAGGCCGGCGAGAACCCCGGCCCGGGCCTGAAGGTCCTGGGGCTCGCCGCCGCCGTGGGCGCGGTGGTCAAGCTGGCCGCGGAGAGCGGCCTGCGCATGATCCCCGACAACGCCGTGGTCTCGGGCTACATCGACCGCTACCTGGGCTACATGGGCACCAACCTGTCGCCGGCACTGCTGGGCGTGGGCTACATCGTCGGCCTGAACATCGGCATCGTGGTGCTCTCGGGCGCGATCCTGTCCTGGAACATCGCGATCCCGATCTACCACGCCATGTTCCTGGACACCGACCCGGTGCTCGCCGCGCAGCTGGCGGGGGCGCCGGCCGGCGACGCGGCGGGGGCCATCTGGTCGACGAAGATCCGCTACCTCGGCGTGGGCGCCATGCTCATCGGCGGCATCTGGACCTTGTTCTCGCTGCGCAAGTCGCTGCTGTCGGGCGTGAAGAGCGGCATCGCCGCGGCGCGCAAGGGCAGCGGCGAGGCGGTGGCGGAGACCGAGCGCGACCTGCCCATGAAGTGGATGCTGGTGGCGCTGACGCTGTTCGTGATCCCGCTGCTGATCCTGTACCAGGCGATCGTGGGCAACTGGTTCGTCAGCGTGCCGATGACGATCATCATGATCCTCGCCGGCTTCCTGTTCGTCTCGGTGTCGGCCTACCTGGCCGGCCTGGTGGGCTCGTCGAACAATCCGGTGTCGGGCATCACCATCGCCACGATCCTGTTCGCGGCGGCGGTGCTGCTGTTCCTCCTCGGCCGCGATTCGCCGGTGGGCGCGGTGGCCGCGATCATGATCGGCGCGGTGGTCTGCTGCGCGGCCGCGGTCGGCGGCGACAACCTGCAGGACCTCAAGGCCGGCTACATCGTCGGCGCCACGCCGTGGAAGCAGCAGCTCATGCTCGGCATCGGCGCGTTCTCGTGTGCGCTGATCATGGCGCCCGTGCTCAACCTGCTGGCGCAGGCCTACGGCATCGGCGCGCCCACGCCGGAGCAGCCGCAGTCGCTGGCCGCGCCGCAGGCCACGCTCATGGCCTCGGTGGCCAAGGGCATGTTCGGCGGCGCGCTGCCCTGGGACATGATCGCCATCGGCGCCGGGGTGGGTGCCGCCATCATCGCCTTCGACGAGTGGCTGAAGGCGCGCAAGTCCACCTTCCGCGTGCCGGTGCTGGCGGCCGCGATCGGCATCTACCTGCCGATCGAACTGATGGTGCCGATCTTCCTCGGCGGCGTCCTCGCCTGGATGGTGGAGAACCGCCACGGCGTGCATCCGCACGACGAGGCCGCGCGCGACCGCATCCATCGCCCGGGCACGCTGTTCGCCGCCGGCCTGATCACCGGCGAGGCCCTGATGGGCATCGCGATCGCGGTGCCGATCGTGGTGACCGAGCGGGCCGACGTGCTGGCGGTGGCCGAGTCGCTGCACTTCAACCAGTGGGTCGGCCTGGCCGTGCTCGCGGTCGTGGCCTGGCTGCTGTACCGCACCGGGACCCGCCAGGAGGCCACCCCGGCCGCGCCGGTGGAGCCGGGCCCGCGCTGAGGGGGCGGCCCGGTCGCCGGGGCCGTCGCCCCTGCGTCGGCATCCCGCCGCCCGCGGGCGGCGGCGGGACCTTCCGGCTTTGCGCCCCCGGGCGCGCGCGCCTACCATCGGGGCCTTTCCGCCAGGAGCCCCGACCCATGCCGCGTACCGCCCTGCTGACCCTCTGCCTGCTGGCCGCGATGCCGTCGCTCGCCGACGCCCGCGGCCTCGAGGCCCGCGACCTCGCCTCGCTGGAGCGGGTGTCGTCGCCCACGCTCTCGCCCGACGGCCGGCAGCTGGTGTTCGCGCAGCGGACCATCGACCTGGAGGCCAACTCGGGCACCACCGCGCTGTACCTGCGCAACCTGGTGACCCGCGACATGGCGCCGCCGCGGCGCCTGACCCCCGAGGGCTGGAACGTGAATTCGCCGGCCTTCTCGCCGGACGGCCGCACGGTGTACTTCCTCAGCGCCAAGGGCGGCTCGCAGCAGCTCTATGCGATCCCGGTCGAGGGCGGCGAGCCGCGCCAGCTGACCGCCTTCGCCACCGACGTCGGCACCTACCACGTGTCCCCGGATGGGGCCCGCGTGGCCTTCAGCGCCGCCACCTTCGCCGACTGCGGCGCCGACTTCGCCTGCACCCGCAAGCGCTTCGAGGAGCGCAAGGCGGACAAGGCCACCGGCGTGGTCTACGACCAGCTGTTCGTGCGCCACTGGGACACCTGGGCCGACGGCACCCGCAACCGCCTGTTCGTCGCCGAACTGCCGGGCGCCGGCGCGGCGCCCGTGGCCAGCGCCACCGCCATCAGCGGCACGCTTGACGGCGACGTCCCGGGCAAGCCCTTCGGCGGCGCAGAGGATTACGCCTGGGCCCCGGACGGCCGCAGCGTGGTGGCCAGCATCAAGGTGGCCGGGCGCGAGGAGCCGTGGTCGACGGACTTCGACCTGTACCGCCTCGACGCCGCCGGCCGCGCCGCGCCGGAGAACCTGACCGCGGACAATCCCGCCTGGGACGCCGGGCCGGTGTTCAGCCCCGATGGCGGCACGCTCTTCTACCGCGCCATGGCCCGCCCGGGCTTCGAGGCCGACCGCTTCGCGCTGATGGCGCTCGACCTGGCCAGCGGCGAGCGGCGCGAGATCGCCCCGGGCTGGGACCGTTCGCCGAGCAGCCTGCAGCCGTCGGCCGATGGCACCGCGCTGTACGTGGCCGCGCAAGACACCGGCGAGTACCCGCTGTTCAAGGTGGACGTGGCCACGGGCGAGGTGACCCGGCTGGTCGATGGCGGCAGCGTGTCCGCCTATGAAGTGGCCGGCCCGACCCTGGTGTTCAGCCGCAATGCCATCGACACCGGCGACGTGATCTATGCCGCCTCGACGGAAGGCGAGGGCGTGCGCGCGATCACGCCGACCGCGGCCGAGCGCCTGCCGGACGTCGATTTCGGCGCCTTCGAGCAGTTCAGCTTCCAGGGCGCCGGCGGCGCCACGGTCTACGGCTACGTGGTCAAGCCCTGGAACTACCAGGCCGGCCAGCGCTACCCGGTGGCGTTCCTGATCCACGGCGGCCCGCAGGGCAGCTTCGGCAACGGCTGGAGCTACCGCTGGAACCCGCAGACCTACGCCGGCCAGGGCTACGCGGTGGTCATGATCGACTTCCACGGCTCGACCGGCTATGGCCAGGCCTTCACCGACGCCATCAGCGGCGACTGGGGCGGCAAGCCGCTGGAGGACCTGCAGAAGGGCTGGGCCGCGGCGCTCGACCGCTACGACTTCCTGGACGGCGACCGCGCCTGCGCGCTGGGCGCGAGCTACGGCGGCTACATGGTCAACTGGATCGCCGGCAACTGGAACGAGCCGTGGAAGTGCCTGGTCAACCACAACGGCGTCTTCGACACCCGCTCCATGGGCCTGGTGACCGAGGAGCTGTGGTTCAGCGAGTGGGAGAACGGCGGCACGGTGCACGACAATCCCGAGGCCTACGAGCGCCACAACCCGGCGCGCCACATCCACAAGTGGCGCGTGCCGATGCTGGTGGTGGCCGGCCAGAACGACTTCCGCGTGCCGCTGGACCAGAGCCTCTCGACCTTCACCGCCCTGCAGCGCAAGGGCATCGAGTCGAAGCTGCTGTACTTCCCCGACGAGAACCACTGGGTGCTCAAGCCCCGGAACAGCGTGCTCTGGCACGACACCGTCAACGCCTGGCTGAAGCAGCACATCGGCCAGTGACCGCCCGGTCGCGCGGGCCGGCCTTGGACCGGCCCCGCGACCCGCCCGCATCCGCTTCCCACACAGGACCCCTCCGATGGCCCAGCCCGCCGCCGTGCCCGACGCCACCGACGCCGCCGCCATCGAGGCCGCGATGCCGCTGATCACCAACGACATCGTCGTGTTCGGCCTGATCGCGGCAACGCTCGGCCTGATCTTCTGGCTCGCCTCCGGGCCGACCCCGTTCTGGAGGAAGTTCTTCGCCTGGATCCCGGCGCTGCTGCTGTGCTACTTCATCCCGGCGCTCTACAACACGGTCGGCCTGATCGACGGCACCCAGGGCGCGGTCTACAACCCGATCGGCAGCCGCGTGCTGCTGCCGGTGGCCCTGGTCCTGCTCACCATGACCATCGACCTGAAGGGCGTGCTGCGGCTGGGGCCGCGCCTGCTGTTCGTGTTCTGCGCGGGCACGGCCGGCATCTTCCTGGGCGCGATCGTGGCGTTCCAGCTGTTCGAATGGTTCCTGCCCGAGGTGGTCGCGGGCGACGTGTGGAAGGGCATGGCCGCGCTCGCCGGCAGCTGGATCGGCGGCGGGGCCAACATGGTGGCGATCCGCGAGGTCTACGAGGTGGACGCCACGCTGTTTGGGCAGTTCGCCGTGGTGGACGTGGCGATCGCCAACCTCTGGATGGCCACCCTGCTGTTCCTGGCCGGGCGCGCGGCCACCATCGATGCGCGCAGCGGCGCCGACACCCGCGCCATCGACGAGATGAAGGCGCGCCTGGAGGCCCACGAAGCCGCAAACGCGCGCATTCCCACGCTCACCGACCTGATGGTGATCCTCGGCATCGGCTTCGGCATCGTGGGCGCGGCCCACGCGGTCGGCACGCCGCTGGCGGCCTGGTTCGGCGCCAACGTGCCCAACGCCTCGCGCTTCAGCCTCGACTCGGCCTTCGTGTGGGTGGTCGTGGGCTCGACCGTGGCCGGCCTGCTGCTGAGCTTCACCCCGCTGCGCCGGCTCGAGGACGCCGGCATGGCCAAGATCGGCAGCGCCTGCCTGTACTTCCTGATCGCCAGCATCGGCATGCAGATGGACTTCATGCAGCTGGCCGACCGCCCCATGCTGCTGGCGCTGGCTGCGGTGTGGATGCTGGTGCACATCCTGGTGCTGTGGCTCGCCGCCAAGCTGGTGCGGGCGCCGCTGTTCTATTTCGCCATCGGCTCGCAGGGCAACATCGGCGCCGCGGCCTCGGCACCGGTGGTGGCCGCGGCCTTCCATCCCACCCTCGCCCCGGTGGGCGTGCTGCTGGGCACGGTGGGTTACGCCACCGGCACGGTGATCGCCTACTGGCTCGGCCAGATCCTGAGGGTGATGGCGGGGCAGTAGGCCGCCGCAGCCGCAGCCCGAAGGAAACGCCGCTGCCGGAGCGCGT
>DATGPR010000188.1:0-6890 GCA_035304725.1 Arenimonas sp.
TGACAACGGCGGAACGCAGCGCGATGATGGCCGTCCGTTCCAGAGAGGAGATCCGGCCATGCGTCGCACGTCCTTCTCCCTGCTTGCCGGCCTGCTGCTGAGCCTGGCCCTCGCCCCCGCACTGGCGCAGAACCTCGTGCAGTCCGGCGAGATCACCCTGCACTACAACGCCGTCCCGAGCACCAGCCTCACCCCCGAAGTCGCCCGCCAGTACGGCATCACCCGCTCGGCCAACCGCGTCCTGGTGAATGTCGCGCTGCGTCAGGGCACCCCGGGCGCCGATCGCGCCGTGCCGGCGGCGGTGAGCATCGCCGCCACCAATGCCAACGGCCAGCGCATGAACCTGCGCGTGCGGGAAGTGCGCGAAGGCGAAGCGATCTACTACCTGGCCGAGGCCAATGTCGTCGGCCGCGACATCCTGCGCTTCGAGATCGAGGCGACGCCGGAAGGCGACAAGCCGATCCGGGTGGAGTTCCGGCAGGAGTTCTTCCCCGACTGAGCGCTCAGCGGGCACCCAGGCCGGCGCAGTGGGCGCCGTCCGGGCCGGTGCGGGCGGCGAGATCGGCGGCCGTTTGCGTCAGCGCATCGCGCCAGGGCGAGTCGGAAGGCAGCGACGAGAGCACCGGCGCCAGCGCCTCGCGCGCCGCCAGCGGGCAGCCCAGTTCCGCCAGCACGCTGGCATGGTTGTTGGCCAGCACCGGCTCGCCGGGCACGGCGCGCAGGCCGCGGCCAAACCAGTCCAGCGCAGCGCGCGGGTCGCCGCCGGCATAGGCCAGGTTGCCGAGGGCCAGATAGGGGCGCGGTTCCTGGGGCCAGCGCTGGACCGCGGCTTCCCAGGCGGGTTTCGCGGCCTCCGGGCCTGCGACGGGTTCGAAGGCGGCCACGGCTTCGATGTAGCGCAGCGGCCTGGCCTGGGCCGGCAGTTCGCCGGGGCGCAGCGCCACCAGGCCCCAGCGGCCGCCCCAGTCCCAGGTGCGCAGGAAGCTGCGGGCGCCGGTGGGCCTGGCTTCGCGGCGGCCGGTGTTGAGCAGCACGCGGTTGCGGGCCGGATCGCTGCCGACGAGGACGGCGTAGTGCCAGCGCGGCACGCTGGGCGTCCACAGGTTCTGCAGCACCAGCACGGGGCGGCCGGCCTGGAGTTCGTCCAGCAGGGCCTCGAATTCGGGTTCCACCTGGTAGGGAATGCGGCCGGCGCGGCGGGTGGCGGCGACCAGTTCCAGCTGCAGGCTGCCGCGCCGCTTGGGCAGGTAGACCTGCGAGCGCAGGGTTTCCGGCGAGGTTTCCACGCCGGCGGCGCCCAGCAGGCCGGCCAGGGCGGCCGGGCCGCACTGGTATTCGGTCTGCGGGTGGAAGGGCACGCCTTCCAGCCTCAGCATCTCGCCGGAAGGCAGGCGCGCGGGCGGGTTGATGGCACAGCCGGCCAGGGCCAGCGCCGCCAGCCAGAGCGGCAGCCGGCGCAGCGCGGCCGGAAAGCGGCGCGCCCCCGGCGGGCGGGGGCGCGATGCGGTGCGGTTCAAGCCTTCTTGAAGATGTCGATGGCGCCGGTGAGCTCGAGCACGATCAGGACGATCAGCACGATGCCCAGCACGGCCAGGACACCGCCGGCGGGCATGTCCTGCATCTTGGCGTGCAGCTGCGCCAGCTCGGCGTCGGAGAGGGCGGCGACGCGGGCGTCCACGTCGGCCGGATCCACGCCCATGTCGACCAGCATCGCGGCGACTTCGGCGCGGGCCAGCAGCTCGCGCACCTCGGCTTCCTGGGCGGCGCGCACGTCGCTGGCGACGGCCTGCTGGGTGGAGATCAGGGTGGCGTTGGCGACCGAGGTGGTCACGCCGAAAACAAGGGCGACGGACAGGATGAAAGCAAGGATCCGGGTGGCCATAAGCACTCCTCCGATTCTTGTTGGCTGGGGGGCAGCCCCCTTATGCCACACCCCGTCACCCCACGCACCATGGCGCCCACCCGTGGGGTCAGAGTAAAGGGTCTGACCCCGGTTTCCGGCCCCAGGCCTGGATGTGGGTGGCCAGGGCGGCGAGGCCGTCGGTGAGGGCCGCCGGGCCTGGCTGGAGGATGATCGGGGACTTGATCTCGTAGAGGTGGCCGTCGCGGACCGCCGGCACGGTGTCCCAGCCCGGCCGCGCGGCGACCTGGTCGGGGCGGAATTTCTTGCCGCACCAGGAGCCGAAGACGATCTCCGGGGCACGGGCGATGATCTCGCTGTCGTCGGCGAGGATGCGGTGCCTGGCCAGCGGCTGCGCCGCCAGCTCCGGGAAGATGTCGTCGCCGCCGGCGATGCGCACCAGTTCGGCCACCCACTGGATGCCGCTGATGCGCGGCTCGTCCCATTCCTCGAAGTAGACCTTCGGCCGCCGCGGCAGTTGTTCGGCCTGGGTGGCGATCACCTCCAGCTCCCGCTCGAGCTCGCCCGCCCAGGCATCGGCCTTCGCCGCGGCACCGACCAGGGCGCCGAGGCGGCGGATGTAGTCGAGGATGCCGGCAACGCTGCGGTGGTTGCTGATCCACACCTCGACGCCATGCCGCACCAGCTCGGCGGCGATGTCCGCCTGGATGTCGGAGAAGCCGACCACGAAGTCCGGCTTCAGCGCCAGGATCCGGTCGATCTTCGCCGAGGTGAAGGCGCTGACCTTGGGCTTCTCCCTGCGCGCCTGCGCCGGCCGCACCGTGAAGCCGCTGATGCCGACGATGCGGTCCTGCTCGCCCAGGGCGTACAGGACCTCGGTCGGCTCCTCGGTCAGGCAGACGATGCGGCGCGGCCCGATGCTCACGGGTACAGCATCCGCTTTTCCCAGGCTCCGCCGCGGCGCACGTAGATGTGCCGCTCGTGCAGGCGGAAGGGCGCGCCGTACCAGAACTCGATCATCTCCGGCACCACCCGGAAACCGGACCAGTGCGGCGGCCGCGGCACCTCGCCGCCGGCGAACTCGCGCTCGTAGTCGGCGTAGCGCGCCTCGAACTCCGCCCGCGAAGCCATCGGCTGCGACTGCAGCGAGGCCCAGGCACCCAGCTGGCTCTCGCGCGGCCGGGTGGCGAAGTAGGCATCGGCCTCGGCCGCCGTCACCGGTTCGACCGTGCCCTCGATGCGCACCTGCACGCCCTCGCGCACCTGCTTCCACAGCAGCAGCAGCGCCGCCTGCGGATTGGCCGCCAGCTGCTGGCCCTTGCGGCTCTGGTAGTTGGTGTAGAAGACGAAGCCGCGCTCGTCCCAGGCCTTGAGCAGCACCGCCCGCGCCGAAGGCCGGCCCTTGCCGTCGGCGGTGGCCAGGGTCATGGCGGTGGGTTCCGGCTCCGGCGAAGCCTTGGCCTCCTGCATCAGTCCGGCAAAGGTGTCCAGGGCCTCCTTGTACAACGCGTCCATGGCTACTCGTCCTCGTTGGATGCCGCTATTGTCGCGCCGATGACACCTTCCCCGCACCCGTCGGCCCACCACCGGCCGGAATTCATCGCCCGGCGCCTGGACGAGGCCCTCGCCCTGCCCGGCCCGGTCCCCGTCTACGGTCTGACCGGCCTGCAGGGCACCGGCAAGTCCACGCTGGCGGCCGACATGGCCCGGCTGGGCCGCGAGCGCGGCCTGAACGTGGTCGTGCTTTCGATCGACGACTTCTACCTCGGCCGGCGCGAGCGCCTGGCCCTGGGCCGGCACGTGCACCCGCTGCTGGCCACGCGCGGCCCGCCCGGCAGCCACGACCTGCCCCTGGCCTGCGAAGTGCTGGATGGCCTGCGCGCCGGCGCCCGCGTGCGTCTGCCGCGCTTCGACAAGATCGCCGACCGCCGCCTGCCGCCCTCGCGCTGGCCGCTGTCGCCGGTGCCGGACCTGGTCGTGTTCGAGGGCTGGTTCCACAAGGTGCCGCCCGAGGACGAGGCCGCCCTCGCCGCGCCGCTGAACGCGCTGGAACGCATGGAAGACGCCGACGGCACCTGGCGCCGCTACTGCAACGAGGCGCTCGGCCGCTACGGCCCGCTCTGGCAGCGGCTGGACTGGCTGACCTGGCTGCGCGGCCCCGGCTTCGAGGTGGTGCCGCGCTGGCGCTGGCAGCAGGAAGAAACCCTGCAGGCCGCCCACCCCGGCCGCCGCGCGATGTCGCGGCCGGAGGTCGAGCGCTTCGTGCTGTTCTTCGAGCGCGTCAGCCGGCAGGCCTTGCGCAGCCTGCCGGCCATCGCCGACCGGACGATCGGACTGGACGCGGATCGCCGGCCGATCAGCTGACGACGAAGCTCACCCGCATGTTGACGCGCCACTCGGTGATCGAGCCATCGTCGCCGGTGACGACCTTGATCTCGTTCACCCAGGCACCCTTGATGCCCTTGACGGTCTTGGAGACCTTCTTCAGCCCGGACTGCATGGCGTCCTCGATGCCCTTGCCCGAGGAGGCCGACACTTCGATCACCTTGGTAACAGTGGAATTGGCCATGTCCTTGCTCCGGTGACGCCGCCGGACAGCGGCCCGGACCACTATACGCCCGCTCCGGGACCGGGGCGCCGCAGTGCTAGCATCGCCGCATGAATCCCGCTCCCAACCTCGTGCTGGTCGGTCCCATGGGCGCCGGCAAGACCTCCATCGGCAAGCGCCTGGCCGAGCGCCTGGGCCTGGAGTTCGTCGACTGCGACCAGCGCCTGGAAGAACTCACCGGCGCGCCGGTACCGATCATCTTCGAATGCGAGGGCGAAGCCGGCTTCCGCCAGCGCGAAGCCGCCCTGATCGCAGAACTGATGCGCGGCCGCGACCGCCTGGTCGCCACCGGCGGCGGCGCCGTGCTCTCGCCGGCCAACCGCACCGCGCTGCGCGAGCGCGGCTACGTCGTGCACCTGTCGGTGGGCGTGGAGCAGCAACTCGAACGCCTGGCGCGCGACCGCCAGCGTCCGCTGCTGAACACCCCCGACCGGCGCGCCCGCCTCGAGGCCCTGGCCACCGAACGCGATCCGCTCTACGCCGAGGTGGCCGATATGGTCTTCGCCTCCGACGGCCTGGCCGTCGCCACCGCCGCCGAACGCCTGGCGGCCCTGCTGGCCAGCCACTGGCAGCGCGAGGGGGAGGCCGCCTGATGCCCAACCGCCTCGTCCGCGTCGCCCTGGGCAAGCGCGCCTACGACATCCGCATCGCCCGCGGCCTGCTCGACGACACCGCCCTGCTGCAGCAGCTGGCGCCGGGCCGGCACGTGCTGGTGGTCAGCGATGCCAACGTCGCCCCGCATTACCTGGCCCGGGTCGAGGCCGCCCTCGCCGGCAAGACGCTGCGCAGCGTGGTGCTGCCGCCGGGCGAACAGGAAAAGACCCTGGCCCGCTTCAGCGAACTGATGTCCGCCCTCGCCGCCCTCGGCGCCAGCCGCGACGCCACGGTGATCGCCCTGGGCGGCGGCGTGATCGGCGACCTGGCCGGCTTCGCCGCCGCCTGCTGGATGCGTGGCATACGCTTCGTGCAACTGCCCACCACGCTGCTGGCCATGGTCGACAGCGCGGTCGGCGGCAAGACGGCGGTGGACCTGCCCGAGGGCAAGAATCTGATCGGTGCCTTCCACCAGCCGGCCGCGGTGCTGGCCGACCTGGCGACGCTGGACACGCTGCCCGAGCGTGAGCTCAAGGCGGGCCTGGCCGAGGTGGTGAAGTACGGGGCGATCGTCGATGCCGGTTTCTTCGCCTGGCTGGAGGCGAATGCGCAATTCTTGCTGGCACGCGATGCTGCGGCGCTGGCAGAGGCGGTGGGGCGAAGCTGCGGGCACAAGGCGGCGATCGTCGCGCGCGACGAGACGGAGCAGGGCGAGCGGATGCTGCTCAACTTCGGCCACACCTTCGGGCATGCGGTCGAAACTGCGCAGGGTTTCGGCGGTTGGCTGCACGGGGAGGCGGTTGCGGTCGGGATGATGTTGGCGGCCAGGCTCTCTTCGCGGCTTGGCCTGGCGCCCGAGGAAGACGCGCTGCGGTTGCAGTCGCTGCTCTCGTCGTTCGGGCTGCCGGTGTCGCTGCCCGCCGGTCTCTCCGCCGATGTGCTTCTCGCTCACATGCGTCTGGACAAGAAGGCGCTCTCGGGGCAGCTGCGGCTTGTGCTCTGGCGTGGCGTCGGGCGCGCCGAGGTGTTCGCTGACGTGGCGCCGGACGCGGTGCTGGCGGTTCTCGCTTCCTGACCTTCGCTGACTCCCGTTGCCGGGATACGGGTTTGCGTCGTGTCCCGTTTCCTGGCGGCCTGTTGGCTTGGCGGGAGGCGTCGCTGGCTTTCGTGAGCGTTCGCCGGCGTTTGCGGTGTCGCGGTGTTGTGCCTGCGCTGCGGGCGAGATTCCTGGTGTCGGTGGCGTGCCGCGCCCTCGGCCTTTGCGGGGGGCTGCCTCGGTGGAGGCGGTGTGGGGGGCTCGTCCGGGACGCCGTGGATACGCCCATGTAGGCTTTTCGGCGACATCCATGTCGCCGAAACCCGGCCGACGGCCCCCCCACACCACCTCCTCGAACCATCGCCGGCGCGGTGGCCGAGGGCCCGGCACTCCACCTTCCGGGACCGTCGCCCGCGCTTGTCGTGGTGGGGTGGGCGGACAGCTGCGCCGCGCTTCTGCGACTTCGCCAGCGCCTGCGGTGTGCGGGCCGAAGCTTCGCAGGTCACCGGTTCTTCGCCGGTAGCCGAAGCTGCGCTGTTCGCGGCTGCATGCAGCCGCGTCCTGGCGGCGCCACCCGCCAAGCCCCAAGGCCGCCAGGCCACGCGCCACAACAAGCGCCGGCGAACTCCCAGAACGCCGAGACTGCGCCCCGCAATCCGAATTAACGCGATCCGAAAAAAGGATCCGCGCCCATCCGCGCAAATCCGCGTCAAAAAATCAGTCGGCCTGCGTCTTGGGCTTGAATGCGCAGAGATCGCGGATGACGCAGTTGGGGCAGTCGGGCTTGCGCG
>DATGPR010000189.1:0-5719 GCA_035304725.1 Arenimonas sp.
GCGCCGCTGCCGCGCGCCTACGAATTCGTCGACGGCAGTGCCTACCTGCCGCACGTGGCGCGGGTGCGCAAGGCCCGCGGTGCCGAGGTGCCGGACAGCTTCTACACCGATCCGCTGATGTACCAGGCCACCAGCGCCGGCTTCTACGGCCCGCGCGACCCGGTGCTGGTGGCCGACGAGGCCTACGGCATCGACCTCGAGGCCGAGGTGGTGGTGGTCACCGACGACGTGCCGCAGGGCGCCACTGCCGGGCAGGCGGCGCAGCATATCCAGCTGGTCGGCCTGGTCAACGACGTCAGCCTGCGCAACCTGATCCCGGCCGAGCTGGCCAAGGGTTTCGGCTTCCTGCAGTCCAAGCCGCGTTCGGCCCTGAGCCCGGTGTTCGTCACGCCGGACGAGCTGGGCGCGGCCTGGCGCGGCAACAAGGTGCACCTGCCGCTGCTGACCCACATCAATGGCAAGTGGTTCGGCGCGCCCGAGGCCGGCGTCGACATGCAGTTCGACTTCGCCCAGCTGGTGGCGCACGCGGCGAAAACCCGGCCGCTGGTGGCCGGCACCATCGTCGGCTCCGGCACCGTGGCCAACGAGGACACCAGCAAGGGCGCCAGCTGCTTCGCCGAGCAGCGTACGGTCGAGACCCTGCGCGACGGCAAGCCCAGCACGCCCTTCATGCGCTTCGGCGACGTGGTCCGCATCGAGATGCTGGACGGCGAGGGCCGCAGCATCTTCGGCGCCATCGAGCAGAAGATCGCCAAGGCCTGAGGTCCGCGGGTGATGCCCCCGTTGGCCCCGGGGCATGGTGAAGCCCGGGCGGGCGGGCGTATGCTTGGGCCGGCCCGGCGGTCGCGCCGGGGGTCCAGGCGAAGGGGGGAAGCGGCATGAATTCCGGCTCCATCCGGCTGTACTCGTACTGGCGGTCCAGCGCCGCCTATCGGGTCCGCATCGCGCTCAACCTCAAGGAGCTGCCCTACGAGGTGGTGCCGGTGCACCTGCTCAAGGACGGCGGCCAGCAGCACAAGCCGGCCTTCACCGACCTCAATCCGCAGGAGCTGGTGCCGGTGCTGCTGCATGGCAACCGGGTCATGCGCCAGTCCATGGCCATCATCGAGTACCTGGACGAGACCTGGCCGGACCGGCCGCTGATGCCGACCACCGCCCGCGACCGCCAGCGGGTCCGCTCGATCGCCCAGATGATCGCCTGCGACGTGCACCCGCTTAACAACCTGCGGGTGCTGCAGTACCTGGAAAACACCCTGGGCGCGGACCAGCAGGCCCGCGACGCCTGGGTGCGGCACTGGATCTCGCTCGGCCTGGCGGCGGTGGAGCAGATCCTGGACGACAACCCGTCCACCGGCACCTTCTGCGACGGCGAGATCCCGACCCTGGCCGACATCTGCCTGGTGCCGCAGGTCTACAACGCCGAGCGCTTCAAGGTGGACATGGCGCCGTATCCGACCATCCGCCGGATCGTGGCCGAATGCCTGGCCCTGGACGCCTTCGACAGGGCGCGCCCCGAGAACCAGCCCGACGCGCAGCCCTGAGCGGCGGCGGAATTCAGAAGGTGCCCTGGCTCTCGCCGCCGTACATGTCGGCGTAGGGGTCGTGCTCGCCGCTGGCGCCTTCGGACAGGCGGATCTTCAGCGCCAGGCCGTCGCGCGAGTCGGCCTTGCGCAGCGCCTCCTCCAGCTCGATCTTGCCTTCCTTGTAGAGGCGGTACAGCGACTGGTCGAAGGTCTGCATGCCTTCCTGCAGCGACTTGTCCATCGCTTCCTTGATCTCGTGCACCTCGCCGCGGCGGATCAGGTCGCGGATCATCGGCGTGTTGATCAGGATCTCCACCGCCGGCAGGCGCTTGCCGTCCTTGCCGATCACCAGACGCTGGCTGATCACCGCCTTGAGGTTCAGCGACAGGTTCATCAGCACGTTCTTGTGGGCCGACTCCGGGAAGAAGTTCAGGATGCGGTCCAGGGTCTGGTCGGCGTTGTTCGAGTGCAGGGTGGCCAGGCAGAGGTGGCCGGTCTCGGCGAAGGCGATCGCCGATTCCATGGTGGTGGAATCGAGGATCTCACCGATCAGGATGACGTCCGGCGCCTCGCGCATGGCGTTCTTGAGCGCGTTGTGGAAGGCGTGGGTGTCCAGGCCGACCTCGCGCTGGTTGACGATCGACTTCTTGTGCTTGTGCAGGAACTCGATCGGGTCCTCGATGGTGAGGATGTGGCCGGTGGTGTTGCTGTTGCGATGGTCGATCATCGCCGCCAGCGTGGTCGACTTGCCCGAGCCGGTGGAGCCCACCACCAGCACCAGGCCGCGCTGCTCCAGCACGATGTCCTTGAGCACCTCCGGCAGCTTGAGCTGGTCGATGGTCGGGATCTCGCTCTTGATGGCGCGGATCACCATGCCGACTTCGCCGCGTTGCTTGAACACGTTGACGCGGAAGCGGCCGGTGTCCTTCACGGCGATGGCCATGTTGAATTCGAGGTCGCGCTCGAACTGCGGCACCTGCCCCTCGTCCATCAGCGAGTAGGCGATCTTCTTGACCATGCCGGCCGGCAGGCCCGTGTTGCCGAGGGGGTAGAGTTTGCCCTCGACCTTGATGTAGACGGGCGCGCCGGTGGTCAGGAACATGTCCGACGCGTTCTTTTCCGTCATCAGCTTCAGGAAGTAGCCGATGTCCATGTGCGTATATCCTTGGAACCCCTGCCCGGAAGTATGCGTCTTATGACACCATCGCCGCGAAAAATCCATCTTGCCTGCGCCATGCTGTTGATTGCGTCAGGGTTTTCTGTAGCGGCCGAGCCGGAGGCGGCCATCGCCGAGGCCGAGCAGGCCGTGGCGGCCGCCGAGCAGGCCGGGCCGCGCGGCCCGGCCGCCGATGCCCTGGAGACCGCCCGGGGCCAGTTGCAGCAGGCCCGGGCGTCCCTGGACAAGCGTCGCAAGCGCGATGCCGAGCGCTTCGCCCAGGCCGCCGCCGCCAATGCCGACCTGGCCCGGAACCGGGCCCGGCTGGATGCCGCCCGGGCCGAGGTGGACAGCCGCGCCGCCCGCAATGCCGACCTGCGCCGGCGCCTGCTGGTGACCCGGGAGGGCCGCTGACATGAGCGCCCGCCCGATCTCCGGCCCGCTCCGCCGCCTGGGCCCCGCCCTGGTCGTCTTCCTGGCCCTGGGCCTGGCCCAGGCCGCGGCGCCTGTCCAGGCCGCCGGCTCCGACCACGAGCAGGCCGTGGCCGGTCTGCGCGCCGAGCTGGGCAGCCTGGACGGCGACCCCTCCCTGGCCGCCCTGGGCCGGGTCGAGCGGCTCAAGGCCCGCCAGGCCCTGCAGGCGGCTGCCGAGGCCAGGCGCCGCGACCGCGAGCACGCCCTGGCCCTGGCCCGGATCCGGGTCCAGATCGCCCGCCTGGCCGCCGAGGCCGAGCTCTACGAGGAACAGGCCGCCCAACTGGACCGCGAGCGCGACCAGATCCTGCTGGAGGCCAGCCGGCGCGAGGCCGAGCGGGTCCGGCTGGAGAACGAGCGCCTGCGCCTGGCCGCCCTGGCCCGCGAAGAGGCCATGGAGCGCGAGCTGGCGCGCACCGAAGCCGAGCGCGAGGCGGCCGTGAAGGCCGCCGCCGCCGAGGCCGAGCAGGCCCGCAAGCTGGCCGCCGCCCGCGCCCGCGAAGCCGAGCTGGCCCGCCAGGAGGCCGAGCTGGCGGCGGCGGTGATGGACGCCGCGCCGCCGCCCTCCCGCCAGGAAGGCGGCCGGACCGTCTACACCCTGGCCGGCAACGCCTTCCCCAGCGGCAGCGCCCGCCTGACCGCCACCGCCCAGGCCAGCCTGTACGCCCTGGCGACTCAGCTGCCCGGCAGCGGCTCGATCACCATCGAGGGCCACACCGACAGCCAGGGCAACAAGGACGCCAACCAGGCCCTGTCCCTGCGCCGGGCCGAGGCCGTGCGCAGCCTGCTGGAGCAGGCCGGCGTGGCCGCCGGACGCCTGCGCGCGGTGGGCCGGGGACAGGCCCGGCCGGTGGCCGACAACGGCACGGCAGCCGGCCGTGCGAGGAATCGGCGGGTGGAGATCATCATCGAGTAAAAACGATATGAATCAGTCAGTTACCATAGGGCTTGCTCCCCCCGGGGGAGGGGAGTAGCTTCGGAGTCCCGGGGCCTTCCGATGCTCCGGGGGAACCACGAGCCAGGCCGATGAAAGCAGACCTCGCCCCCGTCGTGTCCGTCCCCTCGAAGCTCGAGGCGGGTGGGCCGATGGAGGGCGCCGGCCGCGAAAGCGACCTGACCCCTGTCTCAATCCGAACGCCCCGGTCCCTGGCCGGGGCGTTCGCGTTTCCGGAGGAGGTCAAACCGATGTTTGAAGGGCAACCACAGAACGAACTCGACGCGCTGATGAAGAGCAACCCGGAGTTCCGGCAGCTCTATCACCGGCACCGGGAGCTGGACAAGCAGGTCCTGGATGCCGAGCTGGGCGTCCTTCCCGTGGACGACGCCACGCTGGCGCGGATGAAGAAGGAAAAGCTGCACGCCAAGGACCGCCTGACGCGCATGTTCGCGCAGCGGCAGCACTGAGGTTCCCGCCGGGCGGCGGCGGCCACCCTCGTCGGGCCGCCGCCGCCCGAGCACTTGCCGGACCCGCTCGGGTGCCGGCCACCGGCCGGGCTGGTAGAATCCGCGGCCTTCCCAAGGCGGGTTCCGCCGCTCTTCCAGCCCCCCCATGCCGGTCCACCAGAACGTCCTCGAACTCATCGGCAACACTCCCATCGTCAAGGCCCAGCACCTGGACACCGGGCCCTGTGAGCTGTTCCTGAAGCTCGAGTGCATGAACCCCGGCGGCTCGGTCAAGGACCGGATCGGCCTGCGCATGATCGAGGCGGCCGAGGCCAGGGGCGACATCCGGCCCGGGGCCACCCTGGTCGAGGGCACCGCCGGCAACACCGGCATCGGCCTGGCCCTGGTGGCCCGGCAGAAGGGCTACCGGCTGATCCTGGTGGTCCCGGACAAGATGAGCCGGGAGAAGATCTTCAACCTGCGCGCCATGGGCGCCGAGGTCATCCTGACCCGCTCGGACGTGGCCAAGGGCCACCCCGACTACTACCAGGACATGGCCGAGCGGATTGCCCGGGAAACCCCGGGCGGCTACTTCATCAACCAGTTCGGCAACCCCGACAACCCGGCCACCCACGAGGAATCGACCGGGCCGGAGATCTGGCAGCAGATGGACGGCCAGCTGGACGCCATCGTCTTCGGCTGCGGCAGCTCCGGCACCATGACCGGCCTCTCGCGCTTCTTCGCCCGGGCGGCGCCGCAGGTGGAGCTGGTGCTGGCCGACCCGGTCGGCTCGATCCTGGCCCAGTACATCAACGAGGGCGTGCTCAGCAGCAAGTCCGGCAGCTGGCTGGTGGAGGGCATCGGCGAGGACTTCCTGCCCTCGATCTCCGACTTCAGCCGGGTGAAGAAGGCCTATGCCATCTCCGACAAGGAGAGCTTCCTGGCCGGCCGCGAGCTGCTGATGAAGGAGGGCATCCTCGGCGGCAGCTCCACCGGCACCCTGCTGGCCGCCGCCCTGAAGTACTGCCGCGAACAGACCGAACCGAAGAAGGTGCTGACCCTGGTCTGCGACACCGGCAACAAGTACCTCTCGAAGATGTACAACGACTACTGGATGCTGGACCAGGGCTTCCTGGACCGGCCCCGGTACGGCGACCTGCGCGACCTGATCATGCGGCCCTAC
>DATGPR010000190.1:0-2104 GCA_035304725.1 Arenimonas sp.
TTGCGCCCGGCGAGCAGGGTGTGCACGCCGGCCTGGGCGAGCTGGCGCACGGTTTCCAGGCCGATGCCGCTGGGCGCCGCGACTCAGGGCTTCATGCTGCCCGTGCGCAGGAAGCGCTCGTGCCAGGACAGGGCCTCGCCCATCAGCTGCGGCGTGTGCCGGCCGGCGGCGCCCCTGCAGGCGCGTTCGAAGTAGTCCTGCAGCAGCGGCCGGTAGTCCGGATGCGCGCAGCGCTCGATCACCAGCGCCGCCCGCTGCCGCGGCGACAGCCCGCGCAGGTCCGCCAGGCCCTGCTCGGTGACCAGCACCATCACGTCGTGCTCGGTGTGGTCCACGTGGCTGGCCATGGGCACGATCGAGGAAATCGCCCCGTCCTTGGCCGTGCTCGGCGACATGAACACCGACAGGTAGCCGTTGCGGGCGAAGTCGCCGCTGCCGCCGATGCCGTTCATGATCCGGCTGCCGGCGATGTGGGTGGAGTTGACGTTGCCGTAGAGGTCGGCCTCGATCATGCCGTTCATGGCGATGCAGCCGAGGCGGCGGATCAGCTCGGGATGGTTGGAGATCTCCTGCGGCCGCAGCAGGATGCGCTCACGGTAGAAGTCCACCCGGCTGTTGAACTCGGCGATGCCGGCCGGGCTGAGCGAGAAGGAGGTGGCCGAGGCCATGCGCAGCACGCCCTTGCCGATCAGCTCGAGCATGCCGTCCTGGATCACCTCGGTGAAGGCGGTCAGGTCGCGGTAGCCGCCCTCGGCCAGGCCGGCCAGCACCGCGTTGGCGATGTTGCCCACGCCCGACTGCAGCGGCAGCAGGGTCGGGCCCAGGCGGCCGCGCTTCACCTCGTGCGCGAGGAAGTCGAGCAGATGCCCGGCGATGCGTTTCGAGGCCTCGTCCGGCGGCGTGAAGGGCGAGTTGCGGTCGGGCGCATCGGTCATCACCACCGCCAGCACCTTGTCCGGGTCCACGCGCAGCCAGGGCTCGCCGATGCGCTGGTCCGGCTGCGTCAGCGGGATCGGCTTGCGGTGCGGCGGCAGGGCGGTGCCGTAGTAGATGTCGTGCATGCCGGCCAGCGCGTCCGGCTGCCAGCGGTTGACCTCGAGGATGACCTTGTCGGCCTGCTCCAGCCAGGTCTTGTTGTTGCCGACCGAGGAGGAGGGCACCAGGCTGCCGTCCTCGCGGATGGCGGTGACCTCGACCAGGGCGACGTCCAGCTTGCCGAAGAAGCCGAACCAGGCGTGCTGGGCGACGTGGCTGAGGTGGATGTCCAGGTAGTGCAGCTCGCCGGCATTGATCTGCTCGCGCACCGCCGGGTCGGACTGGTAGGGCAGGCGCAGCTCGATGCCCTTGACCTTGGCCAGGGCGCCGTCGAGCTCGGGCGCGGTGGAAGCACCGGTCAGCACCCGCACCCGGAAATTCCCGCCGGCCGCCTGCGCCGCCTCAATGCGCCGGGCCAGTGCCTGCGGCACCGCCTTGGGATAGCCGGCGCCGGTGAAACCGCTCATGGCGACGGTATCGCCGGGAGAAATCAGTGCGGCGGCCTCGTCGGCGCTGCGGATACGGTCCCGGAAGGCGGGAAAGCGGATGCGCTCATTCATGGACGTTCACCTCGTTTGCCAGCATCGCCGATGCCGGCAGCGGGCGCGAGGCCCTGGCCTGCAACGGTACATCTCCGCCGCATCCGCCACATCCACCCCGCGCGCGCTTGACTTCCCTGGCCGGTGTAAGCTGGCCCGGCAGCCACGGGAGAAGGCCATGCTGCCTGCGGCCGGGCTGGCCGCCACGACGTCCACGGAGACGAACCACGCCATGCAACGTTTCGTCCTGCTGCTGTGCCTGTCCTGCCTGGCTGCCCCCGCCGCCGCCGAATCGCTGTACAGGTGCGAGGGCGAGAAGGGCGAAGTCAGCATCCAGAGCGATCCCTGCCCGCGCGGCATGCGTCAGGTCTGGAAGCGCGAGGTCACGCCCGATCCCGAGCCGAGTCCGGAAGAGCTGGCCGCCCGCGCCGCCGCCCGCGCCGAGGCCGAGCGTGCCGCCGAGGAAGCGCGACGCGCGGCCCGCGAGCAGGCCGAGGCCGAGGCCCGCGAGCGCGAGCATCGGCAGGAGG
>DATGPR010000191.1:0-4087 GCA_035304725.1 Arenimonas sp.
CGGCGCCTGAGCGTCTGCGCGAACAGGAGTTCCGCCTGGCGGCGCACATCCGCGACCCCGAGGGGCAGCCGCCGCCGCCCGGCATCGAGGAGCGGCGCCTGGCCATCTACCGCGACCTGTTCTTCAACAGCCTGCTGGGCCTGCTCTCGGGCAACTTCCCGGTGATCCGCCGCCTGCTGGGCGAACCGGCCTGGCCGACCCTGGTGAGGGAGTTCTACCGCGAGTTCCGCGCCGGCACGCCGCTGTTCACCGAACTGCCGCGCGAGTTCATCCGCTACCTGCAGCAGCGCGCGGAAAGCGGCCGCGGCGATCCGCCCTGGCTGGCCGAGCTGGCGCACTACGAATGGGTGGAACTGGCCCTGGACCTGGACGAGGCCGATCCGGCGGCGACACCGCACGCGCCGGCCGGCGACCTGCTGGATGGCGTGCCGGTGCTGTCGCCGGTGGCCTGGCCGTTGGCCTACACCTGGCCGGTGCACCGGCTGTCACCGGACTTCCTGCCGGCGGAAGCGCCCGGCGCGCCTACCTTCCTGCTGGTGCTGCGCGATGCCGGCCTGCAGGTCCGTTTCCACGAGATCAGCGCCCTCACCTTCCGCCTGCTGCAGCGCCTGGACGAGGCGCCGGCGCTGAGCGGCCGTGAACAGCTGCGCGCCCTGGCCACCGAAGCCGGCGCCGCCGACGTCGCCGCCTTCGAGCGGCAGGGCCGGGACATGCTCGAACACCTGCGCGGACAGGGCGCCATCCTCGGCATCCGCCCCGACTGACCGTTTCCGACCAAGTGAAGTGGAGAACCCGCATGCGGCAAGACCTCGGTGACCGCTGGATGGCCCTGAGTGCGCGCCTGGATGGCATCGGCGACTGGCTGGCGCCGCTGGGCCTGCGCCTGATCCTGGCCTGGGAGTTCTGGGAAGCCGGCATCGAGAAGCTGCGCGGCGAGAACTGGTTCGGCCACGTCCAGGACCGCTTTCCCTTCCCGTTCGACCAGGTGCCGGTGTCGCTGAGCTGGCCGCTGGCCACCTGGGCCGAGCTGATCGGCGCCGTGGCGCTGCTGCTGGGTCTGGGCACGCGCCTGGCGGCCTTCGTCCTGCTGATGCTGACGGCGGTAGCCACGGCCGCGGTGCACTGGCCGGCGGAATGGTCCAGCCTGGCCGAGCTCTGGCAGGGCTATGCCATCACCGATCGCGGCCATGGCAACTTCAAGCTGCCGCTGCTGTTCGCGCTGATGCTGCTGCCGCTGCTGTTCCGTGGCGGCGGCCGGCTGAGCCTGGATGCCCTGATCGCCTGGCGCGCCGATGCGCAGGCGCCGGCGCCGCTGCGCGATGCGCCGGCCTGGGCCCTGGGCCTGGCCGTGCTCGGCCTGCCGCTGGCCATGCCGATGCCCGCCCTCGGCCTGGGCCTGCTGGCCCTGGCTCTGCTGCTGCTGGCCGCCGACCGCCTGCTGCTGACCTGAGCAAACCGTCCTTCCGGCACCGGCCGGGAGTGGCGGCTCTGCTATCCTGCCGGGCATGGAATCGCCAGCGCCGCCGCGCATGGCCGACCGTTTCCGCGGCTTCCTGCCGGTCGTGGTGGATGTGGAAACGGGCGGCTTCGACTGCAATCGTCACGCCCTGCTGGAAATCGCCGCCGCGCCGATCGAACTGGACGCGGCCGGCGATTACGTGCCGGGGGCGGTGACCAGTGCCCACGTCGAGCCCTACCCGGGCTCGGAGATCGACCCGCGCTCGCTGGAAGTGACCGGCATCCGCCTGGACACCGCCCTGCGCGGCGCCCTGCCCGAGCGCCAGGCCCTGGACCACGTGTTCGCGCCGGTGCGCGAGGCGGTGCGCCGGCACGGCTGCCAGCGCGCCATCCTGGTCGGGCACAACGCCCACTTCGACCTGGGCTTCCTCAATGCGGCGGTGGCCCGGGTCGGGCACAAGCGCAACCCCTTCCACCCCTTCAGCACCTTCGACACGGTGACCCTGGCCGGCATGGCCTACGGGCAGACCGTGCTCAGCCGGGCGGTGCAGGCCGCCGGCCTGGCCTGGGATGCCGAGCAGGCGCACTCGGCGGTCTACGACGTCGAGCGCACCGCCGAGCTGTTCTGCACCATCCTCAACCGCTGGCGGCGCTGCGCCGGCGGCTGAGCGGGCTCAGGGGTTGAGGTTCCAGGTGAAGACGCCGGGCTCCTTCGCCTTCATCACCACGAATTCGCGGACGTCCTGCCAGGTCTCGCAGTAGCCGCTGGTGCCGGTATAGAAGTTGTAGGGGCCCGGGTACTCGACACAGAGCGAGTGGTCGCCGCCCCAGTAGCGGTCCGTACCGTCGGCGTCGGCATAGCCGTAAAACGTGGCGTTGTCGGTTTCGACCAGGATGGCGCACTCGCCCGGCTCGTACGGGAACCAGCCTCGGTTGTAGAAGCGGCTCTCGCCCACCGGGATGTAGGAAATGGCAACCAGGGCGACGTCGTTGCTGTTGTTGCAGACACGGATCTTGATCAGGCCCTCTTTGGCCAGCACCGGCGTGGGCGCGAACGCGGCGGCCAGGCCCAGGACGAAGGCAAGGACCGCGAAGAAACCTCGGTTCATGAAAATCCCCCTGTGAACATTGACCGGCCCCGCCCGCTCAGGGGTCGAGGTTCCAGGTATAGGTGCCGACCTCGTCCGCGGTCATCACCACGAAGCTGCGCACCTCCTGCCAGGTCTCGCAGTACTGGCTGCCCGTGGACCAGAATTCGAAAGGCCCCGGGTACTCGACGCAGAGATCCCAGTCGCCGCCCCAGTGGCTGTCCTTGCCCACGACGTCGGCATAGGCATACCAGGTGGCATTGTCGGTTTCGGCCAGCTGCTTGCACTCACCGGCGTTGACCCGGAACCAGCCTTCGTTGAAGAACTCTTCCGTATCCACCGGCACGTAGCTTATCGCCACCAGCGCCGCGTCGGCACTGCGGTTGCAGACCCGGAGCTTGAGCAGGCCTTCCCGGGCCTGGACCGGCATGGACGCGGAAGCGGCTGTCAGGCCCAGGGCGAACGCCAGGGCCGCGGCAATACCTCGGTTCATCGGATTCCCCCTGTGAATACCGCTGACGCGGTACAGCGAGCCTAGCGCGAGGCCCGACGGGCCGGCAATCTCCCTTCCCCGCTTCGTGATCGCCTTCGCAGTCGCGGAACCGTACGCCGACGCGCGGCGAAGTACGGTCAGCCCGCCAGCCGCTGCCGAACCGCTTCGAACAGGGCCACGCCGGTGGCCACGGAGACGTTGAGGCTTTCCATCTCGCCGGGCATGGGAATGCTGACCAGGCCGTCGCAGGTCTCGCGGGTCAGGCGGCGCAGGCCCTCGCCCTCGCCGCCCAGGACCAGGGCGACATTGCCGCGCAGGTCGGTGCCGTGCAGGCTGGCCGGCGCCCCGCCGTCCAGGCCGTAGATCCACACGCCCTGCTCCTTCAGGCCACGCAGGCAGCGGGCCAGGTTGGTGACGCTGACCACCGGGATGCGGTCGGCGGCGCCGGCCGAAACCTTGCGCACGGTGGCATTGATCGGCGCCGCCTTGTCCTTGGGAATGACCACGGCGGTGACGCCGGCGGCGGCAGCGGTACGCAGGCAGGCACCGAGGTTGTGCGGGTCCTGCACGCCGTCCAGCGCCAGCACCAGGGCCTTGCCTTCGGCCGCCTCGACCAGGCCGGCCAGGTCCTTCTCGTCATGGGTGCGCGGCGCCTCGTAACGGGCGATGGCGCCCTGGTGGCGGAGGCCGCCGGCGATGCCCTCCAGCGACTGCAGCGGCACGCGCCGGACCGGCACGTCGCGGCGGCGCGCGGTTTCCTCGATCTCGGCCAGGCGCGGGTTCCTGGCGCCCGCCTCCAGCAGCACCTCGCGCACGTGTTCGACGTCGTGTTCCAGGGCGGAGGCCACCGCATTGATGCCGACCACCCAGTTGTCGCGCCTGCTCATTCGTACTTCCTTTTCCTCGAGCCGGCGTTCTCCGGCAGCACCAGCCGGAAGTCGATCCGGCGATCCTCGACGCTGGCCTTGAGCACCAGCACCCGCACCGGGTCGCCCAGGCGGAAGCGCAGGCCGCGGCGTTCACCGCTCAGCTGCCGGCGCAGCGGGTC
>DATGPR010000192.1:0-8205 GCA_035304725.1 Arenimonas sp.
TACCTGGCCGGCATCGGCCGTTACGAGCACGACGATTTCGGCGCCTACTCGCACCAGAGCACGCTGGCGCTGAACTACGGCGCCTGGCTGCTCAAGGACGAGCGCAAGAGCCTGCAGGCGGAATTCGGCCCCGGCCTGCGCCAGGCCCGCGATGCCGTCACCGGCGAGTTCCAGCGCGACGGCCTGTTGCGCGGCTATGCCGACTACCGGCACCAGCTGACCGAGACCACCCGCTTCTTCAACACCTTCCTGGTGGAATCGGGCGAGGACAATACCTTCGCCCAGAACGACATCGGCGTGCAGGTGGCCATCAATGCCTCGCTGGCGCTCAAGGCCAGCGTCCAGGCCCGGCACAACACCGAGGTCCAGCCCGGGACCGAGCGGACCGACACCCTGACCTCGGTGAACATCGTCTGGTCGCCCAAGCGGAAGGACTGAGGCCGGCCAGGGAGTCCCGGGAGGTGCCCGCGGAGGAAGAGGGACGGAAAACGTCCTTTTCCTTCAATGAGTTGGAGCCATGACTTCTGGCCCATTGCGTAACCGAGTAGGTGTTGTAGTATACCAGCACACCAACTCACGAGGCCCCGGCCATGAAGACCCTGAGCGACTTCTACCAGCTGTTTCCGGCCCGCCCGGTCATGCCGGTGCGGTCGCCCCGCCCGATGAGCCCGGCCAATGCCGAGGCCATCACTGCCGAAACCGTCAGCGTCCGTCCGGACCGCTATCGCGAGCGCACCGCCGGCCGCGGCTACGGCCGCAGCAGCGGCTACGCCGCCGCCCGCAGCTATGTCGACGGCAAGGGCATGCGCCTGATGCGCGTGGGTTGAACGGACGTCCCCGGAAGGCCGGCGCCGCCTGCGGGTGGTGTCGGCCTTCTCTTTTCGGGCGGCGGAGCCGGGACCGGCTAGGCCGCCCGCTCCAGGAAGGCGGCGTTGTCGTCGCCCGGCAGCATGGTCAGCACTTCGACGCCGTCGGCGGTGACCGCCACGGTGTGCTCCCACTGCGCCGACAGTGACTTGTCGCGGGTCACCGCGGTCCAGCCGTCGGGCAGCAGCTTGGTATCCGGCTTGCCGGCGTTGACCATGGGTTCGATGGTGAAGGTCATGCCCTCGCGCAGCTCCAGGCCCTGGCCCGGCCGGCCGTAATGCATCACCTGCGGTGGCTCGTGGTAGATCCGGCCGATGCCGTGCCCGCAGTAGTCGCGCACCACCGAGAAGCGCGCCGCCTCGGCCACCTTCTGGATGGCGTGGCCGACGTCGCCGAGGGTGGCGCCCGGCCGCACCGCCCGGATGCCGGCGAACATGGCCTCGCGGGTGGTTTCCACCAGCCGCCGCGCCAGCACCGAGGGCGTGCCGACGTAGTACATGCGGCTGGTGTCGCCATGCCAGCCGTCCTTGATGACGGTGACGTCGATATTGAGGATGTCGCCGTCCTTGAGGATCTTCGACTCGCTCGGCATGCCGTGGCAGACCACGTTGTTGACCGAGGTGCAGATGGTGGCGGGGAAGGGCGGCCGGGTGTGGTCGCCGCCGTAGCCGACGTTGGCGGGGATCGCGCCCTGGACCTTGACGATGTGCTCGTGGCAGATCCGGTCCAGCTCGGCCGTGCTGACGCCGGGCTTCACATAGGGAGCGACCACCTGCAGCACTTCGGCGGCCAGCCGGCCCGCCACGCGCATCGCGGCGATCTCCTCGGGGGTCTTGATGGTGTAGTCCATGCCGGAATTATGCCTCCGGCCTGCCCGGTTTGAACTTTTCCTCCCCGGACTGCATCGGATGGATGATGGTCCCCACGAGAGGTCCCCATGCGCCGACGCCTGAGCCTGTTGCTGTTTTCCCTGTTCCTCGCCAGCCAGCAGGCCATGGCCGCCGACACCGGCCCGCGCCTGGTCAGCGAGGACCTGGCCCGTTTCTGGCACGCCCACGACCTGGCGGCGGCCGAGCCGGATCCGGAGCGTCGCGCCGCCATCTGGCAGGCCGAATACCTGGACCGCGGCAGCGAGGGCCTGCGCGCCTTCACCCGGCTGCGCATCGGTGATGGTGGCAAGCTGGCTGCCGCCGTGGACGCGGCGCCGGCCTACTACGCCTCGTTGCGCTGGCAGCCGGAGCGCCTGGCCAAGATGGAGCCGGAGATCCACGAAGCCGTGGCGAGCCTGTCCCGCCTGCTCCCGTGGGCGGAGATCCCCGACGTCCATTTCCTGATCGGCCGGATGAACTCCGGCGGCACCCTGGACGACGTCGGCCTGCTGATCGGCCTGGAGATGTTCGGCCGCGAGAACGGAACCCCCGAACATGAGCTTGGCGACTGGCACCGGCAGGTGCTGCGCGGCATGGATGGCCTGCCGGCGATCGTGGTGCACGAGCTGGTGCACTACCAGCAGCAATGGTCCTTCGAGGGCCAGCCGACACTGCTGCAGGCGGCGCTGAACGAGGGCGTGGCCGACTTCGTCACCGAACTGGCCATCGGCCGGCACATCAATGGCCACGTGCATGCATGGGCCGAGCCGCGGGCGGCGGAGCTCTGGCGGGAGTTCCTGGCGCGCAAGGACGGCAGCGACTACGCCGGCTGGCTGTACGACGGCGGCGTCGGGGACCGTCCGGCCGACCTCGGCTACTGGATGGGCTACCGCATCGCCCGCGCCTACTACGAGCGGGCAGGAGACAAGGCCCAGTCCCTGCGTGACATGCTGGCCATCGGCGACGCCGAGGCCTTCCTGGAGGCCAGCGGCCTGGCCGGGGAATTCGCCCGGCCCTGAGCTGCTCCGCGGCGGCCCGGACGGCCCGGTCGCCGCTTTTCCCGTTTCGTCGCCGCCTGGCCGGCATTCGTCGCCCACTCGCCCTGGACGGGCGCGGGCACGTATGCTTCCCGCGCCAAACCGGCCCGCGCACCCGCGCGGCAGCGACTGACCCGTACAGGAGCCGTCCATGTCCCTGCTGATCGACATCTTCCTCGAGCCCGCCAAGGCCTTCCGCCAGTTGCAGGAGAAGCCGAGCTTCGTCCTGCCCATGGCGATACTGGCGGTCGCTTCCGGCCTGTTCGCGATGCTGTACTTCCTGTACGTGGATCCGGAGTGGTTCGCCAGCCACCAGGAAGCGCAGGTGCTGGCCGGCAATCCGGAGATGACCCAGCAGGAACTCGCGCAGATGCGCCAGTTCATGCCTGGGGCCCGCACCCTGGCCTGGATCAGCGCGCCCATCGGCCTCATCAGCGTGGTGGTGATCAGCCTGATCATGGCCCTGTACTACCTGCTGGCCGGCAAGGTGACCGGCACCGGCATCAGCTACCGCCGCGGCCTCTGCCTGACGGCCTGGTCGGCCCTTCCGTCCCTGCTGGGCGTGGTCGCCGGCCTGGTGGCCATGTACGCCGGCTCCAATCAGGTGGCCTTCGAGTCCCTGCAGATGCTCAACATCGATCCGCTGTTCGTGCAGCTGCCCCTGGACCATGACTGGTCGAAGCTGGCCAAGGGTTTCAGCCTGCTGAACCTGTGGTGCTGGTTCCTGGCCGCGCTCGGCTGGCGTACCTGGTTCAACACCGGTTGGCGTCAGGCCTTCACCGTTGTGCTGCTGCCGGCCGCGCTGATCTACGGCGTCATGGCGCTGTTCGCCATCCTCTGAACGCGATCGGAAAAGGCTGATGAAACTCAACAGGAAGTGGCTGGCGGCCGGTGCCGTCCTGGCGGTGATCGCGCTGCCGGTGCTGATCAAGTCGCTGCGTGGCGAGGCCCGCATCGAGGTCGAGGTGGTCGCGGCCGCCGAACAGGAAATCAACCCGACCATTCTCGCCTCGGGCACCGTGAACTACCTCACCGAGGTCAACCTGACCTCCGAGGTGGTGGCCAAGGTCGAGGAGATCCTGGTCAAGGAGGGCGACCACGTCGAGGCCGGCCAGCTGCTGCTGCGCCTGGATCCGGAAACCTTCCGCAACGCGGTCGAACGCGAGGAGGCCAGCCGCCGGCAGAGCCTGATCAGCATCGAGCGCCAGCGCCTGGCCCTGGATCTGGCCGAGAAGAAGCTCAAGCGCGGCGCCCAGCTGCTGGAGCAGCGCATGATCGGTCAGGAGCAGTACGACGAGCTGCGCAACGCCCGCGACCTGGCCAAGGTCGAGCTGCAGAGCAGCGAGGAGGCCCTGCGCCGCGCCGAGGCGGTGCTGGGCGAGGCCCGCGAGCAGCTGGCCAAGACCGACATCCGCGCGCCCATCGCCGGCACCATCGTCAGCCTGCCGATCAAGGTCGGCGAGACGGCGATTCCCTCCACCAATGCCCTGGCGGGCTCGGTGCTGATGACCATCGCCGACACCTCGGCCATCGAGGCGCGCATGAAGGTGGACGAAGCCGACATCGCCCGCATCCGCCTGGGCCAGAAGGCTGACGTCTACGCCGCCGCCTTCCAGGACACCGGCGTGCCGGGCGTGGTGCAGCAGATCGCCCTGGCCCCGACCGTCGAGGCCCAGGGCCGCGCCTATGAGGTCAAGCTGCTGCTGGACGTTCCCGAGGACCTGGCCCTGCGCTCGGGCATGAGCGCCCGCGCCGATATCCACCTCGGCGACGGCGGCAACTCGCTGGCGGTGCCGGTGGAGGCCATCGTGGTCGAGGAAGGCGAGGACAAACAGGTGCGCCGCCATGTCTGGGTGGTGCGCGACGGCCGCGCCGGGAAGCGGCAGATCGAGACTGGCCTCTCCGATGACCGCTGGGAAGCCGTCACTTCCGGCCTGCAGGCCGGCGAGCAGGTGATCACCGGCCCGGCCAAGGCCCTGCGCACGCTGCGTGAGGGCGATGCCGTGACGGTCAGGGAGAAGAAGGCGGAGGACAAGGCCGGCGGTGCCGCGGAGGCGGCGGCCGAATGATTTCCCTGCGCGGCATCACCAAGCGCTACCAGATGGGTGAGGAGGAGGTCCTGGCCCTCAACGGCGTGGACCTGGACATCGGCCGCAACGAGTACGTCGCCCTGGTCGGCGCCTCCGGCTCGGGCAAGTCGACGCTGATGAACCTGATCGGCTGCCTGGACACGCCCAGCAGCGGCAGCTACCTGCTCAACGGCCGCGACACCTCGACCCTGCGCGACACCGAGCTGGCGCAGGTGCGCAACCGCGAGATCGGCTTCGTCTTCCAGAGCTTCCACCTGCTGCCGCGCATGAGCGTGCTGGACAACGTCGCCCAGCCGCTGGTCTACCGCGGCGTGCCGCGCGCCGAACGGCGCCGGCTGGCGGCGGAGGCCCTGGACCGGGTCGGCCTCGGCAACCGCCTCAACCACCGGCCCAACCAGCTCTCCGGCGGCCAGCGCCAGCGCGTGGCCGTGGCCCGGGCCCTGGTCGGCCGGCCCTCGCTGCTGCTGGCCGACGAGCCCACCGGCAACCTCGACTCGCGCACCTCCGCCGAGATCATGGCCCTGTTCGACGAACTGCACCGCGATGGCCAGACCGTGCTGCTGGTGACCCACGAGCCGGACATCGCCGCCCACTGCGAGCGCATCATCCGCGTCAGCGACGGCCGCATCGTCGAGGACGCACCCAATCCTGACCGCAAGCGGGGGGCGCACTGATGCAGGCCTACCTCGAGGCGCTGCGCGCCGCCCTGGCCAGCCTGTCGGCGCACCGGATGCGCAGCTTCCTGACCACCCTCGGCATCCTCATCGGCACCGGCTCGGTGATCGCGGTGGTGTCGCTGGTGCAGGGTTTCTCCGCCTCCATCTCCGACCAGTTCGCCGACATGGGCGGCAGCACCCTGACCCTGCACGCGGTCAACACCAACGAGAACTTCCGCACCGGCAAGCTCAACTACATCACCTTCGACGACGTCGACGTGCTGCGTTACCGGGTGCCGGGCGTGCAGCAGGTGACGCCGACCATGCAGATCAACGCCGCCGGCGTCAGCTATCGCGGCCGCACGGTCAATCCTTCGGTGGTCGGCACCACGTCCGAGTTCCAGGTGGTGCAGGGCCGCTACGTCGACCAGGGCCGCTTCATCGTCCCCAGCGACGACCGCGGTCGGCGCCGGGTGGTGGTGCTGGGCAGCAAGGTGGTCGAGGACCTGGACATGCCGGCCGACCCGATCGGTGAGTACGTCCGCATCGGCAGCGAGTGGTTCAAGGTGGTCGGCGTGCTCGAGCATCGCGGCGAGATCCTGGGCTTCTCCCAGGACAACTTCGTGGTGATTCCCTTCGAGGTTGGCCGTGCCATGTCCGGCGACCGCACCCGGCCCTTCATGTCGATCAGCTTCAACGTCGCCGACCTGACCGAGGTCGAGGCGGTGCGCGAGCGGGTGAAGCGGGCGGTGCGGCTGTCGCGCAAGCTCAAGCCGGGCCAGCCGGACGACTTCCGGGTCGAAGCGGCGGATTCCTTCGTCAAGCAGTTCGAGCAGGTGGCGGGTACCGCCACGGCGGTGGTCGCCGGCGTGGTCAGCATCTCGCTGCTGGTCGGTGGCATCGGCATCATGAACATCATGCTGGTGTCGGTGACCGAGCGGACCCGCGAGATCGGCATCCTCAAGGCCCTGGGCGCCACCCGTCGCGACATCCTGGTGCAGTTCCTGCTCGAGGCCGGCCTGCTGGCCCTGCTCGGCGGCCTGATCGGCATCGTGCTCGGCTACGGTGCCGGTGTCGGCGTGGCGGCGCTGATTCCCGGCTTCCCGCCGGCACAGGTGCCGCTGTGGGTGGTGGCCGCCGCGGCCGGCTTCTCCGCCCTGGTCGGCGTGGTGTTCGGCATCATGCCGGCCTCGAAGGCGGCCAGCCTGGATCCGATCGAGGCCCTGCGCTACGAGTGAGGCTCAGCCCGGTTCGCGCCGGATCCATTCCAGGCGCGAACCGGCGCCGTCCTCGCCCAGCAGTTTCACCAGCGCCGGCAGGGCGGGGGCGATCTGGCCGTCCAGGCGCCAAGGCGGGTTGAGCAGCAGCATGCCGCTGCCGTTCATGCGCAGCGGCGAATCGTCGGGCCGCACCAGCAGTTCGGCCACCAGGGCCGAGCGCACCGGCAACTTCGCCGCCTGGCGCAGGAAGGGCGCCAGCAGGGCGCGCCTCTTGATCGGATACCAGATTGCGAACTGCGCCTGCGGCATGCGCGCCAGGCCGTCGCGCACCGCCTCCAGCACCTTCGGGTATTCGGCTTCCTGGGCCTCGTAGGGCGGGTCGACCAGCACCAGGGCGCGGCCGATGCGGCGCTCGCCCTCGCGCGGCGGCAGCAGGGCCTTCACCGCCTCGTAGCCGTCGCGCTGGTGCACGTGGCAGCGGCGGTCGCCGGCCAGGCAGGCTTTCAGCGCCGCCGCTTCCTCCGGCTGCAGTTCGCAGGCGGCCAGGCGGTCGTCGGCGCGCAGGGCGGCAGCGACCAGGCGCGGCGAGCCGGGGTAGTCGCCGGGATGCTCCGCCTGCGCCGCGGCGATCGCCTCGAGGTAGCGGTGCAGCAGCGGCGGTTCCGCCGGCGCCGCCTGCTGCAGGCGCAGGATGCCGCCGGCTGCCTCGCCGGTGCGCTGCGCCTGTTCGCCCTGCAGCGGGTAGCTGCCGCGGCCGGCATGGGTGTCGAGCACGAAGAAGGGCGTGTCCTTGTCCCGCAGCGTGTCCAGCAGCGCCAGCAGCACCAGGTGCTTGAGCACGTCGGCGTGGTTGCCGGCATGGAATCCGTGGCGGTAGTTCATGGTCGCTGCGTGTCGGGTTTGGGCTGCCGGCGTGGCCGGAACCCGCGGAGTCTACGCCAGGGCGCCGCTACAATGGCGGCCTTCACCAGGGAGGCGGGACGATGGGCGAGGACATCCGGATCCGGCGGCTGGCGGGCGGCGACATCGCGCCCTGGCTGGATGCCGTGGCCCGGCTGCGGGTGGCGGTGTTCCGCGACTGGCCCTATCTGTACGAGGGCGACTTCGACTACGAACGCGACTACCTGCGCGCCTATGCCGAGTCGGCCGACAGCGTGTTCGTGCTGGCCATGGCCGGCGACGAGGTCGTTGGTGCCTCCACCGGCCTGCCGCTGGCCGACGACACGCCGGAATTCCGCCAGCCCTTCCTCGACGCCGGCCGCGCCGTCGACGACGTGTTCTATTTCGGCGAATCGGTGCTGCTGCCGGCCTGGCGCGGGCGCGGCATCGGCCATCGCTTCTTCGACGAACGCGAGGCGCATGCCCGCTCCCTTGGCCGCTTCGCCTGGACCGCCTTCTGCGCGGTGGACCGGGAGGCGGACGACCCGCGCCGGCCGGCCGGCCATCGGGGCAACGAGGCCTTCTGG
>DATGPR010000193.1:0-2661 GCA_035304725.1 Arenimonas sp.
GGTCGGTGAAGCCGAAGGTGCCGTAGCGGCTCCTGAACTTCGAGGCGGGCTGGAAGAAGCACAGCACCTTGCCGTCGAGGGCCCAGGCCGGCATGCCGTACCAGGTCCTGGGCGCCAGTACCGGCGCGGCGGCGCCGATCAGCTTGCTGGTGGTCTTGCCAGCCATGGCGGACTCCTCCTTGTGTCTGGCGAGCGTCGATGGATGCCCGGCGGCGCGTCAGCGGAACTCCGCCGCGATCTGCGGGGAGAGCAGCTTCCTGGCGATCCAGCCGTACAGCGCCGCGAAGGCCAGGGCCATCAGGGCACCGAAGATCATGATGGCGATCACGAACCAGGTCATGTCCGGCGCCCCCCGGGCGGCCGCCTTGTCGATCTCCTCGAACATCGGCGCCATGAAGATCGGCTGCATGACCGCGGCGACAAGGTTCGAAATGACATTGATCACCATGACCGCGATGAAGCAGCGCCTGCCCCACTCCCGGCGCATCAGCAGGCCGATGGCGCTGACCAGGCCGAAGGCCGTGAGCAGCCATATGGACAGGATGATCCACATCACGTTCCTGAACATGAAGGCAGCCAGCGGCGGCACCTCCGGCGGCAGATTGCGCAGCTCCGGGGTATCGAAGAGGGTGGCGAACATGACCGCCTGGAGTATCGACACCAGGACGCCCATCCCGAAGAGGCAGACGAAGATCCATCCGACGACGGTGACGAACACGGACTTGTTCTGCGGCACAGACATGGTGCTTCTCCCCTTTGTCGCTCTTGCATGAGATGCCGGCCTTGCGGACGTGCGGCTGGACGCCCGGCAACTACGCGCGCTTGTAGAAGGGCGGGACGGATTCCAGGAAGTATTTCGACAGGCCGCCGTCGCCGGGGACGACGTGGAACAGGTCCACCGGCTCGCCGGGCAGTATGTCGGCGGCCACGGCGCCGGTCTCGCGCATCGCCGCATCGATGTCGCCCTCGATGTCCAGGCCGATCACCAGGTGCGGCTGCGGGTCTGCCGACGGGTCGTGCATCAGTGTCAGATAGGCGGCGCGGACATTGCCATGCCTGGCCAGCAGCTTGCCCAGGGATTCGACCAGCGCGGTCGGATACTCCCGGGGCTGGCCCAGCAGCACCTGCGTTTCCTGCTTCACCACCCGTTGCTCGATCGGGCGGGTGAGGCCGCCGGACAGCAGGGCCTCGATCTCGTTGGGGAAGAACTCCTTGCCGCAGTCCGACACCGGGTTGAGCACCAGCGTCGACCCGCGCGTCGCCTCGAAGAGGATGTGGCCGGGCAGGGCCATGTAGCGCTCTTCGTTCTCCACCGCCTGGTGCAGCGTCCGCAGCGAGGAGAAGAAGGGGATGACCAGGCTGCCGTCCTCCTTCTTCCAGTGTTGCACCTGCACCCGGGCGCCCGGCTGCAGGGCCGCGCCCTCGCCCAGCGGCAGGTCGGAGGTGCCGATGACGTAGACGGTGGATTCCAGCAGGAGGCGGTAGAAGGCCGGGCGCTCGGCCGGCTCGGCGGCGGCGCGGCGCAGGGCCTGCTCCAGGGTGTTGTCTTCACTCGTGGCCATGCTCGGTGCTCCCCGCGTGCAGGTTCAGTTGGGCCCGCCTTCGCAGTCGCCAGGCTCGAGGAACTCCGGCCCGCACGTGGATGGAGGGAATCGGGTGCTCCGGGTCGTCATCCGGATGCTCCTCCTCCGGGTAGCGGATGGTCTCGGTCATGCCGGCATCGTCCTCAAGGTTGGGAATAGGGCAGCGCGGCCACCAGGGCTCGGCACGGCAACGGGAGATTACCGCACTGCCGACCACCACCGCGGCTGCCCGCAAGGTTTATCCTTCGCCGGTCCTGATCACCGCGAACCTACGTGAACCCCCTCCTCGCCGACCTCCTCCTGGGCATCCTCGAAGGCCTGACCGAGTTCCTGCCGATCTCGAGTACCGGCCACCTGCTGATCGCCCAGCACTGGCTGGGGCCGCGCAGCGACCTGTTCAACATCGCCATCCAGTCGGGCGCCATCCTGGCCATCACCCTGGTCTACCGGCAGCGGCTGTGGGAGCTGGCCACACAGTGGCGGCAGGCGGGGCCGCGCGATTACCTGCTGAAGATCGCCCTGGCCTTCCTGGTGACGGCCGTGGTCGGCCTGCCGGTGCGGCTGCTGGGCTGGGAACTGCCGGAGACGGTGACGCCGGTGGCCTGGGCCCTGGTGATCGGCGGCGTCTGGATGCTGCTGGCCGAGCGCTGGAGCGAGCGCGGCCCGCCCAGCGACGTGGTCACCTGGAAAATCGCGGTGGCGGTGGGCCTGGCGCAGGTGGTGGCCGGCGTCTTCCCGGGCACCTCGCGTTCGGCGGCGGCCATCTTCATGGCCATGCTGCTGGGCATGAACCGCAAGCCGGCGGCAGCCGAGTTCGTGTTCCTGGTGGGCATTCCCACCATGTTCGCCGCCACCGGCTACGCGGCCATGGAAACCGTGCTGGACGGCCATGCCGGCGACGAGGACTGGGCCGGTCTGGCGCTGGCCTTCGTTGCCGCGACGGTGGCGGGCTTCGCCACCGTGCGCTGGCTGCTGCGCTACATCGGCACGCACCGCTTCACGCCCTTCGCCTGGTACCGCATCGGCCTGGGCGCGGCGCTGCTGCTGGGATTGCCGGCCGGCGGCTGAAGCCGCCGGC
>DATGPR010000194.1:0-7047 GCA_035304725.1 Arenimonas sp.
ACCAGGGCCGCCACCAGCACCAGGCCGCCGCCGATGCCGAGCAGGCCGGCGCAGACGCCGGTGAAGGCGCCGAGGGCCAGGAACAGCAGCCAGGACGCGCTCATGCCGTCCGCATCCGCGGGCACGGGGCCGGATCAGGCATGGGCTACACTCACTCGCATGTTCCGCATTCTCCTTTGCCTGTTCTGCCTGGTCCTGGCGGGCCCGGCGGGCGCCGACGACGTGCGGCCGCCCGACCTGAGCCGGCAGCGGCCGGCCATTCTCGAAGCCTTCCGCCTGGCCGAACAGGGAGCGCTCAGCGTACAGGACGTCGCGCGAATCTCCGACCACCCGCTGCGCGGCTGGGTCGAGGCGGTGAACATGCGCCGCCGCCTCGGCGGCGCCCGCAATGCCGACGTGCGCGAACTGCTGCGACGCCTGGCCGGCGAACCTGCCGCCGACTGGCTGCGCAGCGCCTGGCTGGACCACCTGGCCGGGCGCGGCGACTGGAAGACCTTCCTGGCCGAATACACGCCCGCCGGGAACGACAGCGAAACGCGCCGCTGCCAGCACCTGGCCGCGCGCCTGGCCACCGGCGACAACGGCGAGGCCTGGCTGGCCGACGCCCGCGCCCTCTGGCTGACACCACACAGCCTGCCCGATGCCTGCGACGCGCCCTTCAAGACCCTGCAGGCGCGCGGCGGCATCGACAACGAACTGCGCTGGCAGCGCCTGGAGGGCGCCCTGCTGGCCGGCCAGACCGGCCTGGCCCGCTGGCTGGCCAACGGCCTGCCGGCCGAACAGGCGACCCTGGCCCGCAGCTACGCCGATTTCGTCGACGAACCGCACGACCGCGCCAGCGGCTGGCCCAGGGACGCGCGCAGCCGCGCCGTCGCCGCCGAGGGCCTGGCCCGGCTGGCGCGCCGCTCGCCCGACGGCGCCGAAACCCGGCTGGCAGCGCTGGCACCGGCGCTGGGCCTGGAAGACGCCCAGCGCGCCCGCGTGCTCTACGAGATCGCCCTCTGGACCGTCGCCAGCTACCTGCCGCGCAGCGCCGAGCGCCTGGCCGCCGTGCCGGCCTCCGCCTGGGACGAACGCCTGCACGAATGGCGGGTGCGCGAGGCCATGAACCGGCGCGACGATGCCGCCGCCCTGCAGGCCATCCGCGCCATGCCGGCAAAGATGCGCGAGGACCCGCGCTGGCTGTGGTTCGAGGCCCGCCACCTGGAACGCCTGGGCCGGGTCGCCGAGGCGAAGGAGGTGATGGCCCGGGCGGCGCGCCACGCCAGCTTCCACGGCTTCCTCGCCGCCGACCGGCTGAACCTGCCCTACGCCCTCTGCCCGCTGGAGCCGAGCCAGGATCCGGCGCTGCGTGAACGCGTCGCCGGCGAGCCGGGCCTGGCGCGCGCGCTGGAGTTGTTCACCATCGACCAGCTCTCCCTGGCCACCTACGAATGGCGGGCGCTGGTGAAGCTGCTGTCGCCGGAGGAGCGCAAGGTCGCCATCGAGTTCGCCCGCGACGCGCACTGGTACGACCGCGCCGTGTTCTTCATCGGCGACTCGCCGGATGACCTGCGCTACTACTCGCTGCGCTTCCCGCTGCACCACGAGAACGTGCTGCGCCGCGAAGCCAACCGCAACAATCTCGACCCGGCCTGGGTGGCGGCGCAGATCCGCGCCGAAAGCGCCTTCATGCCGCGCGCACGCTCGCATGCCGACGCCCGCGGCCTGATGCAGCTGCTGCCCTCCACCGCCCGCCAGACCGCGGCCAAGCTCGGCATTGCCTACAGCGGCACCGCCAGCCTCTACGACCCGGAAACCAACCTGGTGCTGGGCATCGCCCACCTGCGGCACATGCTGGACGAGTACGGTGTCGCCTATCGGGCCATCGCCGCCTACAATGCCGGGCCCGGCCCGGTCGCCCGCTGGAACCGCGACCGGCCGAACTTCGAACCCGACTTCTGGATCGAGACCCTGACCTACCGCGAGACCCGCGACTACATCGCCCGCGTGCTGGCCTTCAGCGTCATCTACGATTGGCGCCTGGACGGCAAGGCAGTCCCGGTCAGCGACCGGATGCTCGGCCGCATCACCCCCACCGGCAGGCGCAAGGAATTCGCCTGCCCCAGCGAACCCGAACCCGTCACGCCCACACCGCCATGACCCCGCTCAAACTCGTCATCCTCGGCGGCACCGGCTTCGTCGGCCGCCACCTGGTGTCCCGGCTGGCCCGCGACGGCCATCGCATCACCCTGCTCAGCCGCAACATCTCCCTGCATCCGGAACGGCTGCTGCCGCCGGGCGTCGAGCTGCGCGAGATGGACGTCTACGACCCGACCGCGCTGCAGCAGGCCTTCACCGGCGCCGACGCGGTGATCAACCTGGTCGGCATCCTCAACGAGCGCGGCGACAACGGCCGAGGCTTCCGTCGCGCCCACGTCGAGCTGACCAAGCTGGTGATCGCCGCGATGAAGCTGGCCGGCGTCCGCCGCCTGCTGCAGATGAGCTCGCTCAACGCCGGCCGCGGCCGCAGCCACTACCTGAAGTCGCGCGGCGAGGCCGAGGCGGCGGTCAAGGCCTCGGGCCTGGACTGGACCATCTTCGAGCCCTCGGTGATCTTCGGGCCGGGCGACGGCTTCTTCTGCCGCTTCGCCGCCCTGATCCGGCATGCGCCGGTGTTGCCGCTGGCCCGGGCCGGCGCCCGCTTCGCCCCGGTCTACGTCGGCGACGTGGTCGAGGCCTTCGTGCGCGCCCTGGGCAACCGCCGCACCTTCGGCGAGGTCTACGAGCTGTACGGGCCGGAGGTGTTCACGCTCAAGGAAATCGTCAGGAAGACCGCCCGCCAGTGCGGCTATCGCCGGCTGGTGCTGCCGCTGCCGGACGCGCTGGGCCGGCTGCAGGCCTTCATCTGCGATTTCGTGCCGGGCAAGCCCTTCTCCTCGGACAACTTCCGCTCGCTGCTGACCGATTCGGTCGGCGGCGTCGATGGCCTGCACCGCCTGGGCATCGAGCCGACGCGGGTGGACGCGAAGCTGCCGGAGATCCTCGGGCACGTGCACGACCGGCAATCGCGCTACACGCGCTACCGCGCGGCCCGCTGAGCCATGCGCAGCTACCTGGTCGGCGGCGCGGTGCGGGACCGGCTGCTGGGCCGGCCGGAGGGTGACCGCGACTGGGTGGTGGTCGGCAGCACGCCGCAGGAGATGATCCGCGCCGGCTTCCTGCCGGTGGGCAAGGATTTCCCGGTCTTCCTGCATCCGCAGACGAAGGAGGAGTACGCCCTGGCCCGCACCGAGCGCAAGACGGCGCCGGGCTACCACGGCTTCACCTTCCACGCCGATCCGGGCGTCAGCCTGGAACAGGACCTGGCCCGGCGCGACTTCACCATCAATGCCATCGCCCAGGCCGAGGACGGCAGCCTGGTGGATCCCTACGGCGGCGTCCGCGACATCGAGGCGCGGGTGCTGCGGCATGTCTCGCCCGCCTTCGCCGAGGATCCGGTGCGCATCCTGCGCGCGGCCCGCTTCATGGCGCGCTTCGCGCCGCTGGGTTTCCGCGTGGCGGAGGAAACGCTGCAGCTGATGCGCGACATGGTCGCCAGCGGCGAGGTCGACCACCTGGTCGCCGAGCGTGTGTGGCAGGAACTGCGCAAGGCACTGGAGGAAGCGCAGCCCTCCGCCGCCATCCGGGTGCTGCGCGACTGCGGTGCGCTGGCGAAGCTGCTGCCGGAAGTCGACGCCCTGTTCGGCGTGCCGCAGCGGCCCGAATACCACCCGGAGGTGGACACCGGCGAACACCTCTGCCTGGTGCTGGACATCGCGGCGCGGCTGGCGCCGGGCGACGCCCTGGTCGGCTTCGCCGCCCTCACCCACGACCTGGGCAAGGCGCTGACGCCGAAAGACCAGCTGCCGCGCCACATCGGCCATGAGCACAGCGGCGTGCGGCCGCTGCGTGCCGTCTGCGCCCGCCTGAAGGTACCGGCCGAGTACGCCGCCGTCGCCGAGATCGCCTGCCGCGAGCATCTCAACGTGCATCGCCTGGACGAGCTGCGTCCGGACACGGTGCATGACCTGGTCGCGCGCGCCGACGGCTTCCGCAAGCCCGAACGCATCCGCCAGCTGGCCCTGGTCTGCGAGGCCGACAGCCGCGGCCGCCTGGGCCGGCAGGAGAACGACTATCCACAGGGCCGGCGCCTGCTCGCCCTGCACGAGGCCATGCTGGCCGTCACCGCCGGCCAGGCGGTGGCCAAGGGCCTGTCCGGTCCCGATGTCGGCGAGTGGCTGCGCAAGGCGCGGGCCGAGGCGGTGACGAAGCTGCGCCAGCAGTGGAGCGAAGGCGCCGCGCCCTGAGCGCGGCTGCCACTCAGTTTCCGGCGCTGCCGGTCGCGCCGGCCTTCCACCACAGCGCTTCCAGCCGCTGCAGGCCGGTGGCCGCGCGCGTGCGCGCCAGCGACAGGCCGGCGAGGATGCCCAGCGCATTGGCGGCGAGGTCCTGCCATTCGCCCAGCCGGCTGCGGGTCAGCGTCGCCTGCAGCACTTCCAGGCCGGCGCCGAGCAGCAGCAGCGACAGCCCCGCCAGCAGCAGCGCCCGCCAGCCACGGAACAGCATCGCCGCCCAGCCCGCGAGCAGGAAATAGGCCAGCAGGTGGCCGAGCTTGTCCGAGCCCGGCGGCGCCTCCAGCCGCGGTGGCGGCAACAGCGACAGGGCGATGCACAGCAGCCAGCCGCAGGCCCAGATGCCCAGCCACAGCCAGGGCTTGCGGAACCCGCGCAGGCTCACAGGCGCCGGCTCAGGTCACCCTGGGCGAAGGCCCAGCGGATGTCGACGCCGCGCTGGAAACCCATGGCCTGGAAGCGCTCGCCCATCTCGCCCGGCAGCATCAGCCGCTTGATCTCGTTGTGACGCTGGTGGCGCTCGACCGGGTCGGCAATCGCCTCGATCTCGGCCAGGCGCTCGGCCAGGCCGCAGTTGATCAGGAAGCTGGACTGGGCGCAGTAGCCGGCCAGGTCGAAACCGGCGCCGACGCCCGCTTCCGCCAGGGCGGTGAAGTCGACGAAGGCGGTGATGTCGGTCAGGCCAGGCAGGTGGAAGGGATCGCCGTGGGCGCGGTGGCGGTGGTGGCAGACCAGGGTGCCGTCGCTGCGCTCGGGCAGGTAGTACTCGCTGCGCGGATAGCCGTAGTCGACGAAGACCATGGCGCCGTCGTGCAGCAGGCCGCCGACCGCCTGGATCCAGTAGGGCAGCTGCGGCAACAGCTCGCTGCGGTAACCGTCCGGCAGCGGCGCGCCCAGGTCCTGTTCGACGTGGCGGACGGCGGCGTGCAGCAGCGCATCGGCGGGCTGGTCGACACGGATCAGTGTGCCCTCGCGGTCCAGGGCCACGTGTTCCTCGAAGACTTCGCCGCCACGGACGGCGAACCGCGGGGTCGGCAGCGCGTCGATCACCTCGTTGGCGAACAGGAAGCCGTTCCACTCGCGCTCCGGCGGCCCGTTGAGCCAGTGCACCCGTGCCATCACCTCTGGCGGCAGGGCCGCGCGCAGCCGCTCCTGCTGGCGCTCGCGCAGGTCGGCGCTGGGCTCGAGGATCAGGTAGCGGCCCGGCAGCGCCTCCTGCCCGTGCAGGCGCAGCAGCGCCGCCTCGGCGAAGGCGCCGCTGCCACCGCCGATCTCCAGGAAATCGCCCTGCCCGTCCAGCTGGCGCAGCACCTGGCGGGCGCAGTCGGCCACGCATTGGGCAAAGCTGGGGCCCAGCTCCGGCGAAGTGACGAAATCGCCCTCGGCGCCGAACTTGCGCGCGCCGGCGCTGTAGTAGCCCAGGCCCGGCGCGTACAGCGCCAGCTCCATGTAGCGGGAGAAGGGAATGGTGCCGCCGGCGGCGCTGATCTGCTCGCGGATCAGGGCCAGCAGGCGGTCGCTGTGGGCCTGGGCCTCGGGGCCCGGCGTGGGGATGGCTGTGCTCATCGTGGAATCTTGCCGCGTGTCCGCGCAGGATACCGGCATTCCCGTCCATGGCCCGAATGCAGATGACCCATCCCCGCCCCGTCGCCCTGGTCACCGGCGCCGCCCGCCGGGTCGGCGCCGCCATCGTCCGCCGCCTGCACGCGGCCGGCTACGACATCGCCCTGCACCATCGCGCCAGCGCCGCCGAGGCCGGCGCCCTGGCCGACGAGTTGAACGCAGCGCGGCCGGACAGCGTGCTGCAACTGCAGGGCGAGCTGGCGGAGGACGCCGTGCCGCCCCGGCTGGTGAAGGAATGCCTGGCCCGCTTCGGCCGGCTCGACGCCCTGGTCAACAACGCCAGCGCCCTCTACCCCACGCCCGTCGGCGAGGCGACGCCGGCGCAGTTCGACGAACTCTTCGCCGCCAATGCCCGCGCGCCCTTCTTCCTGGCCCAGGCGGCGGCGCCGGCCCTGCGCGCCGCCGGCGGCGCCATCGTCAACCTGGCCGACATCTACGGCGAGCGGCCGCTGCGCCACCACACCCTGTACTGCATGGCCAAGGCGGCGCTGCTGATGCTGACCCGCTCGCTCGCCCGCGAGCTGGGCCCGGACGTGCGGGTGAACGCGGTGGCGCCGGGCGCGGTGCTCTGGCCCGACGCCGGCAAGGCGGAAAAGGAAAAGGCCGCCATGCTGGCGGCCACGGCCCTCGGCCGCGCCGGCGATCCCGCGGACGTGGCCGAGGCGGTGCGCTGGCTGCTGCAGGATGCCCGCTACACCACCGGCGAAGTCATCCGGGTGGATGGCGGGCGCAGCCTGAACCTTTGAATCACTTGCGGACGAAGGCCGCCTGCAGGGTGCCGTCGTCGAAGCCGGCCGGCGCGTGGCCGTCCACGGCGTAGCGGTACAGCGCCGCCGAGTAGACGCCGGTCAGCGCCGCCTGCACCACGCCGATGAAGGCGACCACCAGCACCGCGATCACGATCATCGGGATCGCCAGCGGGGCGCCGCCGATGCGGGCCGAGGCGATCACCAGGGCGATGCTGACGATGGCCACCACCGCCGTGATCAGGCCGAAGGCCAGGCCGATGCCGACATTGCCGGCCAGGTTCTCGCCCCAGCTGCGCTTGAGC
>DATGPR010000195.1:0-2559 GCA_035304725.1 Arenimonas sp.
GCCCTGCACCGCCGCCTGAGCTACGACCCGCGGCAGCCGCTGCAGGCGCGCGAGTTCTTCGGCTCGATGACCACGCTGAGGCCGGACGTGCTGGGCCAGGAGGACACCCTGCGCATCCTCGGGATGCTCGAGCTGGATCCGGCGACGCTGGACGTCGGCGGCGAGGACGACGACCGCCTGGTGGTGCTGCGGCACACGCTGATGAATCCCTTCCTCCTGGACGACGGCCACGGCCGCAGCTACCTGGAGCTCTACTTCGACTACCTGGAGCAGCAGGCGCTGGCACTGATGGAGACGGAGCCGGCATGAGCCGCGCCTGGCTCAAGGCGGCGCTGGAATGTCTGGCCCAGGAGGCGGCGCGCTCGGCCGACACGCACCTGCTGCGCCTGGACCTGCCGGCCTTTCCCGGCGTCCGCTTCTATTTCAAGGACGAGGCCGCACATCCCACCGGCAGCCTCAAGCACCGGCTGGCGCGCTCGCTCTACCTGTACGCACTGTGCAACGGCCGCCTGCGCGAGGGCCAGGGCGTGATCGACGCCTCCTCGGGCAGCACCGCCATCTCCGAGGCCTGGTTCGCCCGCCTGCTCGGCCTGCGCTTCCTGGCGGTGATGCCGGCCTGCACGGCGCCGGCCAAGATCCGCCTGCTGCGCAACCTGGGCGCCGAATGCGTGCTGGTGCCGGCCGGCGTCGACGCCGAGGCGGTGGCGCGGCAGCGGGCGGACAGCGAAGGCCTCTGCTACCTCGACCAGTTCGGCCTGGCCGAGCGTGCCACCGACTGGCGCGGCAACAACAACATCGCCGAATCCATCCTGGCGCAGATGGCGCGCGAGCCCGATCCGGAACCGGCCTGGATCGTCTGCGGCGCCGGCACCGGCGGCACCTCGGCCACCATCGGCCGCTACCTGCGCTACCGCCGGCTCGACACCCGCGTCTGCGTCGCCGAACCCACCGGCGGCGCCTTCGCCGAAGGCTGGCGGCGGCGCGATGGCGAGGCCCGCGCCAGCCGACCCACCCTGATCGAGGGCATCGGCCGCCCGCGGGTCGAACCGGGTTTCCTGTTCGATGTCGTGGACGAAGTGATCGAAGTGGATGACGGCGATTCCATCGCCGCTGCCTGGTGGCTGGAGCAGGCCCTGGGCCGCCGCTACGGCGGCAGCTCCGGCACCAACCTGGTGGCCTGCCTGCGCCTGGCCGCCGGCATGCGCGAACGCGGCGAGCGCGGCAGCATCGTCAGCCTGCTCTGCGATCACGGCGAACGCTACGGCGAAACCCTGTTCAACGCCGACTGGCTGGCCGCCCGTGGCATCGCCCTGCCCGATCATCACCGGCGCCTGGCGGACCGCCTGGCCGCCTGACCGCCATGGCCTGCCACGACCTGCGCGGTTTCCTCGACACCCTGCAGCGCCACGGCCAGCTGCTGCGCGTGCCGCAACCGGTGGATCCGGAGCTGGAAAGCACCGCCCTGTGCCGCCTGGCCCTGAAACGGGGCGGCCCGGCCCTGCTGATGGAAAAACCGGTCGGCGCCGCGCATCCGCTGCTGGGGAACCTGTTCGGGCACCGCCGCCGCATCGAGCTGGCCCTGGGCGACCGGCCGCTGGCCTCGCTGCGCGAACTGGGCGAGCTGCTGGCGGCGCTGAAGGAACCCCGCTGGCCGGGCAACCTGCGCCAGGCGCTCACCAGCTGGCCGGAACTGGCGCAGCTGGCGCACGTCGCGCCCCGGCACGTGGACGAGGCCGCCTTCGACGAGGACGTGCTGGAAGGCGACGCGGTCGATCTCGGCCGGCTGCCGATCCAGCGCTGCTGGCCCGGCGATGTCGCCCGCCTGATCACCTTCGGCCTGGTCATCACCCGCGGTACCCGGCAGCCGCGGCAGAACATCGCCATCTATCGCCAGCAGCTGCTCGGCCGCAACCGGGTGATCATGCGCTGGCTGCCGCATCGCGGCGGCGCCCTGGACTACGCCGACTGGCGTGCCACGCATCCCGACCGTCCCTTCCCGGTGCTGGTGGCGCTGGGCGCCGATCCGGCGACACTGCTGGCGGCGGTGGCGCCGGTACCGGACACGCTCTCGGAGTTCGAGTTCGCCGGTCTGCTGCGCGGCGCCCGCAGCCGCGTCTGGCGCAGCGCCCTGACCGGCCTGGACGCGCCGGCCGGGGCCGAGATCCTGATGGAGGGCTTCATCCGCCCCGGCGACACCGCCATCGAGGGTCCCTTCGGCGACCACACCGGCCACTACAACGGCCAGGGCGAATTCCCGGTGCTCACCATCGAGCGCCTGCGCCTGCGCCGCGACGCCATCTACCACGGCAGCTACATGGGCCGCTCGCCCGAGGACGAACCCTCGGTACTGGCCTCGGCGCTGAACGAGGTCTTCGTGCCGATCATGCGCCGGACCTTCCCGGAGGTGGTGGACTTCTACCTGCCGCCGGAAGCCTGCTCCTACCGCATCGCCCTGGTCAGCATCCGCAAGCAGTATCCCGGCCATGCCCGCCGGATCATGATGGCGGTCTGGTCCTGGCTGCGGCAGTTCACCTACACCAAGTTCGTCATCGTCACCGA
>DATGPR010000196.1:0-4748 GCA_035304725.1 Arenimonas sp.
CATCTGCGGGTCGAATCCGTGCGCGGCCAGCCAGTCGCGCGCCGCAGGCGTGGCCGTCAGGGTCACGTTCTTCTCGTGCAGCTGCGCCTCCAGCTCGATCAGGAACTTGTCCACCACCCGCAGGATGTGTTCGAAGCCCAGCGCCTGGAACTGCACGATCGCGTCCAGCCGGTTGCGGAACTCGGGACTGAAGCCCTTGCGGATCACTTCCATCGCATCCGTGCTGTGGTCCTGCTGGGTGAAGCCGATGGTGCGCCGTGCCGCCTGTGCCGCGCCCGCGTTGGTGGTCATCACCAGCACCACGTTGCGGAAGTTGGCCTCGCGGCCGTTGGTGTCGGTCAGGATCCCGCGGTCCATCACCTGCAGCAGGATGTTGAAGATGTCCGGATGCGCCTTCTCGACTTCGTCGAGGAGCAGCACGCAGTGCGGGGTCTTGACGATCTTCTCGGTCAGCAGGCCGCCCTGGTCGAAGCCGACGTAGCCCGGGGGCGCGCCGATCAGGCGGCTGACCGAATGCGGCTCCATGTACTCGGACATGTCGAAGCGCACCAGCTCGATGCCCAGCTGCAGGGCCAGCTGCCGGGTCACCTCGGTCTTGCCGACGCCGGTCGGGCCTGCGAACAGGAAGTTGCCGATCGGCTTCTCGGCATTGCCCAGGCCGGAGCGCGCCAGCTTGATGGCGGCGACCAGGGTCTCGATGGCCGGATCCTGGCCGAAGATCACCATCTTCAGGTTGCGCTCGAGGTTCTTGAGCACGTCCTTGTCCGAGGCGCTGACCTGCTTGGTCGGGATGCGGGCCATCTTGGCCACGATCAGCTCGATCTCTTCGACGTCCACCACCTTCTTGCGCTGGTCCTCGTCGAGCAGGCGCTGACGGGCGCCGGCCTCGTCGATGACGTCGATGGCCTTGTCCGGCAGCAGCCGGTCGGTGATGTGCTTGACCGACAGGTCGACGGCGGCCTGCAGGGCCTCCTGGGTGTACTCGACCTCGTGGTGGGCCTCGAAGCGGGCCTTCAGGCCGTTGAGGATGGCCACGGCCTCGGCCACGGTCGGCTCGACGACGTCGATCTTCTGGAAGCGGCGGGCCAGGGCGCGGTCCTTCTCGAACACGCCGCGGTATTCCTGGAAGGTGGTCGAGCCGATGCAGCGCAGCTCGCCGCTCTGCAGGACCGGCTTGATCAGGTTGGAGGCGTCCATGGTGCCGCCGGACGCCGAGCCGGCACCGATGATGGTGTGGATCTCGTCCACGAACAGGATGGCGCCTGGCTCCTTGCGGATCTGCTGGATCACCGCCTTCAGGCGCTTCTCGAAGTCGCCGCGGTACTTGGTGCCGGCCACCAGCGCGCCCAGGTCGAGCGAATAGATGGTGGCGTCCTTGAGCACCGCCGGCACCTTGCCCTCGACGATGCGCCAGGCCAGGCCCTCGGCCAGGGCGGTCTTGCCGACGCCGGCCTCGCCGACGAACAGCGGGTTGTTCTTGCGCCGGCGGCACAGCACCTGGATGGTGCGCTCGATCTCGGCCTCGCGGCCGATCAGCGGGTCGATCTTGCCTTCGCGGGCCAGCTCGTTGAGGTTGCTGGCGAATTCCTGCAGCGGGTTGGACTTGCTCTCGCCGCCCTCCTCGCCCTCGGTGCGCGGCTCGGGCGCGGACTTCTCCTCGCTGCCGTCGCCGACCTTGGCGATGCCGTGCGACAGGTAGTTCACCACGTCCAGGCGGGTGATCTCCTGCTGGTTGAGGAAATAGACGGCGTGCGAATCCTTCTCGCCGAAGATGGCCACCAGCACGTTGGCGCCGGTGACCTCCTTCTTGCCGGAGGACTGCACGTGGTAGACGGCCCGCTGCAGCACCCGCTGGAAGCCCAGGGTGGGCTGGGTGTCGCGCGGGTCGTCGGGCGGCAGCACCGGCACCGTGTCGGCGATGATCTGGCGCAGGCCGGTGGCCAGCTTCGGCTGGTCCGCCCCACAGGCCTTGAGCACCCCGGCGGCGGAAGGATTGTCGAGCAGGGCCAGCAGCAGGTGCTCGACCGTCATGAATTCATGGCGGGCTTCGCGTGCCTGCTTGTAACACTGGCCGATGGTGTACTCGAGGTCCTTGCTGAACATGGGGAACTCCCTTGGGGTTTGCCCCGATATGGGGCCAGCCTAGGCCTTTTCCATCGTGCACAACAGGGGGTGCTGGTGCTGGCGGGAAAAGTCGTTGACCTGGCTTACTTTCGATTCAGCCACCTCCCGCGTATAGACCCCGCACACCCCCTTGCCGCGGGTGTGCACGTGGAGCATGACCTGGGTGGCCTTCTCCCGGTTCATCGCGAAGAAAACCTGCAGGACCTCGACCACGAAGTCCATGGGGGTGAAGTCGTCGTTGAGCAGGACCACCTGGTACAGCGGCGGCCGGGTGACTTCCGGCCGGGCGGTCTCCACCGCCAGGCCGTGGTCGTGCTCGCGTTCTGGGCGTGACTCGTTGGGCATGGCCCGATTATAGGTCGGGGCGGCGCAGGCGGAGACCATGGACGGGCGGCGAGGCTTGGCGGGACAATGCCCGGGCCGGGCCGTCCGGTGTCACCCGCAGAGGATTCCATGCGTCCCACTTTCCGCCGCTTCTCCCGCCTCCCGATCCTGGCGGCCGTCCTGGGCCTGGCCTTCCTGGCCGGCAATGCCCTGGCCATCGAGCCGGACATGGTCGTGAAGGCCAAGCTGGAGGCCAAGGGCACTCCCTACACCATCGACGAGGACGGCGACTTCCAGATCGTCGTACGCATGGACGACGAGCGCACGCAGCTGGTCTGGGTGCGCTCGGTGGTCGAGGAAACCAACTACCAGCGGGTCCGGGAGATCTGGTCGCCCGCCTTCCAGTCGCGGGTCGACAGCTTCCCGCCCTCGGTGGCCAACCGCCTGCTCGAGGACAGCCACCGGCGCAAGCTGGGCGGCTGGGTCAAGCAGGGCAACGTGGCGGTCTACGTGGTCAAGATTGACGCCGATGCCAGCGCCGATGTGCTCGACGAGGCCATCGACAGCGCCGCCAGCGTCGCCGACGAGCTTGAGCAGGACCTCACCGGCGAGGACAACTTTTGACCTATCGGCAGGGCCGCTTCTGGCAACCGGACGTGACCGTCGCCACCGTGGTGGTGCGCGACGGCCGCCTGCTCGTGGTGGAGGAACTGGTGTCCGGCGAGCGGGTGCTGAACCAGCCCGCCGGCCACCTGGAACCGGACGAAACGCTGCCGGCGGCGGCCCTGCGCGAGACCCTGGAGGAGACCGGCTGGGAGGTCGCCCTGACCGCCTTCATCGGCGCCTACCAGTGGACCTCGCCGCGTGATGGCCGGCATTTCCTGCGCATGGCCTTCGCCGGCGAGCCGGTCCGGCACCACCCTGAGCGTCCCCTGGACGAGGGCATCGTCCAGGCGCTGTGGCTGAGCCCGGCCGAGCTGGCGGCGCGGCGGGAGCAGCACCGCAGCCCGCTGGTCTGGCAGCTGGTCGAGGACTACCTGGCCGGGCGCCGGCTGCCCCTGGATGCCCTGATCCACTGCCCATGAGCCGCCCCGAGGTCATCGTCGGCCTGTCCGGCGGCGTGGATTCCTCGGTGGCCGCCCTGCTGCTCAAGCGCCAGGGCGTCGCCCTCGCCGGCCTGTTCATGCAGAACTGGGACGACGATGACGACAGCGGCTGCCGGGCCGAGGACGACCGTCGCGACGCCCTGCGGGTGGCCGGCCTGCTGGGCATCCCCTTCTTCGCCCGCAACTTCGCCAAGGAGTATTGGGCCGGCGTGTTCGAGCACTTCCTGGCCGAGTACCGGGCCGGGCGGACGCCCAATCCCGACGTGCTTTGCAACCGGGAGATCAAGTTCCGCACCTTCCTGGACGAGGCCCGGGCCCTGGGCGCCGGGCGCATCGCCACCGGCCACTATGCCCGGGTGGACTGCCTGGACGGCCGCTGGCGCCTGCTGCGCGGCGTCGATGCGGGCAAGGACCAGAGCTACTTCCTGCACCAGCTGGGCCAGGAGCAGCTGGCCGCCACCCTGTTTCCGATCGGCCACCTGCCCAAGGCCGAGGTCCGCCGCCTGGCCGCCGAGGCCGGCCTGCCGACGGCAGCCAAGAAGGACTCCACCGGCATCTGCTTCATCGGCGAGCGGGACTTCCGCGAATTCCTCTCGCGCTGGATCCCGGCGCAGCCGGGCGAGATCCGCGACGTGCGCGGCCAGGTCCTGGGCGAACACGCCGGCTGCTGGTACTACACCCTCGGCCAGCGCGGCGGCCTGGGCCTGGGCGGCCTGCGCGGCCGGCCGCAGGCGCCCTGGTACGTGGTCGGCAAGGACGTGGCCCGCAACATCGTCTATGTCGACCAGGGCGAGGACAGCCCCTGGCTGATGTCGCGGCGGGCCTGGACCGAGCCGGCGCACTGGGTGGCCGGGGCGCCGCCGGGCGAAACCTTCACCTGCACGGCCAAGACCCGCTACCGCCAGCCCGACCAGGACTGCCAGGTGCGGCTGGACGCCGATGGCCGGCTTTCCGTAGCCTTCGCCTCCCCGCAGCGGGCGGTGACGCCGGGCCAGTCCCTGGTGCTCTACCGCGGCGAGGAATGCCTGGGCGGCGCCGTCATCGCCGGCACCGACGCCCCCGAACCCGGAACCGCAGGAAGTCCATGAAGGATCGTGCCCTCGCCCTCGCCGGCCTGATGCAGGCCGTGCAACTGGTGCAGCAGATGGCCCAGACCGGGCAGGCCCAGACGGCGCCGCTGGCCACGGTCATCGA
>DATGPR010000197.1:0-3890 GCA_035304725.1 Arenimonas sp.
GTGCTGATCGTCTACATGCGCACCGCCGGCAAGGAAGCGGGCAGCCGCTGCATGACCGCCTTCATCGTCGAGCGCGGCATGAAGGGCTTCTCCACCGCCCAGAAGCTGGACAAGCTGGGCATGCGCGGCTCCAACACCTGCGAGCTGGTGTTCGACAACTGCGAGATCCCGGCCGAAAACGTCCTGGGCGAGGTCAACCAGGGCGTGAAGGTGCTCATGAGCGGCCTGAACACCGAACGCCTGGTGCTGACCGGCGGCCCGCTGGGCCTGATGCAGGCGGCCCTGGACGTCGCCCTGCCCTACGTGCGCGAGCGCCGGCAGTTCGACGCGCCGATCGGCAGCTTCGGCATCATGCAGGCCAAGATCGCCGACATGTACACGGCCCTGCAGTCCAGCCGCGCCTTCGCCTACCAGGTCGCCCGCGACTACGACGCCGGCCACCGCAGCCGCGTCGACGCCGCCGCCTGCCTGCTGCATGCCAGCGAGGCCGCCGTGCAGGTGGCCCTGGAGGCCATCCAGGCCTTGGGCGGCAACGGCTACATCAACGAATACCCGACCGGACGGATCCTGCGCGACGCCAAGCTCTACGCCATCGGCGCCGGCACCAACGAGATCCGCCGGATGCTGATCGGCCGCGAGCTGTTCGAAGGCCGCGACTGAAGCGGCCCGCCCCGTGGCCGCGGCCGGCGGGCCGATTCCGCCAGGCCGGCGTACCCCGCCCTCCCGACGCCCGGCCATTCGGGCGATAATTCCGCCATTCCCGAAACCCACGGAGTTGCCATGTCCAAGGTCGTGATCACCGGTGCCAAGCGCACCGCCATCGGAGCCCTGCTCGGCCAGTTCACCGGCGTGCCCACGCCGACCCTCGGCGCCACCGCCATCAAGGGCGCCCTGGAGCAGTCCGGCCTGGCGCCGGAGAAGGTCGACGAGGTGATCATGGGCTGCGTGCTGCCGGCCGGCCTCGGCCAGGCGCCCGCCCGCCAGGCCGCCCTCGGCGCCGGCCTGCCCACCGGCACCGGCTGCACCACCATCAACAAGGTCTGCGGCTCGGGCATGAAGGCCATGATGCTGGCGCACGACCTGATCAAGGCCGGCTCCGCCAACATCGTCGTCGCCGGTGGCATGGAGTCGATGACCAATGCCCCGCACCTGCTGCCGAATTCCCGCACCGGCATCAAGTACGGCAGCGTCGAGATGCTCGACCACATGGCCTGGGACGGCCTGACCAATCCCTACGACAAGCAGGCCATGGGCGTGTTCGGCGAGATGTGCGTGGAGAAGTTCGGCTTCACCCGCGAGCAGCAGGACGCCTTCGCCGCCGAGTCGGTGCGCCGCGCCCAGAAGGCCGTGGCCGAGGGCGCCTTCAAGGCCGAGATCGTCCCGGTCACCGTCGCCGGCCGCAAGGGCGACACCGTCATCGACACCGACGAGCAGCCGGGCCGCTGCAACATCGAGAAGATCCCGAGCCTGCGCCCGGCCTTCAAGAAGGACGGCACCATCACCGCCGCCAGCTCCTCCTCGATCAATGACGGCGCCGCCGCCCTGGTGCTGATGTCTGAGGAATCAGCCATGGCCGCCGGCGCCAAGCCGCTGGCCACCGTGGTGGCCCATGCCAGCCATGCCCAGGCGCCGGAGTGGTTCACCACCGCGCCGGTCTCCGCCATCGAGGCGGTGCTGGCCAAGGCCGGCTGGAAGGTCGATGAGGTCGACCTGTTCGAGGTCAACGAGGCCTTTGCCTGCGTGGCCATGGCCCCGATCCATGCCCTCGGCATCCCGCACGAAAAGCTGAACGTGCACGGCGGTGCCTGCGCCCTGGGCCACCCGATCGGCGCGTCCGGCGCCCGTCTGGTGGTCACCCTGATCCATGCCCTGCAGCGCCATGGCGGCAAGCGTGGCGTGGCGTCCCTGTGCATCGGTGGCGGCGAGGCCACGGCGGTCGCCATCGAGCTGACCTGAGGCCAGTTTCAAGCGAGCACTTGACTGGGACCTCGATCGTGACATGATTTTGACGGCGTGCGCGCCCGCTGGCGCACGCAACCGGTTCCAAAACTCATACTCCAGACGAGGAAAACTCCCATGTCCCTGAACAAGACCCTGCTCGCCCTGGCCCTGGGCCTGGCCCTGGGTGCCTGCTCGCAGCAGGCTGAACAGGCCGCTGACGAGGCCGCCGCTGCTGCCGAGACCGCCGCCGCCGAGACCGCGGAGGCCGTCGAGGCCACTGCTGACGCTGCCGGTGAGGCCGTTTCCGACGCCGCCGAAGCGACCGACGAGGCGATGGAGGACGCTGCCGACGCCGTTGACGAGGCCATGGACGACGCCGCCGAGGCCGTCGAAGAGGCTGCCGAGGAAGTCGAGGAGGCCGTGGAGGAGTAATCCCCCACCCCCTGCTCTCAGCAAGACCCGGACGGGCGCGGCGAGAGTCGCGCCCGTCTTCTTTTGTACACTCCGGGCCTCGCCAAGGGAGTGAACGCGATGCCCGTCCTGTCCAGCCACATCGACCCGCGCTCGCCGGAGTTCAGGGAGAACGAGCAGGCCCTGCGCGCCGCCGTCGCCGAGCTGGAAGAGCGCCTGGCCCGCGCCGCCGCCGGCGGTGGCGAGAAGGCCCGGGCCAAGCACGTCGAACGCGGCAAGCTGCTGCCGCGCGAGCGCATCGCCGCCCTGCTCGATCCGGGCTCGCCCTTCCTGGAGCTCTCGCCCCTGGCCGCCGGTGGCCTCTACGACGACGCCGCGCCGGCCGCCGGCATCATCACCGGCATTGGCCGCGTGCACGGCATCGAGGTGGTGGTCGTGGCCAACGACGCCACCGTCAAGGGCGGCACCTACTTCCCGATGACGGTGAAGAAGCACCTGCGTGCCCAGGAAGTGGCCCTGGAGAACCACCTGCCCTGCGTCTACCTGGTGGATTCCGGCGGCGCCTTCCTGCCGCTGCAGGACGAGGTCTTCCCGGACAAGGAGCACTTCGGTCGCATCTTCTACAACCAGGCCCGGCTCAGCGCCCGCAACATCCCCCAGGTGGCGGTGGTGATGGGCAGCTGTACCGCCGGCGGCGCCTACGTGCCGGCGATGTGTGACGAGAGCATCATCGTCAAGGGCCAGGGCACCATCTTCCTGGGCGGCCCGCCGCTGGTGAAGGCGGCCACCGGCGAGGTGGTGGACGCCGAATCGCTGGGCGGCGCCGAGGTGCACACCAGCATTTCCGGCGTGGCCGACCATTTCGCCGAGGACGACCGGCACGCCCTGCAGATCGCCCGCGACGTCATCCGCCACCTCAACCGCCGCAAGCAGGTGCCGCTGGCCCTGCAGGAGCCGCGCGAGCCGCTGTACCCGGCCGAGCAGATCTACGGCATCGTCCCGCGCGACACCCGCCGCCCCTTCGACGTGCGCGAGGTGATCGCCCGGCTGGTCGACGGCAGCGAGTTCCAGGAGTTCAAGGCCCGCTACGGCAAGACCCTGGTCTGCGGTTTCGCCCACCTCCACGGCTACCCGGTCGGCATCGTCGCCAACAACGGCATCCTGTTCTCGGAGTCGGCGCTCAAGGGCGCCCACTTCATCGAGCTGTGCAACCAGCGCGACATCCCGCTGGTCTTCCTGCAGAACATCACCGGCTTCATGGTCGGCAAGAAGTACGAGAACGCCGGCATTGCCAAGGACGGCGCCAAGATGGTCACCGCCGTGGCCTGCAGCCACGTGCCCAAGTTCACCGTGGTGATCGGCGGCAGCTTCGGCGCCGGCAACTACGCCATGTGCGGCCGCGCCTACGGTGCCCGCTTCCTGTGGATGTGGCCCAACGCCCGCATCAGCGTGATGGGCGGCGAGCAGGCTGCCAGCGTGCTGGCCACCGTCAAGCGCGACGGCATCGAGGCCGCCGGCGGCCAGTGGAGCCCGGAGGA
>DATGPR010000198.1:0-17634 GCA_035304725.1 Arenimonas sp.
ACCACCCAACCAAGCAGGCGCCCGCACAAATTTCCTGCGCACACTGTCAAAGATCCAATCCGCCAGGCCTTCGCCCAGGGCCCGGGCATTTCGCCCGAGGGAGCCGCACATTATACGGCACTTTCCGGAACCGTCAACACCGGAAACCGGCGTTTTCGGGGCTGTCAGGCATCCCTTCAGGAAGGGCCCCCTGGACAGCGGGGCGCGAATCCTAGTCGCGCCCCGGCGAAGGACGCAAGCCCCCCGCGTCGTTGCGCGCTTTCAGCCGCCCTGGACCAGGCGGACCCGGGCAAAATTGCGCTTGCCGACCTGCAGCACGCCCTCGAAACCGGCCGCGAAGACCCGCTGGCCGTCCTCGATCACCTCGCCATCGATGCGCACCGCCCGCTCCTTGAGCTTGCGGTTGCCCTCGGAATTGGAGCCGGCCAGGCCGGCCGCCACCAGCAGCGCGGCTATGCGCAGGCCCTCGGCCGGCACCGGGATCTCGCTCAGCGGCAGCACCGAGGTATCGCCCTGGCCGCGCACCACCGCATGCCAGCCGGCGACGGCCTTCTCGGCTTCCTCGGCGCCGTGGAAACGCGCCGCCAGCTCGCGGGCCAGGCGCAGCTTGGCATCGCGCGGGTTGAGCTGGCCGGAAGCCACGTCCGCCTTCATCTTCGCCAGCTCGGCCAGCGAGACCTCGAAGCTGAGCAGCTCGTACCAGCGCCACATCAGCTCGTCGCCGATCTTCATCGCCTTGGTGACGATATCGATGGCCGGCTCGGCGATGCCGATGTAGTTGCCCAGCGACTTGCTCATCTTGTTGACGCCGTCCAGGCCTTCCAGCAGCGGCATGGTCAGCACCACCTGCGGCTTCTGCCCGTAGTGCTCCTGCAGGCCGCGGCCCATCAGCAGGTTGAACTTCTGGTCGGTGCCGCCCAGTTCGACGTCGGCCTGCAGCGCCACCGAGTCGTAGCCCTGCACCAGCGGATAGAGGAATTCATGGATGGCGATCGACTGCTGGGCAGCGTAACGCTTGGCGAAGTCGTCGCGCTCGAGCATGCGCGCCACCGTGTGCTGCGCCGCCAGCCGGATCATGTCGGCCGCCGACATCTTGCCGAACCACTCGCTGTTGAAGCGCACCTCGGTACGCTCGCGGTCCAGCACCTTGAACACCTGCGCCGCGTAAGTCTCGGCATTGGCGAGCACATCCTCGCGGGTGAGCGGCTTGCGGGTGGCGCTCTTGCCGGTCGGGTCGCCGATCATTCCGGTGAAGTCGCCGATCAGGAAGATCACCTGGTGCCCCAGGTCCTGGAACTGGCGCATCTTGTTCAGCAGCACCGTATGGCCCAGGTGCAGGTCGGGGGCGGTCGGGTCGAAGCCGGCCTTGACCCGCAGCGGCCGGCCGGATTTCAGCCGTTCGGCGAGTTCTTCGGGCTTGAGGATCTCCTCGGCGCCACGGCCGATGAGTTCGAGGGCGTGCTGCAGATCGGACATATAAGAGGTCGGGAACCGGCCGGACAGGCGCGCCGGCGTTAAGTTGGAGTTAACGGAACGTTAAACCGGGCGGACGGAAAAATCCAGCCGCAACAAGGGTTTGACGCACGAATTTCGCTCTGGTTATCGTACCGCGACTCCAGCCCCCAGGGGACGACTCCATTGCACCAGCCTGCCCGCTCGCCCCTGTCCCGCTGGACGCACAGGCACTGGTTGCTGGCCAGCCTCCTGGCTTTCTCGGCGGCGCTGGTCGTCACCATCATCCCGGGCCTGGCCAACGCCACCCGCGGCACCCAGGCCACGCACGACTTCACCACCATCGAACTGCCCCTGCCGGCGGCGACGGAGCTGTTCGCCGGTGAGGCTCCCGCGGCCGAGCACTGGCTGCCGGTCACCATCGAATCCGGCCAGACCCTCGGCGGCGTCTTCGCCGAACTCGGGCTGCCGGCCAGCCTGATGTACCAGGCCCTGGAAGTCCCGGGCATGCGCGAACCGCTGGTGCGGCTGCGCGCCGGCGCCGTGCTGGAGTTCCAGCTCGGCGGCGAGGACGGCCTGCAGGCCCTGCGCTTCGAGCGCGACGAGGCCGCCAAGGTGGAACTGCGCCGCGAGGACGGCAAGTTCGTCGCCCACGTCATCGAGCGCCCGCTCGAGCGCCGGGTGATGACCGCCACCGGCGAGATCACCAGCTCCCTGTATGCCGCCGGCCAGCAGGCCGGGCTCAGCGACGCGGTCATCAACCAGATGGCCAACGCCTTCTCCTACGACATCGACTTCACCCAGGACCTGCGCACCGGCGACAGCTTCAAGGTGATCTACGAGGAGATCTGGCGCGAGGGCGAGCGCCTGCGCAGCGGCGGCGTGGTCGCCGCCAGCTTCACCAACCGCGGCAAGGAGTTCACCGCCGTGCGCTGGGAGCGCAACGGCAAGGCGGAGTACTTCGACCTCGAAGGCCGGCCGCTGAAAAAGAGCTTCATGCGCATGCCGATCGAGTTCGCCCGCATCAGCTCGCGCTTCAACCCCAACCGCAAGCACCCGGTGCTGGGCACCACGCGCGCGCACCGCGGCGTCGACTATGCCGCCGCCACCGGCACCCCGATCATGGCCGCCGGCGACGGTCGCGTCAGTTTCGCCGGCTGGCAGAACGGCTACGGCCGCACCGTGATCATCGACCACGGCAACGGCACCACCACCCTGTACGGCCACATGTCGCGGCTGGGCAAGTACAAGGTCGGCCAGCGCGTGCAGCAGGGCGCGATCATCGGCTACGTCGGTTCCACCGGTCTGGCCACCGGCCCGCACCTGCACTACGAATTCCGCGTCAAGGGCGTGCACCGCGACCCGCTGACGGTCACCTTCCCCAAGCCCGAGCCGCTGAACGGCAGCGAGATGGTCGCCTTCCGTGCCGCCACCGCGCCCGCCGTCGCCCGGCTGCAGCAGCTCGGCGGCAAGCAGCTCGCTTCCCGCTGAGGCCATGGCGGGACCGGCTAGGGAAGCGCCCGACGGCTGCTTCCTCGGACTGATCTCCGGCACCAGCGTCGACGGCGTGGACGCCGCCCTGGTGCGCTTCTCGCCGGCGCCGCAGATCCTGTTCGCCCGCACCTATCCGCTGCCCGAGGACCTCGCGGCGGACGTGCTGCGCCTGTCGCAGGCCGAAGCGCGGCTGAGCCTGGACGACGCCGGCCGGCTCGACACCCGCCTGGGCCAGGCCTTCGCCGCCGTGGCGCGCCAGGCCCTGGCCGATGCCGGCGTGCCGCCGTCGCAGGTGCGCGCCATCGGCTCGCACGGCCAGACCCTGCGCCATGACCCGCGCGGCGAGGCACCCTTCACCCTGCAGATGGGCGATCCGAACGTGATCGCCGAGGCTACCGGCCTGTGCGTGGTGGCCGACTTCCGCCGCCGCGACGTCGCCGCCGGCGGCCAGGGCGCGCCGCTGATGCCCGCCTTCCACGCCGCCGTGCTGCGCGCCGACGAGGACCGCGCCGTGCTCAATCTCGGCGGCATCGCCAACCTCACCCTGCTGCCTCGCGAAGGCGAGGTGATCGGCTTCGATACCGGCCCGGCCAACGGTCTGATGGATGCCTGGTGCCTTCAGCATCGCGGCCAGCGCTACGACCGCGACGCCGCCTTCGCCCGCGAAGGCCGGGTGGATGCCGCCCTGCTCGAGCGCCTGCTGGCCGAACCCTGGTTCGCCCTGCCGCCGCCCAAGAGCACCGGCCGCGACCAGTTCCAGCTGGAATGGCTGGGCGCCCGCCTGTCCGGCAAGGAATCCCCGGCCGACGTACAGGCCACGCTCTGCGAACTGTCCGCCGCCACCGTGGCCGAGGCCCTGCTGCGCACCCAGCCCGGTACCCGCCGGCTGATTGCCTGCGGCGGCGGCGTGCACAACCCGCTGCTGATGCAGCGCCTGGCCGAACGCCTGCCCGGCATCGCGGTGGAAACCACGGCCGCGCACGGCCTGGATCCGGATTTCGTGGAGGCCGCCGGCTTCGCCTGGCTGGCCCGGCAGACCCTGGCCGGCCTGGCCGGCAACCTGCCTTCGGTGACGGGCGCCCGCGGGCCGCGGGTGCTGGGCGCGATCTATCCGCCCTGAACGGGCGGGCCCTTACTTCGGCTTCTTCTGCTGCTCGGCCATGTAGGACGGCGCGTCGTCCGGCAGGCTGCTGAGCGCCGCCATGGCCTCGGCGAAGGCCTTGGTCTCGTCATCGCTCCAGGCGCCGGTCAGGCGGGCGATGTCGCCCGGCTCCGGCGGCGGCTCCGGCTCGACCATGCCCAGGGCCTGCTTGAGCAGCAGCAGGATGACGTCATTGAGCGGCCAGCCCTTCTGCCGGGCGATCTCCTTGATGCGCTCGGCTACCCGCTCGTCGATGTCGCGCAACAGGAAGTCGGCCATCAGCGTGCTGTTTCCGGGGGGAGGGACAGGATAAGCCAGGGGGCCCCGACTGCAACCCTTGGCCCCCGTGGCCGTTCAGGCCCCCGGTTCTCGCCCCGCGTCGCCCAGCGAGCGGTCCACCAGCCCGGACCGCATCATGAACAGGTAGAGCAGCACGCCCGGCAGCGCCACCAGGGTGGTCAGCAGGTAGAACTGCACATAGCCCAGGCTCTCGATCAGGGCGCCGGCGGTGGTGCCGGTGACCAGCCGGCCGACCACGCTGGCCGCGGCGCTGAGCAGGGCGAACTGGGTGGCGGTGAAGGCCAGGTTGCACAGCGCCGACAGGTAGGCCACCACCACCACGCCGCCGATGCCGCTGGCCAGGTTCTCGAAGCCGATGGTGAAGGCCAGCAGCAGGTTGGAATGCCCCACCGCCGCCAGCCAGGCGAAGCTCAGGTTGGACACTGCCATCAGCACCAGCGCCACCAGCACCGAACGCTTCATGCCGATGGCCGCGTACATCATGCCGCCGATGAAGATGCCGGCCAGCATGGCAAAGAAGCCGAAGCCGACGTCATAGGTGGCGATCTCGTCGTTGCTGAAGCCCAGGTCGTTGAGCAGCAGGCGCAGGGTCAGGTTGGCCAGGGTGTCGCCGATCTTGTGCAGCAGCACGAACAGCAGCACCAGCAGGGCGCCACGCCGGCGGAAGAACTCCAGCAGGGGGCCGGCCACCGCATCCCAGACCTGGCGCAGGCCGCGTCGCGCGGCGACGGTGACGTGCCGGACCGGCTCGCCCAGCAGCAGGCCGGTCAGCATCGCCGGCAGCGCGAAGGCGGCGCACAGCAGGTAGGCCAGGGTCCAGCCATGCCGGGCTGCCACGTACAGCGCCAGCGAACCGGCCGCCACCGAGCCGATGCGCCAGCCGTACTGCGACATGCCGGAACCCACGCCCAGCTGCTCCGGCTTCAGCGTCTCGATGCGGTAGGCGTCGATGACGATGTCGAAGGTGGCGCCGGCCACGCCCACCGATACCGCCGCCACCGCGAACAGCCAGAGGTTGGCGGCCGGATCCAGCAGCGCCAGCCAGGTCACCGCCGCCATCACCAGGGTGCCGGCCAGCAGCAGCCAGGACACGCGCTGGCCCAGCCGCCCCAGCAGCGGCAGGCGCGCGCCATCCACCAGCGGCGCCCAGAACACCTTCAGGTTGTAGGCCAGGAAGGCCAGCGAGAAGGCCGTCACCGCCTTCTTGTCGATGCCGTGCTGGGCCAGTCGCGTGGTCAGCGTGGCGCCGATCATCGCGTAGGGGAAGCCGGAAGACATGCCCAGCGCCAGCGCCGCCAGCGGCTCCTTCTGCAGGTAGGGCCGCAGGCCGGCCCACAGGCGCGCACCCAGGCTCACGCGTAGTCCACCACGTAAGGCGCGTGGTCGCTGAACTTCGGTTCGGGGTGGATGGCGCAGTCCTTCAGCCGCGGCCGCAGCGAGGGCGTCACCACCTGATAGTCGATGCGCCAGCCGACGTTCCTGGCGCGGGCGGCGCCGCGCTGGCTCCACCAGGTGTAGTCCTCGCCCTCGGGGCGCAGGTGCCGGTAGCTGTCCACCCAGCCGCGCTCATTGAAAAGCAGGTCCAGCCAGGCACGCTCCTCGGGCAGGCAGCCGGAGTTCTTCTGGTTGGAGGTCCAGTTCCGGATGTCCTTGCGGGTGTGCACGATGTTCCAGTCGCCGCAGATGATGTAGTCGCGGCCGCTGGCCAACCACCGGTCGAAGATCGGCGTGATCCAGTCCATGCAGCGGAACTTGAACTGCTGCCGCTCGTCGCCGGAGGAGCCGGAAGGGAAATACAGCGACACCACGCTGAGGTTGCCGAAGCGCGCCTCGAGGTAACGTCCCTCCTCGTCGAACTCCTCCCAGCCCAGCCCGGTCAGCACCTGGTCGGGCTCGCGCCGGGTATAGATGGCGACGCCGCTGTAGCCCTTCCTGGTCGTCGCGTCGCGGAAGAAGGCCTGGTAACCGGCCGGCCGCAGGTCGGGCGCGGCCAGCTGGTGCTCCTGCGCCTTGGTTTCCTGGATGCAGACGATGTCGGCGTCCTGTCCGGGCAGCCAGTCGAAGAAACCCTTGCTGGCGGCCGAGCGGATGCCATTGGCGTTGAAGCTGATGATCCTCACGTGCGGTCCGTCTCCCTGGCCCGCCAGCAGCTTAGCGGAAATTTCCGCCGCCCCGGGGTGCGGCGACGGGCATCGCTGCGGCAAAATGGCGGCGGTCCAGCACGGTGCCTTCCATGCAGCCCCACCAGTCCCGCTTCCTCGACCTGGCCCTGTCGCGGCAGGTGCTCCGCTTCGGCGAGTTCACCCTCAAGTCCGGGCGGGTCAGCCCCTACTTCTTCAACGCCGGCCTGTTCGATTCCGGCGCCGCCCTGGCCGCCCTGGGCGAGTGCTATGCCGACACCCTGCTGGCCTCGGGGCTGCCGTTCGACATGCTGTTCGGCCCGGCCTACAAGGGCATTCCGCTGGCGACCACCCTGGCGGTGGCCCTGGCCGCCCGCGGCCGCGACGTGCCGGTGGCCTTCAACCGCAAGGAAGCCAAGGACCACGGCGAGGGCGGCCTGCTGATCGGCGCCCCGGTCCGGGGCCGGGTGCTGGTGGTGGACGACGTGATCACCGCCGGCACCGCCATCCGCGAGTCCATCGGCCTGATCCGCGCCGCCGGCGCCGAACCCTGCGGCGTGCTGATCGCCCTGGACCGGCAGGAATGCGGCCAGGCCAGCGGCCGCTCGGCCGCCCAGGAAGTGAGCGCCGAGTTCGGTATCCCCGTCCTGGCCGTGGCCGGCCTGGACGACCTGCTGGCCCACGCCGACGAGCGGCCGGACCTGGCCGCGCACAAGCCGGCGCTGCTGGCGTATCGTGAACGCTATGGAGTGCGCCGCTGAGCGCGGGAGGTTGCCCATGATCCGCAAGCTGACCTGCCTGGCCCTGGCAACGGTGGTCGCCCTGGCGGCCGCCGCCGATGCCGGCGCCCAGTCCAAGGACAAGAAGAAGCTCTACCGCTGGGTCGACAAGGACGGCAAGGTCCAGTTCTCCGACAGCCTGCCGCCGGAAGCGGTGGACCAGGCCCGCACCGAGATCAACGCCGAGAGCGGCCGCGCCACCGCCACCGTCGATCGCGCCATGACAGCCGAGGAACGGGCGGAATGGGAGCGCCAGCAGGCCGAGCTGGAGCGCATCCGCAAGCAGGAGGAGCTGGCCCGGCAGACCGAGGAGGCCATGATCTCCTCCTTCCAGACCGAGGCCGAGCTGCGCGCCGCCTTCACCGAGCGCATCGACCTCAAGCGGCAGAACATCGAGGCCATCGAGGCCGGCATCGCCAGCCAGCGCGCCAGCCTGGCCCGGCTGCTGGTCGAGGCCTCCGAGGCCGAACTGGCCGGCACCGCCGTCAACCCGCGCCATGCCAAGACCATCGCCGAGCTGCACCGGGAAATGGGCCGGCAGCAGCAGATGCTGATCGTGCGCGAGGCCGAGCTGGCCGGCATGGACGCGCAACTGGCGCACCTGCTCGAGCGCTTCCGCGAGGCCAAGGGCCTGCCGACGCCGGCAGGCGACGCAGCCGCCCCGGCCGGCGACGGCGGCGAAGCGGCAGCGGAAGAAACGCGCGGCGAGGCCGGCTGAAACGCCGGCCCCGCGTCGGGCCTCAGAACGGCAGCTGCAGCGAGGGCTCCACGGCCAGCAGCTGCGCCCGGAAGGTTTCCTTGATGCGCTCCAGCGCCTCGGTGTCCTTGCCGTCGAAGCGCAGCACCAGCACCGGCGTGGTGTTCGAGGCCCGCACCAGGCCCCAGCCGTCCGGCCAGTCGGCGCGCAGGCCGTCGATGGTGGCGATGCGCGCGCCCTCGAACCTGGCCTGGGCCACGAACTTCTCGATGAAGGCGTACTGCTGACCTTCCTCGACCGGCACCTTGAGCTCCGGCGTCGAGGTGCTGCGCGGCAGGGTCTCGAACACTTCCTCCGGCGTCTCGCCGCGGGTGGAGAGGATCTCCAGCAGGCGGGCGGCGGCGTACAGGCCGTCATCGAAGCCGTACCAGCGCTCGCGGAAGAAGAAGTGGCCGCTCATCTCGCCGGCCAGCTCGGCCTCGGTCTCGCGCATCTTGGCCTTGATCAGCGAGTGGCCGGTCTTCCACATCAGCGGGCTGCCACCGTGGCGCAGGATGTGCGTGGCCAGGTGACCCGTGCACTTGACGTCGTAGATCACGCAGGCGCCCGGATTGCGCTCCAGCACGTCGGCGGCGAACAGCATCAGCAGCCGGTCCGGATAGACCATCTCGCCGCTGCGGGTGACCACGCCGAGGCGGTCGCCGTCGCCGTCGAAGGCCAGGCCGAGGTCGGCGTTGACGCGCTGGACCACGCTGACCAGGTCGCGCAGGTTGTTCGGGTCGCTCGGATCCGGGTGGTGGTAGGGGAAGCTGCCGTCCACCTCGCAGTAAAGCGGCTCGACCTCGGCGCCGATGGCCTCCAGCAGGCGCGGCGCGATCGCGCCGGCGACGCCGCTGCCGCAATCCACCACCACGTGCAGCTTGCGCTCGATCTGGATGTCGCCGGCGATGCGCTGGATGTAGTCCTCGGCGATGTCGCGGCGGCTGATCAGGCCCGGGGTCGGGTCGATGTGCAGGCGGTTCTCGGCAATGCGCGCGTACAGGTTCTGGATGGCATCGCCCGCCAGCGTCTCGCCCTCGATCACGATCTTGAAGCCGTTGTAGTCCGGCGGATTGTGGCTGCCGGTCACCGACACGCAGGAACCGGCGCGCAGGTGGAAGGCGCCGAAGTACACCAGCGGCGTCGGCGCCAGGCCGATATCGATGACTTCGCGGCCGGTGCTGCGCAGGCCGTCCATCAGCGCATTGGCCAGCTCCTGCGAGGACAGTCGGCCGTCGCGGCCGACGACGATGCTGCGCGCGCCCTGTTCGTGCATCACCGTGCCGATGGCCTGGCCGATCAGCTTCGCGGTGGCGGCGTCCAGGGTCTGGCCGACGATGCCGCGGATGTCATAGGCGCGGAAGATGCTGCGGTCGAGCGTGGCGGCGCGGGCCGGCGCCGGCGCCAGCGGGTCGTCGCCGCGGGCGATGCGGGCCAGCTCGGCTTCCGCTGCCGCCCTGGCTTCCGCTTCGGCCTTGGCCTCGGCTTCCAGCTGACCGCTGGCCGCCAGTTCCGCCAGGGTCGGAGTCGCCTCGGCCGGCGCCGCGGCTGCCCCGGCCTGCCGGCGGGCCTGCAGCCTGGGCAGCGCCAGCATCGTACCGGCGACCACCAGGCAGAGCAGGGCGATGCCGCCCAGGCCGGTAACGCCCAGGCCGCCCTCACCGGCCGGTGCCGCCGCGACCACGCGCAGGTGGGTGCCCGGCAGCGCGATCGCGCCCAGTTCGGCCATCGGCGCCAGCGAGCCCTCGCCCACTTCCAGCACGTTGTAGCGGCCCTGGCGCAGCGCCAGGTAGGTACCGGGCACGGCGCCGGCGCGCAGCGGCGCGACGATCGTCTCCAGGTCCATGCGCACATAGGCCAGGCCCAGCACCTGGCCCTCGTCCAGCACCGGCGCGGCCAGGCCGAACTTCACGTCACCGTCGCGCAGCACCGCGGTCTGCACGGCGTTGGCCTGCAGCGCCGATTCCAGCAGGCCGAGCTTGCCGTAGCCGAACGTCTTCGGATCGGCGAAACCCTCGGCGAGGTCGGGCGCGTGGAACTGCACCGCCTCGACGCCGCTCCAGCCTTCGCGGATCAGGCCGGCTGCCGCGTCCCGGTCACCACGGCGCAGCGCCGCGATCACGTCGGCGCGGTTGCGCCGCTTGTCCAGCTCGGCCACCGCGCCCTGCAGCGCCAGGCCGACCTGGCCGGCCACCTGGCTGCGCATCTGGTTGGCCTCGGCGCCCAGCGCCTCGGTGCGGTGCGCCTGCCAGGCCGACCAGCCGAACCACAGCCCCAGCAGGACCATCACCGCCGCCAGCAGCCAGACCGGCTTGATCGCGCTCAGCGCATTGCTGCCCTTGCCCTTCATGCGAATTCCTTCCCCCTAGGAACGCCCAGTCATCGTACGCCGGTGTGGCCGAAACCACCTTCGCCGCGTTCGCTGGGCGCGAAGTCTTCCACCTGCCGCAGGGCCGCCCTCGCCACTGGCAGGAACACCAGCTGGGCGACCCGGTCCCCCGGCTCGATCCGAATGGTAGCGCCACCGCGGTTCCACAGGCTGACCATCAGCGGCCCCTGGTAGTCGGCGTCGATCAGGCCGACCAGATTGCCCAGCACCAGGCCCTGCTTATGGCCCAGACCGGAGCGCGGCAGGATCACCGCGCACAGGCCCGGGTCGTCGATGTGGATGGCCAGGCCGCTGGGCACCAGCCGGGCCTCGCCGGGGGCCAGTTCGACCGGGTGTTCGACCATGGCCCGCAGGTCCATGCCGGCGGCGTGGGCGGTGGCGTAATCCGGCAGCGGGAAATCCCGGCCCAGGCGCGGGTCCAGGCACTTGAAATCGACGGTTGGCTTCACTGCCCCTCCAGGCGGTCGGCGATCAGTTCGAGCAACTGGCGGGCGACGACCGCCTTGGGCGCGCGCGGGATGTCGCGGTGCCCGTCCTGCCAGTACACGGTCAGGGCATTGTCGTCGGCCTCGAAACCGCGACCGCCGCCGACCGGGTTGGCGGCGATCAGGTCCAGGCGCTTGCGCGCCAGCTTGTCGCGCGCGTAGGCCTCCATGTCCTCGGTCTCGGCGGCGAAGCCGACCACCAGGCGCGGCCGCTGCGGATGCGCGGCCACTTCGGCCAGCACGTCGGGGGTGCGCACCAGTTCCAGCACCAGGGTTTCGCCGGTCTTCTTGATCTTGTGCTCGCGCACCTCGCCCGGCGTGTAGTCGGCGACGGCGGCCGCGCCGAGGTAGGCGTCCTGGCCGGGCAGGGCCGCCAGCACCGCCTCGCGCAGGCCCTGGGCGCTGCGCACGTCGATGCGGCGCACGCCCGGCGGCGTCGGCAGGGCGACCGGGCCGGCGACCAGGGTGACCTCGGCGCCCATCGCGGCGGCGGCGGCAGCGACGGCAAAGCCCATCTTCCCGGAGCTGCGGTTGCCGACGAAGCGCACCGGGTCGATGTCCTCGTAGGTGGGGCCGGCGCTGACCAGCAGCCGGCGGCCGGTCAGGCGCGGCGGCAGCAGCGAGGCCTCCAGCGCCGCCACCAGTTCCAGCGGCTCGAGCATGCGGCCGTCGCCGACCTCGCCGCAGGCCTGGTCACCGCGGCCGGGGCCGAGCACGGTCACGCCGCGGGACTGCAGGGTGGCGACATTGGCCTGGGTGGCCGGGTTGGCCCACATCACCCGGTTCATCGCCGGCGCCACCAGCAGCGGCGCCTCGGTGGCCAGGCAGAGCGTGCTGAGCAGATCGTCGGCACGGCCCTGGGCCAGGCGGGAAATCGTGTTGGCGCTGGCCGGGGCGATCAGCACACGGTTGGCCCAGCGCGCCAGTTCGATATGGCCCATGGCGGCCTCGGCAGCCTCGTCCCAGAGCGAACTGCGCACCGGATGGCCGGACAGGGCCTGGAAGGTGGCCGCGCCGACGAAATGCTGCGCCGACCCGGTCATCACCACCCGCACTTCGGCGCCGCGCTCGCGCAGGCGGCGCACCAGATCGGCCGCCTTGTAGGCGGCGATGCCGCCGCTGACGCCCAGCAGGATCCTTTGCCCTTGCAGTCCGGACACCTGGCAGTCCTTACCCGTGTGAACGGGCCTAGCTTACCCGATGCCCCGGCGGCCACCGACGGCCGAGGAGCCGCCGGCGCGGCAGGCTGGCCGGCATGCAGATCCGCGAATGGCCCGCCAACGAACGCCCGCGCGAACGCCTGCTGGCCGCCGGCCCGGGCGTGCTCACCGACGCCGAACTGCTGGCCCTGTTCCTGGGCTCCGGCCTGTCCGGCATGACCGCCGTGGACCTGGCCCGGCGCCTGCTCGACGAGGCCGGCGGCCTGCGCGGCCTGCTGGACCGGCCGCCGGCCCGGCTGGCCCGCCTTTCCGGCCTTGGCCCGGCCCGGGCCGCGTTGCTGGCGGCGGCCCTGGAACTGGGCAACCGGCACCTGGCCCAGGGCCTGGCCCGCGGCGAGGCCCTGACCGATCCCGGCCGGGCCGGGCAGTACCTGGCCCGACGCCTGCGCGCCCTGCCCTACGAAGTGTTTGCCTGCCTGTTCCTGGACACCCGGCACCGGGTGGTGGCCTTCGAGGAACTGTTCCGCGGCACCCTCGACGGCACCGAGGTGCATCCGCGCGAAGTCGTGCAGCGCTGCCTGGCCCACCACGCCGCCGCGGTGATCCTCGGCCACAACCATCCCAGCGGCAGCCCCGAACCCAGCGCCGCCGACCGCGCCGTCACCGCGCGCCTGCGTCAGGCCCTGGCCCTGGTGGATGTGCGCCTGCTCGACCACTTCATCATCGGCGACGGCGAGCCCTGCTCCATGGCCAGGCTGGGCCTGCTGTGAGGGTGGCTGGTGTGGCGATGCCTCTACGTATACTCCCCCAGCGGCATCCCGCCGCCGGGAGTTCACGTGATCCTGGGCTACGCCAGCCTCTATTCCGCCGATGCCGCCGAACGCGCCTTGCCCGACCCCTCGTCGGCGCGCCGCCTGCTGATGGAACGTCGCCCCGACGCCATCACCCGGATCGAGGCCATGGTGGACCGGGCCACCAACGGCGACGGCTCGCCGGCACACGCCGACGCCGCCCTGCTGGGCCTGGCCCGGCTGGGCCTGCGCCACGGCAGCTTCGGCGACGACCCGCACGACTACCACAACGAGGACCACGTGCTGGAGCTGGCCGAGCGACGCCTGGGCCGGGTCATCGAGCGCCTGGGCGTGAGCGCGCTGCCGGCGGCCGACTGGCTGGCCCTGATGCTCTTCGCCGCCTGCCACGACCTGCGCCAGCGCGAGCACTTCGACGTGCCCGGCCCGGTCGGCGGCAACGAGGCCGCCAGCATCGCCGAGACCTTCCGCATCCTGGAGCGCTGCGGCTTCGACCCGGAGCGCGACCGCGAGCTGTACGTGGCCCTGGAACTGATGATCGCCGGCAGCACCTTCGACACCCGCACCGGCGCCCACGGCGAGGGCGAACAGGTGGTGGCCGCCGGCGGCGCCCTGGCCCGCAGCCTGGGCGTGTGGCTGGACGTGGAGCGCCCGGACTGGACCATCGACCCGGCCGCCCGCCGCGGCGAACGCCTGGCCCGCCTGGCCGCCGACCTGGACACCGCCAACGTCGGCGAGCCCTTCCCGCTGCTGGCCGAAAGCGCCCTGCGCCTGTGCCTGGAGCGCGAGCGCCTGGCCGGCCGGGCCTTGGACCGGGCCGGCAGCGGCGGTCCCTGCCTGGCCTTCCTCGGCCGGGGGCAGATGCATTACTTCTTCGAGCTGCACCGGTTCTGCTCGCGCGAGGGCCAGCAGGTGTTCGGCGCCGCCAAGGAGGCCAATGCCCCGGCCGTGCGCCGGGTCAGCCAGCAACTGCTGGACCGCTTCGAGGACGTGCCGCCGGCCTGCGGGCAGGCGGTGATCGACGCCTTCCGGGAGCTGTGCGCCCGGGAATCGGCCTGAACCGGCCCGGCGGGGCTGCCGGCATCACAGCAGCGGCCCGCCGGCCCGGCTAGAATACGCGGCTCCCCTTTGCGGAAGCGGACCCCGTGAAAGAGCACATTCGCGAACTGGTCGAGCAGGCCCTGCTGGACCTGCGCCGGCTGGGCAAGCTGGCCCAGGACCTGCCGACCCCGGCCTACACGGTCGAGCGCACCCGTTCGCGCGAGCACGGCGACTACGCCACCAACATCGCCCTGCTGCTGGCCAAGCCGGTCGGCATGAAGCCGCGCGAGCTGGCCGAACTGATCGTCGCCACCCTGCCGACCACCCAGCAGGTGCAGAAGGTCGAGGTCGCCGGCCCCGGCTTCATCAACTTCACCCTGGCGGCCGCCTGCCGCCTGGGCACGCTGCGGCGCATCTTCGAACAGGGCAAGGACTACGGCCGCGCCCCGGCCGGCAGCCGCGAGTCGGTGACGGTGGAGTTCGTCTCGGCCAACCCGAACGGCCCGCTGCACGTCGGCCACGGCCGCGGCGCCGCCTACGGCGCCTCGGTGGCCAGCCTGCTGGATGCCGCCGGCCACAAGGTGCAGCGCGAGTACTACGTCAACGACGCCGGCCGGCAGATGGACATCCTGGCGGTGTCGGTGTGGCTGCGCTACCACGAGCTCGGCGGCGTCAACGTCCGCTTCCCGGACAACGGCTACAAGGGCGAGTACGTGGTGGACATCGCCCGCGACCTGCGCAACCGCGCCGGCGACAGCCTGCGCCGCAGCGCCATCGAGATCACCGACGGCCTGCCGCCGGACGAGTCGGAGGGCGGCGACAAGGAAGCGCACGTCGACGCGCTGATTGCCCGCGCCCGCCAGCTGCTCGGCGAGGCCGCCTACCGGCAGGTGTTCGAGGCCGGCCTGGCCTGGTGCCTGCAGGACATCCGCGACGACCTCGCCGGCTTCGGCGTGCACCACGACAACTTCTTCTCCGAGCGCTCGCTGATGACCGAGGGCTACGTCGAGCGTGCCATCGCCACGCTGCAGGAGAAGGGCCACCTGTACGAGAAGGACGGCGCGCTGTGGTTCCGCGCCACCGACTTCGGCGACGACAAGGACCGCGTGGTCCGGCGCGACAACGGCGTCACCACCTATTTCGCCTCCGACCTCGGCTACCTGCTGAGCAAGTTCGAGCGCGGCTTCGAGCGCGCCATCTACATCTTCGGCGCCGACCACCACGGCTACGTCGCCCGGCTCAAGGCCGCGGCCGAGGGCCTGGGTCTGGATCCGGCGAAGATCGAGGTGCAGCTGGTGCAGTTCGCCATCCTGTTCCGCGGCGGCCAGCGCGTGCAGATGTCCACCCGCGCCGGCAGCTTCGTCACCCTGCGCGAGCTGCGCGAGGAAGTCGGCACCGACGCCGCCCGCTTCTTCTACGTGATGCGCGGCAACGACCAGCACCTGGATTTCGACCTGGACCTGGCCAAGAGCCGCAGCAACGAGAACCCGGTCTACTACATCCAGTACGCCCACGCCCGCGTCTGCTCGCTGTTCCGGCAGCTGGCCGAGAAGCAGCTCAGCTACAACCGCAGCGCCGCCGAGGCCGCCCGCGCCCGCCTGACCGAGGCGCAGGAAACCGAGCTGCTGGACGAGCTGATGCGCTTCCCGGAGGTGGTGGAAGCCGCCGCCGACAATCGCGCGCCGCAGCTGCTGGCCAACTACCTGCGCGAGCTGGCCGCGGCCTTCCACGGCTTCTACAACGCTCTGCCGATCCTCACCGCCGAGGAAGAGCTGCGTAACGCCCGCCTGGGCCTGGCCGCGGCGACGAAACAGGTGCTGGCCAATGGCCTGTCCCTGCTCGGCGTGTCGGCCCCGGAGAGCATGTGATGGCACGCAAGAGCAAGAACCAGGCGCGCCGCAACGGCGGCCGCGGCATCCCGGGCTGGGCCATGCTGCTGATGGGCCTGCTGGCCGGCCTGCTGATCGCCGCCATCTACCTGCTGCGCGACGACTGGGGCGATGAGCGCTCGCCGCTGCCGCGTCCGGATCCGGAGGCGCGTCCGCCGGCCGCCTCCGCCGGCGAGGAAGTGGCGCCGGAGCCGCGCCGCACCAAGTACGACTTCTACGACGTGCTGCGCGACCGTGAAGTGGTGATTCCCGACGCCGAGCTCGACGCCCAGGCGCGGGCCGAGGCCAGCACGCCGCCGACCCCGCCCAGCAGTACCGAGCCGCCGGCGGAATCGCAGGTGCGCTACCTGCTGCAGGCCGGCGCCTTCCGCTCCGCCGCCGACGCCGAGGCGCTGAAGGCGCGCATCGCCCTCACCGGCGAGATCGCCCGGGTGGAATCGGCGCAGATCGAGGGCGGCATGATCCACCGCGTACGCCTGGGGCCCTACCCGAACGCCGCCGCCCTGGCCCGCGCCAAGCAGGCCCTGGCCGGTCACGGCATCGAGGCCATCGCGATCAAGGCGCAGTAGGCGGCGTCCGCTGGCCCGCGCACGACGCGGGCACCAACGAAGAAGGCGGCCTCCGGGCCGCCTTCGTCCTTTCGGGTGCTTGCGTGGGTCCTTACGGTTCGCGCTTGAGCTGGATCAGTGCCGAAGTGTCGGCCTCGGCCTGGCCGCGCTCGACCAGCGTCGCGTAATCGGCCTCGGCCAGCTCGATGGCCGGCAGGCGCAGGCCGACGCCGGCGGCGATGCTGCGGACGATGCGCAGGTCCTTGAGCAGGTGTCCGCACTTGAAGCCGGGCGTGAACCGGTTGGCCAGCATGGTGGCGCCACGCTTTTCCAGGAACCAGTTGCCGGCGGCGCCGGCCATCAGCGTCGGCAGCAGCTTCTCCGGATCCAGGCCCAGCTTCTCGCCGAGGGCCAGGCCCTCGCAGACCGCCTCGTTGATGCCGGCCACCAGCACCTGGTTGACCGCCTTGGTGGCCTGGCCGGCGCCGCTGTCGCCCATGTGGGTGATGCGGGCGGCGTAGGCCTCCAGCACCGGCCGCGCCTTCTCCAGATGCCCGGCCGCGCCGCCGACCATCACCGACAGCTTGCCGTTGCGCGCGCCCTCGACGCCGCCGGACACGGGCGCGTCCAGGAAACCGATGCCGCGTTCGGCCAACAGCGCCTGCGCGCGCCGGGCGGTGTCCACCGACACCGTCGAGTGGTCCACCACCACCGCGCCCGGCGCCAGCACGCCGGCCAGGGCCTCGACCTGCTGCAGCACGTCGGCATCCATGGATACGCACAGCGCCACCACGTCGCAGCCGGCGAAATCGGCCGCCGACGCCGCCGCTTTCACGCCCAGCTGCGCCGCCAGCGCGTCCGCCTTGGCCCGGGTGCGGTTGCCGACCACGGCCAGCAGGCCACGGGCGGCCACATGGCCCGCCATGGGCGCGCCCATGGCGCCCAATCCGATGAAGCCGGCCTTCATGCGTTCTCCTCGTGCAGGTAGGTGTAGCCCGTCAGGCCGGCTTCCAGGTCGACCAGCAGCTTGGCCGCTTCCACCGGCTCGAGATTGGCGGCGTCCACCTTCTCCTTGTAGGCGGCGCGCAGCTCCTGCAGGTCGTAGCCGACGTAGTCGAGCATCACGTCGGTGGTATCGCCCTTGCGCTGGCGGCTGAGGCTGTAGCTGCCGTCGGCGTTGAGCACCACGTTGGCGGTGTCGGTGTCGCCGAACAGGTTGTGGATGTCGCCCAGGGTTTCCTGGTAGGCGCCGACCATGAAGATGCCCAGGCGGTAGCTCTCGCCCGGCCGC
>DATGPR010000199.1:0-2011 GCA_035304725.1 Arenimonas sp.
GTGGTCCAGGGCCAGCCGGTGTTCCTGGACGAGCACCTGGACCGCCTGTTCGAGGGCGCCCGCGCCATCGCCCTGGACATCGGCCTGGACCGGCGCGGGCTGGAGGACGCCATCCGCGAGACCCTGGCCGCCAACGGCATGGAAGACGACGTGCACCTGCGCCTGATGGTGACCCGCGGCATCAAGCGCACCCCCTACCAGGACCCGCGCGCCAGCATCGGCCCGGCCACCATCGTCATCATCCCCGAGTTCAAGCTGCCCAAGCCGGAGCTGCTGGCGCGCGGCCTGAAGCTGTTCACCGTGCACGTGCGCCGCGGCTACCCGGACGTGCAGGATCCGCGCCTGAACAGCCACAGCAAGCTCAACTGCATCACCGCCTGCATCCAGGCCATCAATGCCGGCGCCGACGAGGCGCTGATGCTGGACCCGCACGGCTTCGTCGCCACCTGCAATTCCACCCACTTCTTCATCGTCCGCCGCGGCGAGGTCTGGACCTCGACCGGCGACTACTGCCTGCACGGCATCACCCGCGCCAAGGTATTGCAGGCCTGCCGCGAGGCCGGCATCCCCTGCCGGGAGAAGAACTTCAGCCTGACCGACGTCTATTCGGCCGAGGAAGCCTTCTGCACCGGCACCTTCGCCGGCGTGGTGGCAGTGCGGGAGGTGGACGGCCGGGTCATCGGCGACGGCCGGCCCGGGCCGATGGTGGCCAGGCTGCAGGCGCTGTACCGGGAACTGGTGCTGCGCGACGTGGCCGTGCGCGCCGGGGAGCGGCTGGCGTGACCCTGCGCATCGCCATGTGGAGCGGGCCGCGCAACATCTCCACGGCCATGATGCGGGCCTGGGAGAACCGGCCCGACTGCGCCGTCAGCGACGAGCCGCTGTACGCCGCCTACCTGGCCATGAGCGGCGCCGACCATCCCGGCCGTGACGAGGTCATCGCCGCCGGCGAGACCGACTGGCGCCGCGTCGCCGAGGCCCTGCTGGGGCCGGCGCCGGCGGGCAGGCCGGTCTGGTACCAGAAGCACATGAGCCACCACCTGCTGCCCGGCATGGACCGGGCCTGGATCCGGCAGCTGCACAACATCTTCCTGATCCGCGACCCGGCCGAGGTGGTGGCCTCCTACCTGCGCTCGCGCGACCGGGTCGAGCCGGCCGACATCGGCCTGCTGCAGCAGGCCGAGCTGTTCGACGAGCTGGCCGCGGCCCAGGGCCGGGAGCCGACCGTGATCGACGCCGGCGACTTCCTCGCCGATCCCGAATCCCATCTGCGGGCGCTCTGCGCCGAGCTGGGCCTGGAGTTCACGGAGCGGATGCTGCGCTGGCCGCCGGGGCCGCGGGCCAGCGACGGAGTCTGGGCGCCGCACTGGTACGCCACCGTCTGGCGCTCGACCGGCTTCGAGCCGCCCTCGGCGCGGCCGGCGCCGGTGCTGGACGGCCAGGCCCGGGCCGTGGCCGAGACCTGCCGGCCCGCCTACGAGAAGCTGCGGGCGCGGCGGCTGCGGGTCTGAGGGGCGGAGGACGCATGGGGCCGGGCCTGCGCCTGCGCGGGGCGCGGCGGGAGCTGGCGGGCGGGGCGCGGCGCTGGCGACGAAGCGGGGGCCCAAAAAGGAAAAAGCCGCCCAGGGGCGGCCTCTTTGCCTTCGTCCACCCGGCCATCCTGGCCTGGGGTGGTGGGCGGTACAGGGTTCGAACCTGTGACCCCTACCATGTCAAGGTAGTGCTCTACCGCTGAGCTAACCGCCCGAAGGGGCGCGAAGTATAGCAGCGCCGATCAACGGCCGACAACGGCGGAGCTCCGGCGCCGGACTCCGCCAGCCCACCCCGTTCCGGAACGGCCCCGGTCCGCCAGGTCCCGGCCTCAGGCCATCAGGCCCTGGGCGCGCAGGCGGTGGATCTCGTCGCGGCACTTGGCCGCCTCCTCGAACTCCAGGTCGCGGGCATGCCGGTGCATGCGCTCCTCCAGCTCGCGCAGGCGGGCGGCCAGCTCGGCCGGGTCCAGGGTGGCGTA
>DATGPR010000200.1:0-11259 GCA_035304725.1 Arenimonas sp.
AGGCGGGTGAGCAGCCAGTCGGCCCCGGCGTCGAGATCGGCGATGCGTGTCAGCACCGGCTCGACGGCGCTTCGGCGCATCACGATCAGGCCGTGGACGTGGCTGGCCGAGTGGGCGTGCTGGAAGGCGCTGTAGGCCAGCACCGCCTGCGGGCAGGCATCGAGCGCATCGGCCAGATGCGCGAAGGCGTGGGCCTCGTAGCGGTCGTCGGGATCGGCGAAGGACACGAGCGGCAAGGTCCCTCGCGCGAAGCCCGCCGCGCGGGCTTGCCCGACACGCCCCGGGATGCCGGGCAGCAGGTGCAGGCGGATCGGCGCGCCGGCGAGGCTGGCGAGGCGGTCTGCCTGAACCCCGCACTGCGGCGGAGTCGCGGATTCCACAAACGAAAACGCCCAACCGATAGAGGTTGGGCGTTGAAAGGTGGTGGCCGGGGAGGGAATCGAACCCCCGACACGGGGATTTTCAATCCCCTGCTCTACCAACTGAGCTACCCGGCCGGAAATCCGCCCGGGCGGTGCCGGGCAAGGCCGCGAATCATACCGGAGGGCGGGAGCGAGGGGCAAGCCGGGGCAGTGCCGGCGGCTGGTAAATCGCCCTTAAACGTCCTGCCGCGGCCATGCGCCGGGCTGACGCTGGCCGCGCTAGGGTGGGCACGGTGCAACCGCAAGCAGGAACTGGAGGCCGTCATGATCGTCCGTACCTTCGCCGTCACCGCGCTTCTCGCCCTCGCGGCGGGCTGCGCCAGCGCCCCCGCCGACCGCGCCGCCACGTCGGCCAAGGCCGAGCAGGAACTGGAGCTGGCCCGCCTGCACGCCGCCGAGCCTGTCAGCCGGGTCCGCTTCCTGCGGCCCATGGACAGCTTCGAGGTCATCAGCGACCGCGCCATCGTTGTCTGGGAGACCCCGTTCAAGGCCTGGCTGGTGGAGCTTCGGGAATCGCCCGCCTGCACCCGCCTGGACAATGAGCTGGGCCTGGGCTTCGACATCATGAGCGGCGACTCGCTCAGCACCACCGCCGGCTGGGTGGTGGGCCGCAATGGCCTGCGCTGCAAGATGGACTCGATCCGCGAGATCGACGTTCCGGCCTGGCGCGACGCCAAGCGCACCGCCGGCCTCTGAGGCCAGGTCGCAGGCCCCTGGGCCCGGCGCCCTCGCGGCGCCCGGGCCCGCGTCTTCATTCCTCCGGCGGCACGTAGCCGGCCGGCTTGTCGGCGCCGCCGCCGAACAGGAACTTCTCCATCTCGCCCTCCAGGAAGGCCCGGTGCTGCGGGTCCAGGGGCGAGAGCCGGTTCTCGTTGATCAGCATGGTCTGGTGCGCCAGCCACTCCTGCCAGGCGCTGCGGCCGATCTGCTCGAACACGCGCTTGCCCAGCGGCCCGGGCCAGGGTACGAAGGGCAGGCCCTCGTCCTCGCGCTGCAGCTTCACGCAGAACACCTTGCGGCTCATGTCAGGCTCCCGAGCAGTTTGCGGACCGGCGCCGGCAGGCCCAGCTCGTCCATGCGGTCGATCGGGTGCCAGCGCAGCTCGGCATTATCCCCCGCCGCGTCCGCCACCGCAGTACGCGGGCAGGTGCCGCGCCAGCCCAGCGGTTCGATGTGCAGGCGGTAGTGGCTGAAGACGTGCTCGAACAGCGGCAGCGGCTGGCCGGCGTCGAAGTCGGCATCGCTGTGGCGGCCGACGAAGGCGCGGGCCTCGTCGTGGTCGCTCGCCTCCGGCAATGACCACAGGCCCTGCCAGACGCCGCCGGGCGGGCGCCGCTGCAGCAGCACGCGGCCCTCGCCGTCGCGCAGCACCAGCATGATCGTGCGCCGCTCCGGCAGCGGCTTGCCGGGCCTGGGTTCCGGCAGTTGCTCCACCCGGCCCTCGCGCAGGGCCACGCAATCGGCCTGCAGCGGGCAGAGCACGCAGGCCGGGTTGGCGCGGGTGCACAGCGTGGCGCCGAAATCCATCACTGCCTGGGTGTAGTCGGCCAGGCGTTCGTCCGGCAGGTGCGATTCCGCCAGCTGCCAGAGCTGCTTCTCCACCGCCGGGCTGCCCGGCCAGCCGCCGATGCCGTGGTAGCGGCAGAGCGTGCGCTTGACGTTGCCGTCGAGGATGGCGAAGCGGTCGCCATGCGCCTGCGCCAGGATGGCGCCAGCGGTGCTGCGGCCGATGCCGGGCAATGCCGCCAGCGCATCGAAATCGCGCGGCAGCTCGCCGCCGTGCTGCTCCACGCAGATCTGCGCGGCGCGGTGCAGGTGGCGGGCGCGGGCGTAGTAGCCCAGGCCCGACCACAGCGCCAGCACACGGTCGAGGTCGGCGGCGGCGAGGTCGGGCAGGGTGGGCAGGGCTTCGAGGAAACGGCCGTAGTAAGGAATGACTGTCTGCACCTGGGTCTGCTGCAGCATGATTTCCGCCACCCAGACGCGATAGGGCGTGCGCGGATGCTGCCAGGGCAGGTCATGGCGTCCGTCGCGGTCGAACCAGTCGAGCAGGCGCCGGGCGAACTCGCTCACTCCCCGTCCTCCGGCGCTGCGTCGGTGACCTCGTCTTCGATGATCTCGATCACCACGCCTTCCAGCTGCACGCCCTCGACCTCCAGCGCCGGCGCTTCCAGCCGGCCCAGCAGCGGCGGCAGCGGCGAGGCGGTGGGCGTGTCCAGCCAGGCCAGCAGTTCCGGCAGCGCGGTTTCGCCTTCGAAGCGGGTCCCGCCCTGGCGCAGGTCCAGCTGCAGCGGCGCGGAAAAATCGTTGGGGCCGGCGTAGGCGAATTCGAAGGGCAGGGCGGTGGCCGGATCCAGCGGCGCCGGCAGCGCTGGCCAGTCGGCAGGCCATTCCTGCAGTTCGCCGCGGACCTGCAGTTCCAGTTCCTCGCCGAAGCCGGCCTTGGCGCTGCCGTCGACCACCGGCAGCGGCGATTCGCCATTGAAGTGCAGCTCCTCGGCCAGCAGGCGCAGCGGCCTGTCGCGGGCGTCGACACTGCCCTGCAGGTACAGCGCCCAGGCCAGGTCGAGCGAGGCGCCGGAACGCAGGCGGCCGCCGGCATCCACTTGCAGCGGCGAGGCCAGGCCGGCCTGTTCCAGCACCAGCTTGCCTTCCAGCGGCACTTCCAGCGCATCGCGGCGCCAGGTGGCGGACAGCGACAGCGTTGCCGGCTCGCCGGGACGCAGCGCCGGCAGCGCCAGCGAAACCGCCTCGGCCCGCCAGCCATCCGCGACCACGAGGCCTTCGGTCACCACCAGCCCGTCGGTCAGCGTCGGCAGTTCGAAAGGCGCGTCCGACGGCGGCCGGCTGTCCAGCCAGGCCAGCAGCGCGTCCAGGTCCAGCTGCGGCCGCTCCAGCTCGATGCGGGTGATCACCACGTCATCGCCGCCCCAGATCGTGTCCCAGGGCAGGGAGACCTCCACGCGTGCTGCCTTGAACATCGGCGCTGCCGCGCCAGGCACGCGGGCCTGGAAACCCGGCAGCAGCAGGCGCGGCTCCGGCCGCAGCGCGTAGTCGGGTTCACCCTCGAAACTCAGCTCCAGGCCGGTGGCGGCGCCCAGCCGCGAGAGCACGGTATTGGCCAGCCGCGCCGGTTCCAGTTGCCGGTCCAGCCACCAGCCTGCCAGCAGGGCGAGTCCGGCAAGGACGCCCAGGATCCACGGCCAGCGTCGCTTGCGCGGCCGCTCCGTCATTCAGCCCCCGAGCGATTCCGGCAGCAGGGCGTCGACGAAGCCCTCGGGATCGAACACGCGCAGGTCCTCGGGCTTCTCGCCCAGGCCGATGAAGCGGATCGGCAGCCCGAACTCGCGCGCCAGGGCGAACACCACGCCGCCCTTGGCGGTGCCGTCGAGCTTGGTCACCACCAGGCCGGTCACCCGCACCGCGGCGTGGAACTGGCGCAGCTGGTTGAGCGCGTTCTGGCCGGTGGTGCCGTCGATCACCATCAGCACCTCATGCGGGGCGCGCTCGTCGAGCTTGGCCAGGACGCGGCGGATCTTGCCCAGCTCGGCCATCAGGCCCTGCTGGGTGTGCAGGCGGCCGGCGGTGTCGGCGATCAGCACGTCGACGCCGCGGGCCTTGGCCTGCTGCAGGCCATCGAAGGCCACCGAGGCCGGGTCGGCGTCCTGGCCCTGGGCGACCACGTGCACGTTGTTGCGCTCGCCCCAGATCTTCAGCTGTTCGACCGCGGCGGCGCGGAAGGTGTCGCCGGCGGCGAGCATCAGCGTGTGGCCGTCCTGCTGGAAACGCCGCGCCAGCTTGCCGATGGTGGTGGTCTTGCCGACGCCGTTGACGCCGACGGTGAGGATGACGAAGGGCCTGGCTTCGGGGTCGATCTCCAGCGGCTTGGCCACCGGCTTGAGCATGGCCAGCAGATCGTTGCGCAGGGCGCGCAGCAGGGCGGCGGCGTCGGCGAAGTCGCGGTCCTTCATCCGCTTGCGCAGGCGCTCGATCACCTCGGTGGTGGCCGGCACGCCCATGTCGGCGGTGATCAGCGCGGTCTCGATCTCGTCCAGCAGGTCCTCGTCCAGCTTCGGGTGGCGCGAGAACAGGCCACCCAGGCTGCGGGCGAACAGGCTGCCGCCAAGCACGCCCTTCATGGCCTCGCGGCCTTCGGCGCGCTCGGCTTCCAGGCGGGCGGCCTTCTCCTCCTGGTGCACGGTGTAGGCGCGGGCCAGGTCCTCCGGGCTGAAGCCGGAGCGGGCCGGCTCCGGCGTCGGCCTGGTGGGGGTCGTGGGGGCGGCCGGCGCGGGTTTTTTCTTCAGGAAATCGAACATCGCAACGGTTTCGCGGACAATGCGCGCATGGTAGCACCCGGCCCCCGCACCGCCCGATGAACCGCAAGCCGCCCGGCACCGTCCGCATCATCGCCGGCCGCCTGCGCGGCTCGAAGTTGCCCGTGCCCGAGCGGCCGGGCCTGCGCCCGACCTCGGACCGGGTGCGCGAGACCCTGTTCAACTGGTTGCAGCCGGTGCTGCCGGGGGCGAGGGTGCTGGACCTGTTCGCCGGTACCGGCGCCCTCGGCTTCGAGGCGGCCTCGCGCGGTGCCGCCGAGGTGGTGCTGGTCGAGCGGGATCCGGACCTGGCCCGCAGCCTGCGCGCCCAGGCCGAACGGCTCAAGGTGGCCAACCTGCGGGTGGACACCGCCGATGCCCTGGCCTGGCTGTCCCGGCCCGACGGCCGCCGTTTCGATGTGGTCTTCCTGGACCCGCCCTTCGCCGCCGGCCTCTGGCAGCCGGCCCTGGCCGCGCTGCCGCCCTGGCTGGCCCCGGGCGCGCGCGTCTATATGGAAGGGCCGGTGACGTCGCCGCCGGCCTGGCCGGCCGGGTGGCAACTGCTGCGGGAAGGACGCACCCGGGAAGTGGCCTACATGTTGTTGCAGGCGGGCAACACTCGGGCCGGGGGTGGCGCTGCTACACTTGCCGGCGATTCCAATCCACAGGGTGCCGCAGAGGCATGAGCAAGGCCCGGAACCGTGTCGCGGTCTACCCCGGCACCTTCGACCCCATCACCAACGGCCATGTCGACCTGGTCGCCCGGGCCGCCCCGCTGTTCGACCGGATCATCGTCGGCGTCGCCGAGAGTCCGGCAAAGGGTCCGGCCATGCCGCTGGAGGAGCGCGTGGCCCTGGCCCGCGAGGCCCTGACCGAGTTCGACAATGTCGAGGTGCTCGGCTTCGATTCGCTGCTGGCGCACTTCGTCCGCGAGGTGGGCGCGGCGGTGCTGCTGCGTGGCCTGCGCGCGGTGTCCGACTTCGAATACGAATTCCAGCTGGCGAGCATGAACCGGCACCTCATCCCCGAGGTGGAGACCCTGTTCCTGACCCCGGCCGAGCAGCACAGCTTCATTTCCTCCAGCCTGGTGCGCGAGGTGGCGAGGCTGGGCGGCGATGTTTCCGGTTTTGTCCCCCCGGCGGTCGCGCGGGCCCTGTCGGCCCGATGGAAGCGTCCCTGAAGTACCGATCACAACTAGACGAGGTAACGCCATGAACCGTGCTCTTGTTTCCGTCGCCCTGGTGCTCTCCCTGGGCCTGGCGGCCGGCTGCGGCCAGAAGGCCGAGGAAGCCGACACCGCGCCGACGGTCCTGACCGCGCCGGCCAACGGTGACGATGCCGCCTGGAAGCAGTACCTGGGCCAGGTCATCGGCCAGCATCAGGCCGGCGTCACCGGCCGCATCTTCTCCTACTACCTGCCACGTGATTCCCGCGAGATCACCGAGAAGGACGAGGACGGCCGCAGCCAGTACGACCGCCAGCTGGAGAACGTCACCGCCGCCGTGCAGCGCACCGTGCTGCCGGGCAACATGCTGGCCTTCGGCTCGCCGGACAGCACCGCCATGGCCGACCTGATCGTCGCCGCCTTCGACGGTGCCGCTTCCGACGCGCTGTCGGGCTCGCAGGTGCTGTTCATCGGCGCTGCCGCCGACGAGGCGCGGGTGCGCACCGCGGTCGAGGCGGCCGGTGCCCGCTTCATCTTCGTCGAGGCCAAGTAAGCCTCGCCGGACGGGCCCGTCAGGGCCCCGCGGGGCCCGCCACCTGGCGTCGCCCCGCGCCACCGGGGCGACGCCGTCATGGCCCTGCTGATCAACTCGCTCTGCGTCAACTGCGACGTCTGCGCGCCGGCCTGTCCCAACACGGCCATCTCGCAGGGCGAGGTCATTTACGAGATCGATCCGGCCCGCTGCACCGAGTGCGTGGGCCACTTCGACGAACCGCAGTGCGTGGCGGTCTGTCCGGTCGAGTGCATCGAGCCCGACCCGGACCGGCCGGAGACGCAGGAACAGTTGCTCGCCAAGTTCCACGTACTGCAGCTCGGGGAGAACGCCGCGTGAAGCGACTGTTGCTGCTGACCCTGCTGTTGCTGGTTCCCGCCGCCTGGGCCGATGTACCGCCGCGGGGGGCGGCGCCGGAGGGCGCGGCCATCGCCAGCGCCAATGCCTACGCCACCGATGCCGGCATGGAAGTGCTGGCCAAGGGTGGCAATGCCTTCGACGCGGCGATCGCGGTCAGCGCCACCCTGGGCCTGGTCGAGCCGGAGAGTTCGGGCCTGGGCGGTGGCGGCTTCCTGCTGCTGCATGTGGCCGCCGACGGCCGCGATGTGTTCGTGGACGCGCGTGAGCGGGCGCCGCTGGCCGCCAGCCGCGACATGTTCCTGGATGAGAACGGCGAGGCCGACCGCCGCCGTTCGGTGGACGGCGCCCTGGCGGCGGCCATTCCCGGCATGCCGGCGGCGCTGGACCATCTCGCCCGCGAATATGGTCGGCTGCCGCTGTCGGAATCGCTGGCGCCGGCCATCCGCCTGGCCCGCGAGGGCTGGCGCTTCGGTCCCAAGAATGCCGCCATGCTCGGCTGGCGCCGCGAGGTGCTGGCCGGCAATCCGGAAGCGGCGAAGCTGTTCCTGCGCGATGGCCAGGTGCCGGAAGTCGGCACGCTGATGCGCAACGAGGATTACGCCCGCACCCTGGAGCTGCTGGCCCGCGAGGGTTCTGCAGGCTTCTACCGCGGGCCTTACGCCCGCCGCCTGGTGAGCGGCGTGCGCAAGGCCGGCGGCATCTGGAGCGAGCGCGACCTGGCCGAATACCGGGTCATCGAGCGCGAACCGCTGCGCCTGCAGCACCGCGGCTGGGAGATCGTCACCGCGCCGCCGCCGTCCTCGGGCGGCGTCGCCCTGGCCACCATCCTCAACATCCTTTCCGGCTACGACTACGCGGCGCTGCCCCAGGCCGAGCGCGTGCACCTGCTCACCGAGGCCATGCGCCGCGCCTACCACGACCGTGCGCTCTACCTGGGTGACCCGGATTTCGTGCAGGCGCCGGTGGCCATGCTCACCAGCGCCGACTACGCCGCCGGCCTGCGTGCCGGCATCCACCCGCGCCGCGCCACGCCCAGCGAGATGCTGCCGGGCGTGGGCAGCACGCCGGCGCGGCCGGACACCACGCATTTCTCGATCATGGATGCCGAGGGCAATCTGGTTGCCGTCACCCAGACGGTGAACCTGCCCTATGGCAATGCGGTCGTCGTGCCCGGCACCGGCTTCCTGCTCAACAACGAGATGGACGACTTCTCGGTCAAGCCGGGCGTGCCCAATGCCTTCGGCCTGGTCGGCGACGATGCCAATGCCATCGAGCCGGGCAAGCGGCCGCTGTCCTCGATGACGCCGACCTTCCTGCGCGGCGGGGAGCGGGTTGCCGTGCTCGGTTCGCCCGGCGGCAGCCGCATCATCACCACCGTGCTGCTGGCCGTGCTGAACCTGATGGACGGCCAGGACGCGCAGGCGGTGGCGGCGGCGCCGCGTTTCCACCACCAGTACCTGCCGGACCGCATCGATGCCGAAACCGGCGCCCTGCCGGAAGAGGTGGTGGCCGCGCTGCAGGCCATGGGCCACGAGGTCCGTGTCACCGACAATACCTGGGGCAACCTGCAGGTGGTGGTCTGGGATCGCCGCAGCGGTGAACTGCAGGCCGGCACCGACCCGCGCTGGGAAGGCGTGGGCAAGGGCGCCGCCACCGCCGACGAGGCTTCGATCTACCGCTGAGCCCGGCTCGCGAGGAGAAGGCGATGAAACTCTGGTCCATCATGGGCAATTCCCAGCGCCTCGACGGCGGCGCCATGTTCGGCAACGCGCCGCGGGCGATGTGGGAGAAGTGGTCGCCGCCGGACGAACACAACCGCATCGCCCTGGCCTGCCGGGCGCTGCTGGCCAGGCCCGTCAACGGCAAGACCGTGCTGTTCGAGACCGGCATCGGCGCCTTCTTCGAGCCGAAGCTGCGCGAGCGCTACGGCGTGGTCGAGGACCGGCACGTGCTGCTGGATTCGCTGGCCGAGGCCGGCGTCTCGCACGAGGACGTGGACGTGGTGGTGCTCAGCCACCTGCACTTCGATCATGCCGGCGGCCTGCTGGCGCCCTGGCAGGAAGGCAGGGCGCCGGAACTGCTGTTCCCGAACGCCACCTTCGTCGTCGGCGCCGAGCACTGGCGCCGGGCGAAGAACCCGCATCCGCGCGATCGCGCCAGCTTCATCCCGGAGCTGGCGCCGCTGCTGGAAGCCAGCGGCCGGCTGGAGCTGGTCGAGGGCGAACACTGCCAGGCGCTCGGCGATGCCGTGCGCTTCCACTACAGCCAGGGCCACACCCCCGGGCTGATGCTGGCGGAGATCTGTGGCGCGCCGGGTCCGGACGGGCGTCCGCACGGCGGCCTGGTCTTCTGCGCCGACCTGATCCCGGGCCGGCCCTGGGTGCACGTGCCCATCACCATGGGTTACGACCGCTACCCGGAATTGCTGATCGACGAAAAGCGCGCCTTCCTGGAAGACAAGCTGGCCCGCGACGTGCACCTGTACTTCACCCACGACCCGGGCTGCGCCCTGGCCAAGCTGGTGCGCGACGAAAAGGGCCGCTTCGGCACCACCCACGAGGTCGAGGCGCTGAAGGCGCGGCCGCTGGCGGCCTGAGCCGGGGCCGGCGGTAGCATTTTCCGAAGACGAGGACGGCAACGGGGCCCGGCCCTGATGGATGGAGTCATGCCCGGACATCCGGAAATTCCCCTGATGGCGCGCCGCCGCCTGCTGCAGGCCGGCGGCGCCGGCCTGGCCCTGGCGGGTCTGGGCTGCGCCGGACGCAGGCCCGTGGCGGCTGCGGTACCAGCGGCGCTGTCGGGCTACGGCCCGCTGCGGCCGGTGGCCGACATGAATACGGGACTGCCGCTGCTGCAGTTGCCCGAGGGCTTCAGCTACGTGAGCTTTGCCTGGGCCGGCGAGGAGCTGGCGCCCGGCCAGGCCTGCCCGGCCCAGCACGACGGCATGGGCGTGGTGGCGGCACGGGGCGATGTGCTCACCCTGGTCCGCAACCATGAGGTCAGTTCCGACCCGGGCGGCAGCTTCGCGCCGGCGGCAGCGACCTACGATCCCGGCTGCCGTGGCGGCACTGTCACCCTGCGCTTCGACGCCCGCGCCGGACGCCTGCTGGAGATGCGGCCCTCGCTCTCCGGCACCCTGGTGAACTGCGCTGGCGGCGTCACGCCCTGGGGCAGCTGGCTGAGCTGCGAGGAGATCGTGCTGGACGCCGACCAGCTGGTGCCGGTCAAGGGCGAGGGCATGCACCGGGTGAAGCGGGCGCACGGTTATGTCTTCGAGGTGCCGGCCGACGGTCTGGCCCGGCCCGAGCCCCTGGTGGCCCTGGGCCGCATGAAGCACGAAGCAGCCACCGTGGACCCCGCCACCGGCATCGTCTACCTGACCGAGGACCAGAAGCCGGCCGGCTTCTACCGCTTCATCCCGGACGTGCCCGGCCAGCTGGCCCGTGGCGGCCGGCTGCAGATGCTGCAGGCGGTGGGCGTGCCCGACCTGCGCACCGGCCGGCGCCAGGGCGAGGTGTTCAAGGTGCGCTGGGTGGAGATCGAGGAGCCCGACCGCGGCATCGACGACGGCGGCGGCATGGCCGGCCTGGTGCGCCAGGGACAGGCCAATGGTGGCTCGCTGTTCACCCGCCTGGAAGGCGTGATCATGGGCGAGGGCCGGGTCTACTTCACCTCGACCAATGGCGGCGATGCCGGCTGCGGCCAGCTCTGGGCCTACCGTCCGGGCGAGGAGACCCTGGAGCTGGTGTTCGAGTCGCCGTCGCCGGAAGTGCTGGACTACCCGGACAACATCGTCCTCAGCCCGCGTGGCGGCCTGGTCATCTGCGAGGATTCCGAGCAGCCGGTGCAGCGCCTGTACGGCATGGCGGCCGACGGCAGCCTGTTCGAGTTCGCCCGCAACGACATCGTGCTGGACGGCTTCCGCGGCATCGAGGGCGACTTCCGTGGCGAGGAATGGGCCGGCGCCTGCTTCTCGCCGGATGGCCGCTGGCTGTTCGCCAACAACTACCGCCCCGGCATCACCTTCGCCATCACCGGCCCCTGGCGTTCCGGCCTGATCTGACTTCGCCCGGGGTTGTGGGGATGGGTTTTTGACGCGGATTTACGCGGATGAATATGAACAGGCTTTATCCGCGTTCATCCGCGTGAATCCGCGTCAGAAGATCTCACCGGAAGGCGGCGGTGTAGCCGGAGGCGGTGAGGGCGCGCTGGAGTTGGTCGCAGAGCTTGAGGTTGCCGGCGATGATCTGGCCGGCGTCCAGGATCTTCTCGCCGCGGCCCTGGAAATCGCAGACGCGGCCGCCGGCCTCGCGCACCAGCAGCATGCCGGCGGCGATGTCCCAGGACTTCACCCCGGCCTCGAAGTAACCGTCGGCGCGGCCGCAGGCCACGTAGGCCAGGTCCAGCGCCGCCGAACCGGTGCGGCGGATGTCCTCGGCCGTCTCC
>DATGPR010000201.1:0-10951 GCA_035304725.1 Arenimonas sp.
CTGCGACCTGCCGCTGCTGGTGGACATCGACACCGGCTTCGGCCCCAGCGCCTTCAACATCGAGCGCACGGTCAAGTCGCTGATCAAGGCCGGCGCCGCCGCCTGCCACATCGAGGACCAGGTCGGCGCCAAGCGCTGCGGCCACCGCCCCGGCAAGGAGATCGTCTCCGCCGATGAGATGGTCGACCGCATCAAGGCTGCCGCCGACGCCAGGACCGATTCGGACTTCTTCCTGATCGCCCGCACCGACGCCATCGCCGTCGAGGGCGTGGATGCGGCGATCGAGCGCGCCATCCGCTGCGTCGAGGCGGGCGCCGACGGCATCTTCGCCGAGGCTGCCTACGACCTGCCGACCTACAAGCGCTTCGTCGAGGCGGTGAAGGTGCCGGTGCTGGCCAACATCACCGAGTTCGGCAAGACCCCGCTGTTCAGCCGCGAGGAGCTGGCCTCGGTGGGCGTGGCGATCCAGCTGTACCCGCTGAGCGCCTTCCGCGCCATGAACAAGGCCGCCGAGACGGTCTATGAGGCCATCCGCCGCGACGGCCACCAGAAGGCCGTGCTCGACCTGATGCAGACCCGCGAAGAGCTGTACGAGCGCATCGGCTACCACGAGTACGAGCGGCGCCTGGACGCGCTGTTCGCCAGCAAGAAGTGAGGACGAACCCATGAGCGAGAGCACCCTGCCCAAGCCGAAGAAGTCGGTGGCCCTGAGCGGCACCGCTGCCGGCAACACCGCCCTGTGCACGGTCGGCCGCAGCGGCAACGACCTGCATTACCGCGGCTACGACATCAAGGACCTGGCCACCAGGGCCGGCTTCGAGGAGGTCGCCCACCTGCTGGTGCACGGCACGCTGCCCACCGCCAGCCAGCTCAAGGCCTACAAGGCCAAGCTGCGCCGTCTGCGCGGCCTGCCGGCGATCGTCCAGGAAGCGCTGGAGCTGGTGCCGGCCAATGCGCATCCGATGGACGTGTTGCGCACCGGCTGCTCGGTGCTGGGTACCGTGCTGCCCGAGCGCGAGGGCCATCCGGTGGCCGAGGCGCGCGACATCGCCGACCGGCTGATGGCCAGCTTCGGCTCGATGCTGCTGTACTGGTGGCACTTCACCCGCAACGGCCGCCGCATCGACGTCGAGACCGACGACGACACCATCGCCGCGCACTTCCTGCACCTGCTGCACGGCGAGCCGCCGAGCGCCTCGCACGCGCGCGCCCTGGACCAGTCGCTGGTGCTGTACGCCGAGCACGAGTTCAATGCTTCGACCTTCACCGCCCGGGTCATCGCCGGCACCGGCAGCGACATGTACAGCTGCATCACCGGCGCCATCGGCGCCCTGCGCGGTCCCAAGCACGGCGGCGCCAATGAGGTGGCGATGGACATCATCGCCCGCTACGCCACTGCCGACGAGGCCGAGGCCGACATCCGCGCCCGGGTCGAGCGCAAGGAGATCGTCATCGGCTTCGGGCATCCGGTCTACACGGTCGGCGACCCGCGCAACCCGATCATCAAGGAAATCTCCCGCAAGCTCTGCGCCGAGGGTGGCAACCAGACCCTGTTCGACGTGTCCGAGCGCATCGAGAAGCTGATGTGGGACATGAAGAAGATGTTCCCCAACCTCGACTGGTACAGCGCCTCGGCCTACCACATGATGGGCGTGCCGACGCCGATGTTCACCCCGCTGTTCGTCATCGCCCGCACCAGCGGCTGGAGCGCGCACGTGATCGAGCAGCGCATCGACGGCAAGATCATCCGCCCGAGTGCAAACTACACCGGTCCCGAGGACCGCGAGTTCGTGCCCATCGAAAAGCGCTGACCGCTTCGCCCGGGTCTGACCCCGCATGGGGTCAGACCCTTTTCATTGCCTTGCAAGCCGCTCGCGCGCCAGCGCTTCCGCCTCGGCACCCCCACGCACCACCACGGTATCGCCCTGGGCCAGCACGGTGTCGGCCGGCGGTTCGACCAGGCGTTCGCCGCCCCTGACGATGGCGTTCACCTCGCCCGGCTGAAAGCCCAGCTCGGCCAGGCTGCGGCCGCGCGCCGGGCTTTCGGCCTCGACGCTTACCGTGGCCAGCTGCTCGGCCGGTTCCGCGTCCGGCACGTTGCCGGCGAAATGGCCGCGCAGCAGCGGGTAGTGGGCGCTGCGCTGGTCCTGGATCAGGCGGCGGATCCGCGGCGCCGGCAGGCCCAGGCGTTCCAGTGCCAGGCTGGCCATGACCAGGCCGGCCTCCAGCACCTCCGGCACCACTTCGCTGGCGCCGGCCTCGCGCAACACCTCGCCCTGGCTTTCGTCGCGGCTGCGGACCATGACCGCCAGGCCGGGGTGCTGTGCGTGCACCAGGCTGACGATGCGCAGGCTGGCGCGCAGGCTGTCGCTGCACACCATCACCAGGCGCGCCCGCGCCAGACCCAGGGCGTCGAGCATGGCCAGGTCGGTGGCATCCCCGTAGAAGACGTTCTCGCCGGCCTGGCGCGCCTGCCGTACCCGGGTAGGGTCCAGGTCCACGGCGACATGCGGAATGCCTTCCTTCTCGAGGATGCGACCGACGCTCTGGCCGATGCGGCCGTAGCCGCAGATCAGCACGTGACCCGACAGGTGGCCGGTAGCCTGCACGGCCTCGCGGGTTTCCGGCTGGCTCTCCAGCCGTTTCGGCGTGAACAGGCGGGCGATGCGCCCGTTGTTGCCGATCAGGATGGGGCCGACGACGAAGGAGGCCAGCACCGCCGTCAGCGCCACCTGCGACTGGAAGTCGTCGAGCACGCCGCTGGCCAGTCCGATCGCCAGCAGTGCCAGGCCAAACTCGCCGCCGACGGCGATGATGGCGCCGATCCGCCAGGCCATCTCCACCGGCAGGCCGGCGCCGCGGACCAGGCCGGCCACCAGCAGCAGCTTGATCGCCAGCATCACCAGCAGGCCGCCCAGCGCCCAGGGCCAGACCTGCGGCAGCGCCATCGGATCGAAGAGCATGCCGATGCCGACGAAGAACAGGCCCAGCAGCACGTCGCGGAAGGGCCGGATCGCCGCCTCGACCTGGTGCCGGAACTCGGTCTCGCCCAACACCATGCCGGCCAGGAAGGCGCCGAAGGCCGGCGACAGGCCGAACCACTGCACCGACCAGCCGGTGCCCAACGCCGCCAGCAGGACGGTCAGGGTGAACAGTTCGATCGAGCCATGCCGCGCCACGATCCGGAACAGCGGCCCCAGCAGGCGCCGGCCGAGCACCAGCACCACCACCAGGGCCAGCACCGCCTTGAGCATGGCCAGCGTCAGCAGCCAGGCCACGCCGCTGGCATCGGCCGCCGCGGCCAGCACCGGGATCAGCACGATCAGCGGCACCGCCGTGATGTCCTGGAACACCGACATCGCCATGCCGAGACGCGCGTGCGGCGTGCCTTCCTCGCCCTGTTCCGACAACTGCCGGCTGATCACCGTGGTCGAGGACTGGGCGAAGATGGCGCCGATGACGATGGCCGCCGCCAGCGGCGCGCCAGCCCACCAGGCCACCGGCGCCACCAGCAGCGTGGTCAGGCCGACCTGGGCGGTGCCCAGCCACAGCACCTGGTTGCGGATGGTCTGCAACTGCGGCAGCGAATAGTCCAGGCCGATGGTGAACAGCAGGAAGACGATGCCGAACTCGGCGAACAGGCGGATCGCGTCGCCGTCCAGGCTCGGCCCCATCGTGAAGGGACCGAGCAGCACGCCGACGAACAGATAGCCCAGGCTGGTCGGGATGCGCAGGCGATGGCAGATGTGTATGCTCGCGACAGCGGCGGCGAGCAGCAGCAAGACCTGCAGCAAACCCTGTTCCACGCCAGCTCCGATGCCTGTTCCGGGGTGTCGCGGGATTGTAGGCCAGCCCCCGCGTCCGCACCCGGTCCAGGTCAAATTCCGACGGATGCCTGATGACCGCGCTTCCGAATGTCGTCATCGTCGCCACCGACTTCTCGTCCTCCGCCGGACGGGCGGTCAAGCGGGCGGCGGCACTGGCCACGCAGTTGCGCGTGCCGCTGCGCGTCGTGCACGCGATCGGCGAAGGCGACTGGCTGCGGCGCCTGTCCCTGCAACTGCAGGGCGAGTTCAGCCTCGAACTGATGCGCAAGACCGCCGGTTCACGGCTGGCGCGCCTGCGCCGCCGCCTGCAGAAGGCCGGCGTGCCGGAAGTGGACTACGAGGTGCTGGACGAGAGCCTGCCGGCCGGACTGCCGCACCTGCTGCACGATGACGAGCGCGGCCTGCTGGTGATCGGCGCCCGCGGCCACAACAGCCTGCGCGAAGGCCTGCTGGGCTCCACCGCCGACCGCGTCGTCCGCGCCGGCGCCATGCCGGTGCTGCTGGTGCGGCGTGCGCCCGGCCGGCCCTGGTCGCGGGTGGTGCTGGCCACCGACCTGTCCTCCGCCTCGGCGCACGCGGCCCGGACCGCCCTGGGCCTGTGCCCCGAGGCCGAGCTTTTCCTGCTGCACGCGGTGGACGTGCCGCTGGACCGCGACTTCGCCTTCGCCAGCATCTCGGCGCAGGCGCGCGAGTCGTTCCTGCACGAAACCCGGGTCCAGGCCGCCAACCGGCTGGAGCTGTTCGAGCAGGCGCTGGGCGCGCAGGGCAGGCCGATCACGCGGGCGCCGCGCGAAGGGCGGCCGCAGGCGGTGCTGGCGGCCTTCGTGGCCGAGGTTTCGGCCGACCTGGTGGTGGTCGGCGCCCGGCCGCGGGCGCGCTGGGAAGCCAACCTGCTCGGCGGCACCGCCTATCACGCCGTCAACCGGCTGGGCTGCGACGTGCTGCTGGTGCCGGAACCGGGCGAGCGCCCGCTGGCGAAGGAAGACGGCTGGGGAGACTGAGCCTGGCCGGAAGGCCAGGGCAGGGGCCGGCGACGCGGCCCCGGACGCCGCCAGTGCTCAGGGTGCCAGGCGGGCCTGGCCGGAGGCCGGCGTGCTGTTGGCCGGGGCCGGCGGGCTCAGGCGCTGGACGCGGAAGAAGGTGTGGTCGCCGATGGTCGCCACCTGCGGGGCGCTGGCCCAGGCCGGGTCGGCCAGGTCCAGGGCGGCGAAATGGCTGGCGCCGGGCACCACCTCGCGGCGCTCGCCGGGCGGCAGGCGCCAGTCGTTCTGCGTTTCGAAGGCGATGCGGACGGCCCGCTCCCAGGCCTTGAGGTTCTTCAGGCGCAGGCCCGGGTTCACCAGGGTCGGGGCGAACTGCTTGCGGGCGGTGACCACTTCGCAGACCGAATCGCCCCAGCGGCCGCTGTCGCGCCGGCGCAGGGCCACCTCGGCCACCGCGCGCTGGCCCAGCTCGGACTGGTTGCGGGCTTCCAGGTAGACCGTCGTCGCCAGGCACAGCGGATCGGCGGCGGGCTGCGGCAGGATCTGGGCCAGCCACAGGATGAAGGACAGCTTCATGGCGGAACTCCTTGCTCCGTTGCGCCGCTGCGCCTCGCCCGCGGTCTTCTGCGGGTCCCTTACCGGACTACGGGAAGGAGGGGTGCCAGCGGCCTGGCGTTTTGGGGATGGACGAGCGGGGCTCGCATTCCGGGCTGGCGGCGGACGGGTCGGGCGCCGCCCGGAATCCCCGCCAGGCCATGCGCGGCGGGGCCGTTGACCGGCCTCTCGGGGGCTGCCCGGGGCCGAACCAGCCGCGCATGGTACGGCCCCGCGCCGAACCTTGCCTGAACGGCTGGAGACAAGCCTTTGATTTGTTTTGGAGTAATCGCTCGGGAGCCGGTCCGGGAACGGCGCGCGCGGCTGTCCTAGAGCGCCGCCGCGAGCCGGCAGCCCTGGTCGATGGCGCGCTTGGCGTCCAGCTCCGCGGCCACGTCGGCGCCGCCGATCAGGTGCACGCGGCGGCCGGCTTCGGCCAGCGGGGCGTGCAGCTCGCGCAGCGGTTCCTGGCCGGCGCAGACCACGACATGGTCCACCGGCAGCAGGCGCTCCTCGCCCTCGACCCGGATGCGCAGGCCGGTGTCGTCCACGCCCAGGTACTCGACCCCGCCCAGGCCCAGCACCCCCTTGGCCTTGAGGGTGGCGCGGTGAATCCAGCCGGTGGTCTTGCCCAGGCGGGCGCCGGGCCGGCCGGGGCTGCGCTGCAGCAGCCAGATCTCCCGGGCCGGAGGCTCCGGCCGGGCCGGGGCCAGGCCGCCAGGGGTGTCCGAGCCCGGGGCCACGCCCCATTCGGCCCGCCAGCGTTCCAGGTCCAGGCTGGGCGAGGGGCCCTCATGCACCAGGAACTCCGCCACGTCGAAGCCGATGCCGCCGGCGCCGATGATGGCCACCTTCCGTCCGGGCACGACGCGGCCCTGCAGCACGTCCAGGTAGCTCACCACCTTCGGATGCTCGGCGCCGGGGAAGTCCACCCTGCGCGGGCGGATGCCGGTGGCCAGGACGATCTCCTCCCAGTCGCCGGCGAGGATGGCGGCGGCGTCCAGGCGTTCGCCCAGGCGCTGCTCGACCCCGGTCTGCTCCAGCCGGCGGCGGAAGTAGCGCAGGGTCTCGTGGAACTCCTCCTTGCCCGGGATGCGCTTGGCCAGGTTGAACTGGCCGCCGATTTCGGCGGCTGCGTCCACCAGGGTGACGTGATGGCCGCGTTCGGCGGCGACCGTGGCGCAGGCCAGGCCGGCCGGGCCTGCGCCGACCACCAGCACCTTCTTCGGCCGCTCGGCCGGGCGGTAGACCAGTTCGGTCTCGTGGCAGGCGCGCGGGTTCACCAGGCAGCTGGCGGTCCTGTTGACGAAGACATGGTCCAGGCAGGCCTGGTTGCAGGCGATGCAGGTGTTGATGTCGTCGCGGCGGCCTTCGCGCGCCTTGTTCACCCACTGCGGGTCGGCCAGCAGCGGCCGGGCCATGGACACCATGTCGGCCTGGCCGGCCGCCAGGATGGCCTCGGCCACTTCCGGCATGTTGATGCGGTTGGTGGCCACCAGCGGCAGCTGCACGTGCGGCTTGAGCCGGGCGGTGACGTCGGCGAAGGCGGCGCGCGGCACCGAGGTGGCGATGGTCGGCACCCGCGCCTCGTGCCAGCCGATGCCGGTGTTGATGATGGTGGCGCCGGCGGCCTCGATGGCCCTGGCCTGCATGACGATCTCGTCCCAGGCCGAACCGCCGTCCACCAGCTCCAGCATCGACAGCCGGTAGATGAGGATGAAGTCCGGGCCGACCGCCTCACGGATGCGGCGGACGATCTCCACCGCGAAGCGCATGCGCTTCTCCGGTGTGCCGCCCCAGGCGTCGGTGCGCTTGTTGGTGCGTGCCGAGAGGAACTGGTTGATCAGGTAGCCCTCCGAGCCCATCACCTCGACGCCGTCGTAGCCGGCGTCGCGGGCCAGACGGGCGCAGTCGACGAAGGCGCGGATCTGCCGCTCCACGCCCCAGGCGCTGAGCGCGCGCGGCGTCAGCGGGCTGATCGGCGCCTTGATCCGCGACGGCGCCACCAGCAGCGGATGCGCGGCGTAGCGGCCGGCATGCAGGATCTGCAGGCAGATGCGGCTGCCGGCCTCGTGCACGGCCCTGGTGACGATGCGGTGCTTGTGCACTTCCCAGGGCCAGCTGAGCTTGCCGCCGAAGGGCTTGAGCCAGCCGACGATGTTCGGGGCGATGCCGCCGGTGACCATCAGGCCGACGCCGCCCTCGGCGCGCTCGCGGAAGTAGGCGGCCAGGCGCGGGAAGTCGCGGGCGTGGTCTTCCAGGCCCGTGTGCATGGACCCCATCAGCACCCGGTTGGGCAGCTGGCAGAAGCCTAGGTCGAGGGGCTGGAACAGGTGCGGATAGGGCGGGGTCGTCATCGTCGCGCGGATCGGCGGGCGTGGCGGAAAGATCGGCGCACCATGCCCGTTCGGGCCGGTGCGGACAAGGCGGCTCAGGCGGTCCTGGCGGCGGGCTCCGGCGGCAGCAGGGCCAGGTCGCGGGCCGCCAGCACCGTGCCCTCGCTGTCGCGCACCGCCAGGGTCTCGACCGGGGCGCCGGTATGGCGGTTGACGAAGCGCACCGGCGGGCAGCCGTCGTAGACCCAGCGCTCTCCCCACTGGGCCAGGGCGATCAGCACCGGCAGCAGGTCCTTGCCGGCGGCGGTCAGGCGGTATTCGACCTCGCGGGCGTCCTCCTGCGAGGGGCGGCGCTCGAGGATGCCGGCCTCGACCAGGCGCTTGAGCCGGCTGCTGAGCACGTTGCGGGCGATGCCCAGGCGGCGCTCGAACTCGCCGAAGCGGCGGACGCCCCGGAAGCACTCGCGCAGGATCAGCAGGCTCCACCATTCCCCGACCCGTTCCAGGGTCTGGGCCATGGGGCAGGCCATGTCGGCATAGGAGGTGCGTTTCATGCCGGCAGCCTAGCGGAACCAGTTGCATGAAGCAACCGGAAGGGGTAGGGTGCACCCAGTTTCATGACGAAACCGAATGGAGCCCCCCATGAACGCCCTTGCCCGCCTTTCCGGACGCGCGCTGGGTCACCTGGCCCCCGCCGTTGCCGCCACCCTGGCCCGCTACCTGGCCACCCGGCCCCTGCGCCGCAGCCGCCACCCCGATCCCCCGGACGCCGAACCGGTCACCTTCCGCTTCGGCCTGGCCGGCCTGCGCTGGGGCCGGGAAGGGCCCCTGGTCCTGGCCCTGCACGGCTGGGAGGGCAGGGCGGCGCAGTTCCGGACCCTGGCCGCGCGCCTGGTGCCCATGGGTTACCGGGTGCTGGCCCTGGACGCGCCGGCGCACGGCCGCTCGCCCGGGCGGGAGGCCGATCCGGTGGTCTTCGCCGATGCCCTGCAGGAGGCCGCGGCCGAGCTCGGGCCGGTACACGCCGTGATCGGACATTCCATGGGAGGCGCCTCGACGCTGCTGGCCCTGAGCCGGGGCCTGGGCAGCGCCCGGGTCGTGACCATCGCCGCGCCGGCCAGCCTGGCCGGGGTGCTGGCGCGCATGAGCCGGCACCTGGGCCTGCCGGAGTCCGCCCGCCGCCTGTTCTTCGAAGCCATGCACCGGCGTACCGGCCTCGCTCCCGAGCAGCTGGACATCGACCTGCTGGCGGCCGGGCTGGCGCCGCGGCCGGTGCTGGTGGTGCATGACCGGGAGGATCCGGTGATCCCCTTCGACGATGCCCGCCGCATCGTCGCGGCCACCGGCGCCCAGTTGCTGGCCACCTCGGGGCTCGGCCATCGCGCCGTACTCAGGGACGAAGGGGTGCTGCAGCGCATCGCCGGATTCCTGACGGCGCCCGCGGCCTGAGCCGCGGGCGCGTCCCCGACCGGCTCCCGAGCGCGTTCTGTGGGGGTGCGGACCGGCGGTAGCCGGCCGCTTTCTGGCAAACTGCCCCCGTTCTCCCGCACGCATGGAACGCCTCATGAATCCCTTCGATTCCCGCTCCGCCACGCGCCCGGAACCCGACCAGGCGATGGTCGACATCGCCAACTACGTCACCGACTACTACATCGGCTCGTCCGAGGCCTACACCACGGCGCGCTACATGCTGCTGGACTCCCTGGCCTGCGCCATGCTGGCGATGCGCCATCCGGAGTGCGTCAAGCACCTGGGGCCGCTGGTGCCCGGCGCCTACCTGCCCGGCGGTGCCCGCGTGCCCGGCACCAGCCACGAGCTGGACCCGGTCCAGGCCGCCTACAACATCGGCGTGCAGATCCGCTGGCTGGACTTCAATGACACCTGGCTGGCGGCCGAGTGGGGCCATCCCTCGGACAACCTCGGCGCCATCCTGGCGGTGGGCGACTGGCTCAGCCGCAAGGCCGAGCGCGAGCAGCGCAAGATGATCACCGTGCGCGACATCCTGACCTGGGCGATCAAGGCGCACGAGATCCAGGGCTGCTACGCGCTGAAGAACGCCTTCAACCGCATCGGCATGGACCATGTGATCCTGGTCCGCCTGGCCTCCAGCGCCGTCACCACCCACATGCTGGGCGGCGACAAGGAAGAGATCATCAACGCCGTCAGCCACAGCTGGCTGGACGGCGGCGCCCTGCGCGCCTACCGGCACGCGCCCCAGGCCGGCCCGCGCAAGAGCTGGGCCGCCGGCGACGCCTGCCGCCGGGCCGTGATCCACGCCCTGAACGCAATGAAGGGCTGCGTCGGCTACCCCAGCGCCCTGACCGCCAGGACCTGGGGCTTCTACGACGTGGCCATGAAGGGCAAGGCCTTCGAGTTCGAGCGCGGCTTCGGCAGCTACGTGATCGAGAACATCCTGTTCAAGATCAGCTACCCGGCCGAGTTCCACGCCCAGACCGCGGTCGAGTGCGCCATGCGCCTGCACCCGGAGGTGGCCGGCCGGCTGGACCAGATCGAGCGCATCGAGATCGAGACCCAGGAGGCCGGCGCCCGCATCATCGACAAGACCGGCCCGCTGGCCAACTACGCCGACCGCGACCACTGCCTGCAGTACATGGTGGCGGTGCCGCTGATCTTCGGCCGTCTGACCGCCGAGGACTACGGCGACGAGGTCGCCGCCGACCCGCGTATCGACGCCCTGCGCGACAAGATGCGGGTGCGGGAGAACCCCGACTTCACCCGCGACTACTTCGACCCGGAGAAGCGCTACATCGGCAATGCCGTCCAGGTCTTCTTCAAGGACGGCAGCAGCACCGAGCGGGTCGCCATCGACGCCCCCATCGGCCACCGCGAGCGCCGGGGCGAGGGCATCCCCCTGCTGCTGGAGAAGTTCGAGCGGGCCATCGCCGGCCAGCTGCCGGCGCGGCGGGTCCGGCAGATCCTCGACCTGACCGGGGACACCTCCCGCTTCGAGGCCACCCCGGTGCATCGCTTCATGGACCTGTTCGTGGTTTGATGGCGGCACTTGCCCCCGGTGGGGTGTTTTGTTAGATTCCCGTTAACCCTGACACCTATAAAGTTCCGACGCCCGTCAAACGAGCAGGGTAAGCAAGGCCGGATTGATGAGCAGCTTCCCCCCATCACAATGGAGCCAATCATGAAGAAGAACCTCCTGTGCTGCGCCCTCCTGGGTGCGATGGCCATGGCCAACACG
>DATGPR010000202.1:0-3740 GCA_035304725.1 Arenimonas sp.
AGGCCGCCGACAGTTCGGAGACAAAGCCATGAGCCTGATTCGCTACAGCGCCACCGCGCCCCGCCTGCTCGAGGACGAGATCAAGCAGGTGTTCGACAAGTTCTTCAACGGCGACGACGGGGATGCCTCCTCGGTGGTCACCAGCCAGTGGGTGCCGCGGGTGGACATCAAGGAGGAGCCGGAGCGCTTCGTGATCTTCGCCGACCTGCCGGGCGTGGACCCGGCCGAGATCGAGGTGCAGATGGATCGCGGCATCCTCTCGATCAAGGGCGAGCGCAAGGCCGAGAGCGTGCAGGAGAACGAGCGCTTCTCCCGCATCGAGCGTTCGCACGGGGTGTTCTACCGCCGCTTCGCCCTTCCCGACAGCGCCGATCCCGACCGCATCACCGCCACCGGCAAGCACGGCGTGCTGGAAGTGGTGATTCCCAAGCGGCCGGAGACCACGCCGCGCCGGATCCAGGTGCAGTAAGGCGGTGCCTGCCGCGTATCCCGTCCGTGCCGCCACGGCGGCGCGCGCGTAGACTGGGCCCGCGGGTATCGCCCGCGGGCCTTCGTTTTCCAGGTGCCTGAGGCATGGAGTTCAAGGACTACTACCAGACCCTGGGCGTGGAGCCCACGGCCGGCGAGGCCGAGCTGAAGACCGCGTACCGGCGGCTGGCCCGCAAGTACCATCCGGACGTCAGCAAGGAGCCGGGCGCCGAGGAGCGCTTCAAGGCCATCAGCGAGGCCTACGAGGTGCTGCGCGACCCGGAGAAGCGGGCCGCCTACGACCAGTTGCGCGCCCGCGGCTACCGGCCGGGCGAGGAGTTCCGGCCGCCGCCGGATTTCGGTGGCTTCGGCTTCAACGGCCAGGGCTTCCGCTTCCAGGACGATTTCGGCGGCGGCGGCTTCAGCGACTTCTTCGAATCGCTGTTCGGTGGCCGCGGCTTCCGCGGGCGCGGCGGACCGGCGCCGCAGGGCGACACCCGCGCCAAGCTGAGCATTCCGCTGGAACTGGCCTATGCCGGCGGCAGCCAGCGCATCCAGGTGGACGGCCGCACCCTGGAAGTGAAGGTGCCGGCCGGCATCGGCCAGGGCCAGGTGATCCGCCTGGCCGGGCAGGGCCGCGGCGGCGGTTCGCTGCTGCTGGAGGTGAACTACCGGCCGCACGCCGATTTCGAGGTGGACGGCCGCAACATCCTCTACACCCTGCCGATCGCGCCCTGGGAGGCGGCGCTGGGCGCCACGGTCAGCGTGCCGACCCTGGGCGGGCGGGTGGAACTGAAGGTGCCGCCGGATTCCGACGCCGGCCGCAAGCTGCGCCTGCGCGGCCGCGGCCTGCCGGGCCGGGGCGGACAGCCGGCCGGCGACCAGATCGTCGAACTGGAGATCCGCGTCCCGCCGGCCCGCAGCGAGGAGCAGAAGGCCCTGTACCGGCGCATGGCCGAGGCCTTTGCCTTCGACCCGCGCAAGGGCTGAAACGATTCGGGGCGGCCCGCAGGCCGCCCCGATGGGTCTTGCCCTGGCTGCCCGGGAGCTTCCCGGGGAGCGGCCTCAGCCGCCGGCCAGCAGGCTGTTGATGACCTCGATCAGCTGGTTCTCGTTGAAGGGCTTGGTGATGTAGGCCTTGGCGCCCTGGCGCATGCCCCAGACCTTGTCGGTCTCCTGGTCCTTGGTGGTCACCAGGACGATGGGGATGTGGGCGGTGCTGGCTTCCTTGGAGATGGCCCGGGTGGCCTGGAAGCCGTTGAGGTTGGGCATCACCACGTCCATCAGGATCAGGTCCGGGACCTGGGCCTTGGCGGCCTCGACGCCGGCGGCGCCATCCTCGGCGGTGATGGCCTCGTGTCCCAGCTTCTCGACAATGCGCTTCATGCCCATCAGCTGGGACGGGGAATCGTCAACGATCAGGATGCGTGCCATGTTGGGCCTCCAGTGGTTGGGCGATTGTATGCCGGGCAGGCGGTCGGGGTGCAAGCCGGAGCGGACCGCGGCTCAGAGCCGCACGACCGTCCGTCCGAAGGAGTCGCCGGCCAGCATCGCCGGGAAAATGCCGGGAAGTTCGTCCAGCGTGACTTCCCGCGTGCAGATGCGGTCCAGGTGCGCGGGCTTCCAGGGGCCGGCCAGGCGGCGCCAGACCTCGCCGCGGATGTCGCGGGCGGTGCCGGCCGAGGCCACGCCCAGCAGGCTGACGCCGCGGATGATGAAGGGCATCACGGTGGTGGCCAGCTCGCTGCTGCCGGCCAGGCCGCAGCTGGCGACATTGCCGTAGGGCACGGTCCGGGCCAGCAGGCCGGCCAGCATGCGGCCGCCGACATTGTCCAGGCCGCCGCCGTAGCGGGCCGAGTCCATGGGCCGGTCGGTGAGCAGGGCCTCGCGGCCCAGCACCTCGCGGGCGCCCAGTTCGCGCAGGAAACCGGCCTTGTCGGCCTTGCCGCTGACCGCGTGCACCTCGTAGCCGGCGCGGCTGTAGATGTCCACGGCCAGCATGCCGACGCCGCCGGTGGCGCCGGTGACCACGAGCGGCCCCAGCTCCGGCGTCTGCCGGTTCTCCTCCATGCGCAGCAGGCCCAGGGCGGCGGTGAAGCCGGCGGTGCCCAGCACCATGGCCTCGCGCAGGTCCAGGCCGGCGGGCAGGGGGATGGCCCAGTCGGCTTCCAGGCGGACGATCTCGGAATAGCCACCGTCGCGGGTCTCGGACAGGCCGCAGCCGGTGCACAGCACCGGGTCGCCCTCGCGGAAGCGCGGGTCGGTCGAGGCCAGTACGTGGCCGGCGACGTCGATGCCGCCGACCAGGGGGAAACGGCGCAGGATCTTGCCCTTGCCGGTGCCGGCCAGGGCGTCCTTGTAGTTCACGCTGGACCAGGCGGTGCGGACGACGATTTCGCCCGGCGCCAGGTCATCCAGGGACAGTTCCTCGATGCCGGCGCGGTAGCCGGCATCGTCCTGGTGGATGCGGAAGGCGCGGAAGCGGGCGGGGATGGCCATGCCGCCGCGTTGCTCAGTTCGCCTTGTGGATGGCGCGCTTGTCCACGGCCATGGCGGCGTCGTGGATGGCCTCCGACAGCGTCGGATGGGCATGGCAGATGCGCGCCAGGTCCTCGGCGGAGCCGTGGAATTCCATGGTCAGCACGCCTTCGTGCACCAGCTCCGAGGCATTCGCGCCGATGATGTGCAGGCCCAGCACGCGGTCGGTCTCGGCGTGGGCGATGACCTTGACGAAGCCCACGGCCTCGGCCATGGCCACGGCACGGCCGACGGCGGCGAAGGGGAAGCTGCCGGTCTTGTAGGGCACGCCCTCGGCCTTGAGCTGCTGCTCGGTCTTGCCGACCCAGGCGATCTCCGGCGCGGTGTAGATCACGTAGGGAATGGTGTCGAAGTTGACGTGGCCCGGCAGGCCGGCGATCAGCTCGGCCACGGCGATGCCTTCCTCGAAGCCCTTGTGCGCCAGCATCGGGCCGCGCACGCAGTCACCGATCGCCCAGACGCCCTCGACGCCGGTGCGGCAGTGCTCGTCCACCACGATCTGGCCGCGCTCGTTGAGCTGCACGCCGGTGCCTTCGGCGAGCAGGCCCTTGGTGGCGGCGCGGCGGCCGACGGCCACCAGCAGCCTGTCCACGACCAGGGTCTGCTCGCCCTTGTCGTCGGCGAAGGTGATGGCGACTTCCTTCTTCTTGCCCTTGCCGGTGACCTCGGCCTTGGAGACCTTGGCGCCCAGCTTGATGTCCAGGCCCTGCTTCTTGAACTCGCGCGCGGCCAGC
>DATGPR010000203.1:0-8891 GCA_035304725.1 Arenimonas sp.
TGCTGATGAACTGCGTGGCGCCCTGGCTGGACCTGCACACCCGGCCGCGCATCCTCGGCGAGAAGCGGCCATGAGGGGGATCGCGCACAACGCCGTGCATGCGGCCCTGCGCCTGGGCGTCGTCGCCCTGGCGGCGGTGGCCCTGCTGGCCGGCGTGCACCTGCTCACCCGTGGGCCCATCGCCGAATCCGAACGCCGCGCCGCCCTGCAGGCGCTGGAACTGGTGATGCCGGCGGCGCAGTACGACAACGACCTGCTGGATGATCGCGTGCACGTGCAGGCGCCGGCCTGGCTGGGCCTGCCCTCGGCCACCGTGCACCGCGCACGACGCGATGGCCGGCCCAGCGGCCTGGTGCTGGAAGCCAACGCACCCGACGGCTACGCCGGCGACATCCGCCTGCTGATCGGCGTCGATGCCGAAGGCCGGATCCTCGGCGTTCGCGTCACCGCGCATGCGGAAACCCCTGGCCTGGGCGACCGCATCGAGGAGCGCCGCAGCGGCTGGATCCGCGGCTTCGACAGCCGCACGCTCGACCAGCCGCCACCAGGACGCTGGAAGGTCCGTCGCGACGGCGGCGACTTCGACCAGTTCGCCGGCGCCACGGTCACGCCGCGGGCCGTGGTGAAGGCGGTGCGGAAAGCGCTGCAGTTCGTGCAGCGGCATGGCGAGGCCATCCGGACAGCCGAGCCTGGCGCTACACTTCGCTTCGACGACGCGCCCGCCCCCTGACGCCCATCGCCGTGAAGAACCCGCCCTCTGCCCGCAGCATCCTCGAGTACGGCCTGGCCAGCGGCAATGTCGGCCTGGTGCAGCTGCTGGGCCTGTGCCCGCTGCTGGCGGTCAGCAACAACGCGGTCAACGCCCTCGGCCTGGGCCTGGCGACGCTGCTGGCGGTGACGCTCACCAATACCGCGATCTCGCTGCTGCGCCATGTCACCGGCCGCGAGGTGCGCATTCCCGCCTTCGTCATGGTCATCGCCGCCGTGGTCACCGCCATCGAGCTGGCCATCCGCGCCTGGCTGCCGGGGCTGCACGCGGTGCTGGGCCTGTTCATCCCGCTGATCGTCACCAACTGCGCCCTGATGGGCCGCGCCGAGGCCTTCGCCTCCCGGCACGACCCGGCCCGCGCCGCCCTCGACGGTTTCTCCATCGGCCTGGGCTTCCTCTGGGTGCTGCTGCTGATCGGCGCCATGCGCGAGCTGCTTGGCGAAGGCAGCCTCTTCGCCGGCGCCGGCGAACTGCTGCACCTGCCCTGGCTGGAGATGAAGGGCGGCAACTACCCCGGCTTCCTGGTCGCCGTGCTGCCCATGGGCGCCTTCCTCGCCCTGGCCAGCCTGATCGCCCTGCGCCAGGCCTGGCGGCTGCGCCGCGGGGTGGCGGCATGAAGCCGGCGCAGCGGCGCGAGCTGTTCGCGCGCCTGGCCGAACTCAATCCCAAGCCCACCACCGAGCTGGAGTACTCCACGCCCTTCGAGCTGCTGGTGGCGGTGATCCTCTCGGCCCAGGCCACCGACGTCGGCGTCAACAAGGCCACGCGCAGGCTGTTCCCCGTGGCCAACACGCCGGCCGCCATCCTCGCGCTCGGCGAGGACGGGCTGAAGAAGTACATCTCCAGCATCGGCCTGTTCAATGCCAAGGCCGCCAACATCATCGCCACCTGCCGCATCCTGCTGGAGAAGCACGGTGGCGAGGTGCCGCGAGACCGTGAGGCGCTGGAGGCGCTGCCCGGGGTCGGCCGGAAGACGGCCAACGTGGTGCTCAACACGGCTTTCGGGGAGCCGACCATCGCGGTGGACACGCATATCTTCCGGGTCGCGAACCGGACGGGTCTGGCGCCGGGGAAGACGGTGCGGGCGGTCGAGGACAAGTTGCTGAAGGTGGTGCCGAAGGAGTACCTGCAGGACGCACACCACTGGCTGATCCTGCACGGCCGATACGTCTGCAAGGCGCGCAAGCCCGACTGCCCCAACTGCGTCATCCGCGATCTCTGCGCATTCAAGCCCAAGACGCTGGCCGACTGATTTTTTTGACGCGGATTTGCGCGGATCTGTCCTGGGTCGCGGGTCGCTATCACGGCTTGCTGGGGGTTCGTCGGCGCTTGCTGTGGCGCGTTTCCTGGCGGCCTGTTGGCTTGGCGGGTGGTGCAGCCGCGACAAGCGCGGGCGACGGTCCCGGAAGGTGGCGGCCGAGGGCCCGGCACGCCACCGACACCGAGAATCCCGCCCGCAGCGCAGGAACCCCAATACCGCAAACGCCTGCATATCCGCCCCGCGAATGCGGCCAACAAAATTGGAGGCGGGCCGAAAGCAGCCCGCCCCCGTGAGGCAACACCCCTCGACGTTGGAGAGAGGTCAGAAGCTGAACTGGGTTCGCACCGCGTACTGCGCCGGCTCGTCGCCGGTGAGCGCGTTCTCGCCGCGCGTGTAGTTGAACATCAGGCGCAGGTTCGGATTGAAGTAGTAGTTGAGACCGAGGATCCAGGACTCGGCCTCGACATTGGCGAGATCACGGTTCTCGATGTGATCGAAACGCGCCGTCAGCTCCCACAGCCCGGCCTCGCCGACCTTGGGCGAGCCGAACACGCCATTGCCCGCCTTGTAGACCTTGCGGCCACCATTGAGCATCACACTGCCCTGCACATACCAGGCCTCGACGTCCTGGTCGGCGCCCAGCGGCTGCCCGAAGCTGGCGCTGGCGTACTCGGCCTGCACGAAGGCCGGGCCGTACAGGCCGGCCAGCTCAAGGCCCCAGGCATCCACCTGGTTGGCCGAGCTGCCGGGCGTGGTGGCGATGGTCAGGCCGGGACCGCGGCGGCCGGCGTAGTTGGCCGACGCCTTGAGGTCGCCCGAACCCTCGTTGAGATTCTCGTGGCTGTACCAGCCGCCCAGGTGCAGCACTTCCTCGCTGCCGAGGATCGGCGCCCAGGTGGCGCGGCCGGCGACGCCCATGCCTTCGTTGCGGGGGCCGGTGGCGCCGCGCAGGTTGAAGACCGAGAGGCCGGCGCTGTGGTTGCTGCCCGAGTGCAGGTAGCCCACGCCCTGCTGGAACTGGCGGCCGCTGAACAGGCCGGTGGCGGAGGCGAAGGGGCGCTCCATCATCAGGATCTCGTTGGAGCTGGTCAGCTCCTCCATCGAGCGGTAGGGCTTGAAGTGGCCGATGAACAGCTTGCCGGGGCCGATCGTCCTGGCGATGTAGAGGTCGCGCAGGCCGTCGAGGTTGCTGCCGGCGGCGAAGTCCTGCTCCATCTTGTAGTCCCAGCCCAGGGCGGTGCCGGACAGGGTCAGGCGGGCACGGCGGAATTCGGTGGTACCGGTGTTGCCGGCGACGTCGTCGTCGAAGGCATAGCCATCGAAGTGAAGACGGCCACCGACCTGCAGGGAGTACTGGCCGTCGGCGGAGGTCACCTTCAGGCCGCCCTTGGTCTCGACCTTGGGCTGGCCCGCCTGCATGGCCTTCAGCGCCTCGGCATTGTCGACGTTGATGGCGGATTGGGCCTCGTCGCGGGCCTCCAGTTCGTCGATGCGGTTCATCAGCGCGGCGACCTGGGCCTTGAGTTCGGCGATCTCCGTGTCGGTGGCGGGGTTCGCGTCCTGGGCGGTCGCGTGATCCGGGGTGAGGCCGGCGAGCAGGGCCGCGAGGGCGGCGGCCAGCGGGGTCAAGCGCATGTGACGGGCTCCTGTGGATGGGACGGCGCACAGGCTGGCCGGCTTGCATGACAGGCGCTTGAGCATTGCGTGACAGGAACGTGACAGCCGGGGACCCGGCGGCGCGCACTTTGTCACAGGACTGTCATCTTCGGGAAACGGGGCTGTCACCGGGGCCGCCTGTAATGGCCTCGCGCCGGGATCGACCCGGCAACCACCCCAAACCTCAGGAGTGTTCCCGTGCTCAAGTCCCTGCAGCGCAGTCTGGCCACCCTCGCCCTGGCCGCCGGCCTCGCCGGCACCGCCCAGGCGGCGGAGATCACCGGCGCCGGTGCGTCCTTCGTGTTCCCGGCCATGTCCCGCTGGTCGGCCGACTACAACGCCGCCACCGGCCACCGCATCAACTACCAGTCGATCGGCTCGGGCGGCGGCATCGCCCAGATCAAGGCCAATACCGTGGACTTCGGTTCCTCCGATGCGCCGCTCAAGCCGCAGGAGCTTGCGCAGAGCCAGCTGGTGCAGTTCCCCTCGGTGATGGGCGGCATCGTGCCGGCCTTCAACGTGCCGGGCATCGCAGCCAACCAGCTGCGCCTGGACGGAAAGGTCCTGGCCGACATCTACCTGGGCAGGATCGGCAAGTGGAACGACCCGGCCATCGCCGCCCTCAACCCCGGCCTGGCCCTGCCCGACCTGCGCATCACCGTCGTGCACCGCTCGGACGGTTCCGGCACCACCTTCAACTTCGTCAATTACCTGTCCAAGGTTTCGCCGGAGTGGAAGGAGAAGGTCGGCGAAGGCACCTCGGTGCGCTGGCCGACCGGCGTCGGCGGCAAGGGCAACGAGGGCGTGACTGCCTACGTCCGGCAGATCCGCGGCGCCATCGGCTACATCGAGCTGTCCTATGCCCTGACCAACCAGGTGCCCTACGCGCAGCTGCGCAATGCCGAGGGCCGTTTCGTCCAGGCCAGCAGTGCCTCGATCCAGGCCGCGGCCGCCAGCGCCCGCTGGTCCGACAGCCAGGATTTCCACCTGGTGCTGACCAATGCGCCCGGCGCCGATTCCTGGCCGATCGCCGCCACCAACTTCATCCTGATGTCGAAGAAGCCGAAGAACGCCGAGGGCAACCGCCAGGCGCGCGAGTTCTTCCGCTGGGTCTATGCCAACGGCGACAAGGCCGCCGCCGAACTCGGCTACGTGCCGCTGCCGGATGAGCTGGTGCAGCAGATCGAGGCCTACTGGGGCCAGCACTTCAACTGATGGCGCGTCTCGATGCTTTCGGCGACCGGCTGTTCCGCCGCCTCGTCACGGCGGCCGGCTGGTTCGTGCTGCTGGCGCTGGCGGCCGCAGCCCTCTCGATGTACTGGGGCGGGCGCGAGGCCTTCGGCCAGTTCGGCTTCGGCTTCCTCTGGTCTTCCGACTGGGATCCGGTGCAGGAGGAGTACGGGGCCCTGGTGCCGGTCTACGGCACCGTGGTCTCGACCGCCATCGCCATGACCATCGCGGTGCCGGTCAGCTTCGGCATCGCCCTGTTCCTGACCGAGGTGTCGCCGGCCTGGCTGCGGCAGCCGCTGGGAGCGGCGATCGAGCTGCTGGCCGGCATTCCCTCGATCATCTACGGCATGTGGGGCCTGTTCGTGCTGGCCCCATTCCTGGCCGAACACGTCTACCCGCGCCTGGACGCCTGGCTGGGCGGCTGGCCGCTGCTGGGGCCGCTGTTCTCCGGGCCGCCGCTGGGCATCGGCATGCTCACCGCCGGCCTGGTCCTGGCCATCATGGTCATCCCCTTCATCTCCTCGGTCATGCGCGACGTCTTCATGACCGTGCCGGTGCGGCTGAAGGAATCGGCCTACGCCCTGGGCAGCACCACCACCGAGGTGGCCTGGAACATCATCCTGCCCTACACCCGCTCGGCCGTGGTCGGCGGCATCTTCCTCGGCATGGGCCGGGCCCTGGGCGAAACCATGGCGGTCACCTTCGTGCTGGGCAACGCCCACCAGATCAACGCCTCGCTGCTGATGCCAGGCAATTCCATCGCCGCCAGCATCGCCAACGAGTTCGCCGAGGCCACCACGCCGATGTACCAGTCGGCCCTGCTGGCCCTGGGCTTCGTGCTGTTCATCGTCACCTTCGTGGTACTGGCGGCGGCCAGGCTGATGCTGATGCGGCTGAATCGACGGGAGGGCCGCTGATGGCCATCGCCCGCGAACGCCTCTACCTGCGCAGGCGGCTGTTCAATGCCTGCTCGCTGCTGCTGTCGGGCGCGGCGGCGCTGTTCGGGCTGTTCTGGCTGGCCTGGATCCTCTGGACCACGGTCAGCAAGGGTCTGGACGCGATGAGCCTGCAGCTGTTCACCGGGATGACGCCGCCGCCGGGCACGGAATCCGGCGGCCTGAAGAACGCCATCGTCGGCAGCCTCATGCTCAGCGGCCTGGCCGTGCTGCTGGGCGCGCCGGTCGGCATCGCCGCCGGCACCTGGCTGGCGGAGTTCGCCCGCGACAGCCGGCTGGGCGGCATCGTCCGCTTCGTCAACGACATCCTGCTGTCGGCGCCCTCGATCGTGCTGGGCCTGTTCGTCTACACCCTGGTGGTGCGGCCGGGCGGCGGCTTCTCCGGTTATGCCGGCGCCATCGCCATGGCCTTCATCGTGCTGCCGGTGGTGGTGCGCACCACCGACGAGATGCTGAAGCTGGTACCGGGGCAGATGCGCGAGGCAGCGCTGTCGCTGGGCATCCCGCAGTGGAAGGTGACGACGCAGGTGCTGTATCGCGCCGCCCTGCCCGGCATCGTCACCGGCGTGCTGCTGGCCCTGGCCCGCATCTCGGGCGAGACGGCGCCGCTGCTGTTCACCGCCTTCAACAACCAGTACTGGAGCACCGACATGTCCGGGGCCATGCCCAACCTGCCGGTGACCATCTTCCAGTTCGCCATGAGCCCCTTCGAACACTGGAACCGGCTGGCCTGGGCCGGCGCCTTCCTGATCACGGTGTTCGTGCTGGCCGTCAGCATGGGCGCCCGTTTCCTCCTGCTGCGGAAGAAGATCCGACATGACTGAACTCTCCCTCCCCCTGACCGCGCCGGCGCCCCGCGCCGAGGCCGCCGCCGCGCCCGCGCCGGTCAAGCTGGCCGCCCGCGGCCTGGGCTTCCACTACGGCGACTACGCGGCGCTGAGGAACATCGACCTGGAGGTGCCGGAAAAGCGGGTGACCGCCCTGATCGGCCCCTCCGGCTGCGGCAAGTCGACCCTGCTGCGGATCTTCAACCGCATCTACTCGATCTACCCGGGCCAGCGCGCCAGCGGCGAGGTGCTGCTGGATGGCGAGAACGTGCTGGATCCGAAGTACCCGCTGAACCGGCTGCGCAGCAAGGTCGGCATGGTGTTCCAGAAGCCGGTGCCCTTCCCCATGTCCATCTACGACAACATCGCCTGGGGCATCGGCCACCACGAGAAGCTGTCGCGTGCGGGCATGGACGAGCGGGTCGAGGCGGCGCTGCGCCAGGCGGCCCTCTGGGACGAGGTGAAGGACAAGCTGAAGCAGAACGCGCTCGGCCTGTCCGGCGGCCAGCAGCAGCGCCTGTGCATCGCCCGGGCGGTGGCGCTGCGGCCGGAGGTGATCCTGTTCGACGAACCGACCTCGGCCCTGGACCCGATCGCCACCGGCCGCATCGAGCAGCTCATCTCCGAACTCAAGCAGCACTACACCATCCTGATCGTCACCCACAACATGCAGCAGGCGGCGCGCTGCTCCGACTACACCGCCTTCATGTACCTGGGCGAGCTGGTCGAGCACGGCGCCACCGCCACCCTGTTCACCCGTCCCTCGAAGCGGCAGACCGAGGACTACATCACCGGCCGCTTCGGCTGAGGTAACCGCCATGAGCGAACACATCGTCAAGCGTTTCGACACCGAACTGCAGCGCCTGGATGGCGAGATCCGCCGCATGGGCGCCATGGCCGTGGCGCAGCTGGAGGCGGCCATGGACGTGCTCCAGCGCCGCGACAGCCAGGCGGCCGAGCGGGTGGTGGCCAATGACGAGGCCATCGATGCCCTGGAACTGGAGATCGGCCACGACGTGCTGCAGCTGCTGGCCCTGCGCCAGCCCATGGCCCGGGACCTGCGCGAGGTCTACGCGGCGCTGCGCATCTCCGCCGACATCGAGCGCATCGGCGACTACGCCGCCAATGCCGCCAAGCGCAGCATCGTCCTGAACCGGCTGCCGCTGGCGCCGCCCGGCCGCGGCCTGCCCGCCCTGGCCCGGCTGGCCGGCGGGCTGGTGTCCGAGGCGCTGGAGGCCTGGCGCCTTCGCGATGCCGACCGGGCCATGGCGGTACGCGGCCGCGACGCCGAGCTCGACGGTGAATACACCGGCCTGTTCCGCGAGCTGCTGACCTGGATGGCCGAGGACCCGCGCCACATCACCGCCTGCACCCACCTGCTGTTCATCGCCAAGAACATCGAGCGGATCGGCGACCACGCCACCAACATCGCCGAGAACACCTGGTTCCTGGTGCACGGCGAGCCACCGGCCGGCGAGCGCGAGAAGCGCGACCAGACCTCGGCGCAGGCCTGAGCCGGCGGCCGGCTCGCCGCCGGCGCCGGCGATCCACTATCCTTCCAGCCAGTTTCCAGCCATCCACGGGAGACCGGCATGAAGATCCGCAGCGACAGTTTCCGCGACGGCGATCCGATCCCGCTCCGCTGTGCCATGGGCACGCCCGAGGGCTTCGGCGGCAACCGCAACCCGCACCTGGCCTGGTCCGACGCCCCGGCCGGCACGCGCTCCTTCGCCCTGATCTGCGTCGACCCGGACGCGCCCACCGTCGCCGAGATGGTCGGCAAGCCGGGCGTGGAGATTCCGGTCGAGCAGCCGCGGGCCGAGTTCATCCACTGGGTGATGGCCGACATCCCGGCCTCGGTGGGCGAGATCGCCGAGGGGGCCTGCAGCGACGGCGTCACCGTCCGCGGCAAGCCCAACCCGCCCGGCCCGGCCGGCTCCCGCCAGGGCAGCAATGACTACGTCGGCTGGTTCGCCGGCGATCCGGACATGTCCGGCGACTGGCCCGGCTACGACGGCCCCTACCCGCCGGGCAACGACCTGCGCCTGCACCGCTATTTCTTCCACCTCTACGCCCTGGACGTGGAGAAGCTGGACCTGCCGGCGCGCTTCACCGCCGCCGATGTCCGCCAGGCCATGCAGGGCCATGTCCTGGCCGAGGCCGCCATCCACGGCACCTATTCCCTGCATCCC
>DATGPR010000204.1:0-5385 GCA_035304725.1 Arenimonas sp.
GGTCAGGGTGCGCTCGGTGGCGAAGCGCAGCAGGTAGTGCGGGCCGCCGGCCTTGGGGCCGGTGCCGCTCAGGCCTTCGCCGCCGAAGGGCTGCACGCCGACCACGGCGCCGATCTGGTTGCGGTTGACGTAGCAGTTGCCCACCTTCACCGCGCTGGCGATCTTCTCGACGGTGGCGTCGATGCGCGAGTGGATGCCCAGGGTCAGGCCGTAGCCGGTGGCGTTGATCTGCGCCAGCACCTCGTCCAGCTGCTCGGCGCGCCAGCGGATCACGTGCAGCACCGGGCCGAACACCTCGCGGGTCAGCTGCGACAGCGACTGCAGCTCGTAGGCACGCGGGGCGAAGAAGCAGCCGTGCTCGGTGCCCTCGGGCAGCTTCACTTCCTTGATCAGCTTCGCTTCCCGGTCCATGCGCTCGGCATGCGCCTGCAGGATGCGGCGGGCGTCCTCGTCGATGACCGGGCCGACGTCGGTGCTCAGCAGGCCCGGGTCGCCCACCACCAGCTCGTCCATGGCGCCGGAGAGCATGGTGATCACCTTGTCGGCGATGTCGGCCTGCACGAACAGCACGCGCGCCGCCGAGCAGCGCTGGCCGGCGGAATCGAAGGCCGAAACGATGGCGTCCTTGACCAGCTGCTCCGGCAGCGCCGAGGAATCGGCGATCAGCGCGTTCTGGCCACCCGTCTCCGCCACCAGGGCGGCGATCGGGGCGTTGCGCGCGGCCAGGGCGCGGTTGATCGCCCAGGCGGTCTCGGTCGAACCGGTGAAGGCGACGCCGTCCACGCGCGGATCGGCGGTCAGGGCGGCGCCGACGGTGGCGCCGTCGCCCGGCAGAAACTGCAGCGCTTCCTTCGGGATGCCGGCCTCGTGCAGCAGCTGGGTGGCGGCGTGCGCGACCAGGGTGGTCTGCTCGGCCGGCTTGGCGATGACGGCATTGCCGGCGGCCAGCGCCGCCGAGACCTGGCCCAGGTAGATGGCCAGCGGGAAATTCCACGGGCTGATGCAGACGAAGACGCCGCGGCCGTGCAGCGACAGCTGGTTGCTTTCGCCGGTCGGGCCCGGCAGCGCGGTCGGCTGGCCGAACAGGCGGCGCGCCTGCAGGGCGTAGTAGCGCAGGAAGTCCACCGCCTCGCGCACCTCGGCCACCGAGGCCGGCAGCGACTTGCCGGCTTCCTTCACGCACAGGGCGATGAACTCCGGCATGCGCTGCTCGAGCAGGTCGGCGGCGTGTTCGAGGATGGTGGCGCGGCTGGCGGCCGGCGTGCGGTCCCAGGCTTCCTGGGCGGCATGGGCGTTCTTCAGCGCCTGCTCGACGGTGGCGGCATCGGCCGGCACCCATTCGCCGACCTGCTCGCGGCGGTCGGCCGGGTTGCGCACCGGCACCGGCTGCCCGGTCGGCGTGGCGCCCGGCACCAGCGGCGCGGCCCGATGTGGCTTCAGCGCGGCATTGATATCGCGGGCCAGGGAAGCGAGGGTTTCGTCGTTGGCGAGATTGGCGCCCATGGAATTGTTCCTTTCTTCGCCGGCGGCCCGGTACAGGTCGCGCGGCAGGGGAATGCGCGGATGCGGCTTGCTGTCGTAGGACGACACCGTCTGCACCGGGTCGGCCACCAGCTGTTCGGCCGGCAGCGACTCGTCGGTGATGCGGTTGACGAAGCTGGAGTTGGCGCCGTTCTCGAGCAGGCGCCGCACCAGGTAGGGCAGCAGGTCCTCGTGCGAACCCACCGGTGCGTAGACGCGGCAGGGCACGCCCAGCTTGTCGGCCGGCACCACCTCGGCGTACAGGTCGTCGCCCATGCCGTGCAGCTTCTGGTACTCGAAGCGCTTGCCGCCGGCGAAATGGTGGATCGCGGCGATGGTCTGGGCGTTGTGGGTGGCGAACATCGGATAGATGGCGTCGTCGGCCGCCAGCATGCGCCGGGCGCAGGCCAGGTAGCTGACGTCGGTGTTGGCCTTGCGGGTGAACACCGGGTAGCCGAGGTGGCCGTCGGCCTGCGCCTTCTTGATCTCGCTGTCCCAGTAGGCGCCCTTGACCAGGCGCACCGGGATGCGGCGGCCGCTGCGGCGGGCCAGGTCGGCGATGAAGTCGATCACGAAGGGCGCCCGCTTCTGGTAGGCCTGCACGGCCAGGCCATAGCCCTCCCAGCCGTCCAGCGAGGCGTCGGCGTAGGCGCCGGCGATCACGTCCAGGCTCAGTTCCAGGCGCTCGCTTTCCTCGGCGTCGATGGTGAAGCCGATGCCGCGGGCCTTGGCCAGCTGCGCCAGCTCCAGCACCCGCGGCGTCAGCTCGGCCAGCACCTGGGCGCGGCGGGCGTGCTCGTAGCGCGGGTGCAGGGCCGAGAGCTTCACCGAGATCGAGGGCGCGGCGAACACGTCCGGATACGGGCCGCCGGCGCCGATGGCATCGATGGCGTCGCGGTAGGCGCGGAAGTAGCGGTCGGCGTCGGCGCGGGTGAAGGCGGCCTCGCCCAGCATGTCGAAGGAATGCCGGTAGCCCAGCTTCTCGCCCTTGGCAGCGCGCTCCAGGGCTTCCTGGATCGTGCGGCCCATGACGAACTGGTGGCCCATGATCTTCATGGCCTGGCGCACCGCCAGCCGGATCGCCGGCTCGCCGGCGCGGCCGACCAGGCGGCGGAAGGCGCCGACGGCGTCGCGGCGGGTCTCCTCGGCCAGCTGCACCAGCCGGCCGGTCAGCATCAGGCCCCAGGTCGAGGCATTGACCAGCACCGAGCTGGACTGGCCCAGGTGCTTCTTCCATTCCGCGTCGCCCAGCTTGTCGCGGATCAGGGCGTCGGCGGTGGCGCGGTCGGGGATGCGCAGCAGCGCCTCGGCCACGCACATCAGCAGCACGCCTTCCTCGCTGGACAGGTCGTACTGGCGCATGAAGGCCTCGACCATGCCGGGGTCGGCGGCGCGGATGCGGGTCCGGCCGACCAGGCCGACGGCGGTGGCCTGGACCTTGGCCTGCTCCTCGGCGGGCAGGCGGGCCTGTTCCAGCAGCTCGGCCAGGTGTTCGGCCTCGTCGCGGTGGTAGGCGGCGGTGATGCGGGCGCGCAGGTCCGGCGCTGGGCCGGGCAGTTCAGGGCTGAGGATGGGTTTCACGGCGTTCCGGCAGGTGGTCCGGCTGGCAGGGCCGCGCGGGCTCGCGCGGGACCGCGCATTCTAGTGCCCCGTACGGTCCGCCGGGAACCGCGGGGGCCGGCAGCGTTCAGCTCGGCTTGCCCCCCCTCTGCGGGGGTCGGTAAACTCCCGTGGTTTTCCGAAGCGGGGCCTTGGGCTGCGGTGATCGAGCTCGTGCCAGCGGCGCCGACCGGGTCCGGGGCCTTTCTGGTCCTCCGGCCGCGGCGCGCCATGAGCGCGGGCCAGTTCGCCGTCCTGTTCATCGCCCTGGCCCTGGCCATGTTCCTGGTGGCCGGGCTTGCCTGGGTCCGGGGCAACGTGTTTGCCCCGACCTTCGCGCTTCTGGACGCGGTGTTCATCGCGGTGGTGCTGCGATGGGTATGGCGTCAGGGCGAGCGGTTCGAGGTGATTGCGCTGTTCGAGCGCCGCCTGGAAGTCCGCCGCTCGGCCCGCCCGGGCCCGGCCTTCGTGGCGCACCCCTACTGGGTGCGGCTGCGCAGGGACGGCGACGAGGACGGGCAACGGGTGCTGCTGGCCTGCCAGGGCCGGCAGGTCGAGGTAGGGGCTTTCCTCCCGCCGGGGGAACGCCAGGACCTCGCCACCCGCCTTGAGGAATGGCTGGCGGCGGCACGGTGCCACCGCCCGGATCAACGGAATTGATGTGTTGTCGGGGTATGTTCGGATGAATGCAGCGATGAGAGCAGCGATTGCCACCGGCCTGGCCACCGCGCTGGCCAGCCTCCCGGCCTGGGCCGACAGCGAGCCCCAGCGCTGGCAGCTGAACATGCCGCGCGGTGTGACCGAGACGGCGTACAACGCCTACGACATGCACATGCTGATGCTGTGGATCTGCGTGGTCATTGGCGTGGTGGTGTTCGGCGCCATGGCCGTGGCCATGTTCAAGTTCCGCAAGTCCAAGGGCGCGGTGCCCGACACCAGCCTCACCCACAGCACCCGCCTGGAGATCATCTGGACGCTGATCCCGATCATCATCCTGGTGGTGATGGCCGTGCCGGCCACCATCAAGGTGATCGAGCAGTACGACGCCAAGGGCAGCGAGATGACCGTCAAGGTCACCGGCTACCAGTGGATGTGGCGCTACGAGATCGTCGGCGAGGACGTCAACTTCATCTCCCGCCTGGACCGCGAGTCCGACCGCCTGCGCCAGAGCGGCGCCGTGGTCACCGAGGCCGACCACCCGCACTACCTGCGTGACGTGGACCGCCCGCTGGTGGTGCCGGTCGACACCAAGATCCGCTTCGTCTTCACCGCCGACGACGTCATCCACGCCTGGTGGGTGCCGGCGCTGGGCTGGAAGCAGGACGCCATTCCGGGCCTGATCAACGAGGCCTGGACCGAAATCAAGGAGCCCGGCACCTACCGCGGCGTCTGCGCCGAGCTTTGCGGCAAGGACCACGGCTTCATGCCGATCGTCGTCAAGGCCGTGCCGAAGTCCGACTACGAGGCCTGGCTGGCCGCGCAGAAGGCCGGCAACGAGGCCGAGGCCGCCCGCATCGCCGCCACCGCCACCGCTCGCGCGGGCGGCGAGGGCTGAGCAGCAGAACCAGAGAGAGGCAGAAAGAAATGGCACACACCGACGCCGCTCACGCCGACCATCACGGCGAGCACAAGCAGGGCTTCTTCCAGCGCTGGTTCCACTCGACCAACCACAAGGACATCGGCACCCTCTACCTGGTGTTCTCGCTGGTGATGTTCTTCATCGGCGGCTCCATGGCCCTGGTCATCCGCGCCGAGCTGTTCCAGCCCGGCCTGCAGCTGGTCGAGCCGGAGTTCTTCAACCAGATGACCACCATGCACGCGCTGGTGATGATCTTCGGCGCGGTCATGCCGGCCTTCGTCGGCCTGGGCAACTGGATGATCCCGCTGCAGATCGGCGCGCCGGACATGGCGCTGCCGCGCATGAACAACTGGTCGTTCTGGATCCTGCCCTTCGCCTTCGCCCTGCTGCTGGCGCCGACGCTGCTGCAGGTGCTGTTCGGCATCGGCGGCGGCGGCCCGGCCGGCGGCTGGACCCTGTACCCGCCGCTGAGCCTGCAGGGCGGCGCCAGCACGGCGTTCACCATCTTCGCCATCCACATGATGGGCATCAGCTCGATCATGGGCGCGATCAACATCATCGCCACCGTGCTGAACATGCGCGCGCCGGGCGTTGACCTGCTGAAGATGCCGGTGTTCGTCTGGACCTGGCTGATCACCGCCTTCCTGCTGATCGCGGTGATGCCGGTGCTGGCCGGCGCGGTCACC
>DATGPR010000205.1:0-7036 GCA_035304725.1 Arenimonas sp.
TCCAAGAGCCTCAAGCTGTATCTGGGCAGCTACGCCCAGACCCGCATGGCCGACACCGACAGCCTGCGCGCGCAGCTGGTGCACGACCTCAGCCAGGCCGCCGGCGGCCAGGTGAGCGTGGTGCTGACTCCGGCGGCCTCGGCCAACGCCGCCAGCATCGAGATGCTGGAAGGCGAGCTGATCGACGATCTGCCGCTGGAGATCAGCCACTACGGACCGCCGCAGCCGGAGTTCCTGGCGAGCGATGCCGAACGCCGTGCCGACGAGGTGCTGGTCTCGCACCTGCTCAAGTCCAACTGCCCGGTGACCGGCCAGCCGGACTGGGCCAGCGTGCAGATCCGCTACGCCGGCCCGCGCATCGCCCGCGACGGCCTGCTGCGCTACCTGGTCTCCTTCCGCCAGCACGCCGATTTCCACGAGCAGTGCGTCGAGCGCATCTTCGTGGACATCCTGCAGCGCTGCCGGCCCAGCCGCCTGGCGGTGTACGCCCGCTACACCCGCCGCGGCGGCCTCGACATCAACCCCTTCCGCGCCACGCCTGGCATGCTCCTGCCGGGCAACCCGCGCACCGCCCGCCAGTGAGTCCCGCGCCCGGAGACGCCATGCGCACCATCCGCTTCGCCGTACCGCTGCTGTTCCTGCTCGTCCTGGCCGCCTGCGGCGGTGACGGGGCCGCGCCCGTCGCCGAAGCGCCGCCGGCCGACACCGGCGCCGAAGCCGACATCGCCGCCGAACCGGAGCTGCCGCCGCTGCCCAGTGGCGATTTCCGCATCGCCTCGATCAGTTTCGGCACCGCCGTGGACGAGGAAGGCCATGTGAAGCAGCCGCGCGAGCAGTTCGGCGTGAACGACCCCATCCACGCCGCCGTGCTCACCCTCGGCAGCAGCGAGGGCCTGAGCCTGTCCGGCCGCTGGCTGGCGCCGGACGGCCGCGAGATCGCCCGCGCCGGGCAGACGCTCGACCCGAGCACGCCGACGGTGGCCAGCTTCTCGCTGCAGCAGCCCGAACCCTGGCCGCCGGGCACCTACCAGTTCCAGGTCGCGATCAACGATCGCGTGGTCGAAACCCGTTCCTTCGAGGTGCGCTGACCACGCCGGAACCCCCGGTCGTGTCGCCCCGGTGACGCGCCCACATGAGCCACCATCCCTGCCTGCGCTGCGGCGCCTGCTGCGCCACCTTCCGCATCTCCTTCCACTGGTCGGAAGCACAACCCCACAACCCCGACGGACCACCGGCCGACATGGTGGAGCCGCTGCGCTGGCACGAGGTGGCCATGCGCGGCACCAGCTGCGCGCGGCCGCGCTGCATCGCCCTGCGCGGCACCATCGGCGTGGACGGCCACTGCGGCATCTATCCGCAGCGGCCCTCGGTCTGCCGTGAAGTCGAGCCGTCCTGGGAGTTCGGCCGGCACAGCCCGCAATGCGACAAGGGCCGCATCGCCCACGGCCTCAGGCCGCTGACGCCGGAAGACTGGGCCATGCGGCCGGTGCGGCTGCCGGCGGCCGGGACCGAATACCACGGCGAAGTGGTGGTCGCCGACGCCGACATGCCGTTGCCGGCCGACATGCCGCCGCCCTCGCCGCCGGGCGACGACCCTACGCACGCGCACTGAAGCATCGCGTCGGCGCGGCTTTCCCCGACCCGGCGGAACCGCGACAATGACGGCCTTTCCGTCCCGCAGGGCCGTTTCCGCCGGGAAACCGGGCCCCGCACCAACCGAGCGACGCCGACATGTCCGACACGCCCAAGATCATCTACACCCTCACCGACGAAGCGCCCTGGCTGGCGACGCAGTCGCTGCTGCCGATCGTGCAGGCCTTCGCCGGCGCCGCCGGCATCGCGGTCGAGACGCGCGACATCTCCCTGGCCGGCCGCATCCTGGCGCAGTTCCCCGAGCGCCTGGGCGAGCGCCGGGTGAACGACGACCTGGCCGAACTCGGCGCCCTGGCCACCCGGCCGGAAGCCAACATCATCAAGCTGCCCAACATCAGCGCCTCGGTGCCGCAGCTGAAGGCGGCGATCAAGGAGCTGCAGGCCCTGGGCTACGACCTGCCGGACTATCCGGAGGAGCCGCAGGACGAGGGCGAGCGCGAGATCAAGGCGCGCTACGACAGGGTCAAGGGCAGCGCCGTCAACCCGGTGCTGCGCGAGGGCAATTCCGACCGGCGCGCGCCCAGGTCGGTGAAGGACTACGCCCGCAAGCATCCGCACCGCATGGGCAAGTGGAGCGCCGATTCGAAGTCGCACGTGGCGCACATGCAGGACGGCGATTTCTACGGCAGCGAGCGCTCGGCGACCATGGCCGAGGCCGGCAGCCTGCGCATCGAGCTGGTCGGCAAGGATGGCCGCACCAACCTGCTCAAGGAGCTGAAGGTGCAGGCCGGCGAGATCGTCGACGCGGCGGTGATGAGCCGGCGCAAGCTGGCCGGCTTCGTCGCCACCCAGATCGAGGACGCCCGCCGCCAGGGCGTGCTGTTCTCGGTGCACCTGAAGGCGACCATGATGAAGGTCTCCGACCCGATCATGTTCGGCGTCGTGGTCAACGAGTTCTACAAGGCGGCGCTGGAGAAGCACGCCGCCGCCCTGGAGCGCATCGGCTTCGATCCCAACAACGGCATCGGCGACCTCTACGCCCGCCTGGGCGAGCTGTCCGAGAGCGAGCAGGCGGCCATCCGCGCCGACATCGAGGCCGTCTACGCCCAGGGCCCGGGCCTGGCGATGGTGAACTCCGACAAGGGCATCACCAACCTGCACGTGCCGAGCGACGTGATCGTCGACGCCTCGATGCCGGCGATGATCCGCGACTCCGGCCGCATGTGGAACGCAAAGGGCGAGCTGCAGGACACCAAGGCGCTGATTCCGGACCGCTGCTACGCCGGCATCTACCAGGCGGTGATCGAGGACTGCAAGGCCAATGGCGCCTTCGACCCGGCCACCATGGGCAGCGTGCCCAACGTCGGCCTGATGGCGCAGAAGGCCGAGGAGTACGGCTCGCACGACAAGACCTTCCAGATCCCGGCCGACGGCAGCGTGCGCGTGACCGACCAGGCCGGCCGCGTCGTCTTCGAGCACGCGGTGGAAGCCGGCGACATCTGGCGCATGTGCCAGACCAAGGACGCGCCGATCCGCGACTGGGTGAAGCTGGCCGTCAACCGCGCCCGCCTGAGCAACACGCCGGCGGTGTTCTGGCTGGATCCGCAGCGCGGCCATGACACGCAGGTGATCGCCAAGGTCGAGCAGTACCTGAAGGAACACGACACCGCCGGCCTGGACATCCGCATCCTCCCGCCGGTGGAGGCGATGAAGCACACGCTGGCGCGCGTCCGCCAGGGCCTGGACACCATCTCGGTGACCGGCAACGTGCTGCGCGACTACCTGACCGACCTGTTCCCGATCATGGAGCTGGGCACCAGCGCCAAGATGCTGTCGATCGTGCCGCTGATGGCCGGTGGTGGCCTGTTCGAGACCGGCGCCGGCGGCAGCGCGCCCAAGCACGTGCAGCAGTTCACCGCCGAGAACTACCTGCGCTGGGATTCGCTGGGCGAGTTCCTGGCCCTGCAGGCCTCCTTCGAGCACGTGGCCGACCGCTACGGCCATGCCCGCGCCGGCGTGCTGGCCCGGTCCCTGGACAAGGCCAACGGCCGCATCCTCGACGAGGACCGCTCGCCGGCGCGCAAGCTCGGCAGCCTGGACAACCGCGGCAGCCACTTCTACCTGGCCCTGTACTGGGCGCAGGCCCTGGCCGGGCAGGACGAGGACGCCGGACTGAAGGCGAAGTTCGCCCCGCTGGCCAAGGCCCTGGCCGAGAACGAGGCGAAGATCGTCGCCGAGCTCAACGGCGTCCAGGGCCAGCCGGTCGACATCGGCGGCTACTACCGCCCCGACCCCGCCAAGGCCGCCGCCGCCATGCGCCCCAGCGCCACCTTCAACGCTGCGCTGGCTTCGTTGTGAGGGGGTTCCTGGCCGCGGATTGACGCGGATGAACGCGGACAAGGCGTAAGGATGTTCTGGCGGCGGGCGTGGTAGCCTCCGGGCCTTCCCGAAAGCACGGAGACCCCCCATGCGCACTGTCGTAAGCCCGCTTGCTTTTGCCCTTGTCCTGGCCCTGGCCGGCTGCGGCCAGTCCGGTTCGGCCGATTCCGCAGCCGATGGCGGCGCCGCGCCGGCTGCCGCCGATGACGCCGGGGCCGCTGCCGCGGCCGAACGCGCGCCCAGCGACGATCCGCTGGACGCCGTGCTGGCGGGCGAATGGCGTGACCCGGCCAATGTCGCCCGCGATGTCTGGCGACATCCGCGCGAGACCCTGGAGTTCTTCCAGGTCGGCCCCTCCCAGCGCATCCTCGAGATCACCCCCGGCGGCGGCTGGTACACCGAGATCCTGGCGCCCCTGCCCGAGGGCAAGGGCCGCTACGTCGGCGCCATCGTCGACCCCAATGCGGTGGAGAGCGAGGGCGGGCGCAACTACTACAGCCGCAGCAACCAGGGCCTGCGCGACAAGCTGGCCGCGCGCCCGGACATCTATGGCGATGTCACCCTGGTCGAGTTCGATCCCAAGGCGCCGGTATTCGGCGAGCCCGGCTCGATGGACGTGGTGCTGACCTTCCGCAACGTGCACAACTGGGCCGACGGTGGTTACGCCGAGGCCATGTTCCGCGGCTTCCATGAGGTGCTGGTGCCCGGCGGCGTGCTCGGCGTGGTCGAGCATCGCGCCCCCGAGGGCAAGGGCTGGGAAGAGGTGAAGGGCACGGGCTACGTGCCGGTGGACTATGTGATCCAGCTGGCGACGGAGGCCGGTTTCGTGCTCGAGGAGCAGAGCGAGATCAACGCCAACCCGGCCGATACCAAGGACCATCCCAACGGCGTCTGGATGCTGCCGCCCTCCAACCGCCACGACGAGGCGGAGCGGGAGAAGTACGCCGCCATTGGCGAAAGCGACCGCATGACCCTGCGCTTCGTGAAGCCGGCGGAAACGGCCGCGGAATAAGCCCCCCGGAGGGCCTGGCCCTCCGTTGCCGGCAGGCGGGCAAGCAGGAAAGGCCCGGGAGGACTACACTTGGGCCAATGCTGCTTGCCTTCAACAAGCCCTATGGCGTGTTGAGCCAGTTCACCGACCGCTCCAAACCGCCGCGGCCGACCCTGGCCGGATTCGGCTTGCCTGCGGGGGTTTATCCGGCCGGACGCCTCGACCTCGATTCCGAGGGTCTGCTGCTGCTCAGCGACGACGGCGCGCTGATCGCCCGCATCAGCTCGCCCCGCTTCCACTGGCCCAAGACCTACCTGGTACAGGTGGAGGGCGAACCCACGGACGAACAGCTGGACGCGCTGCGCGGCGGCGTCACCCTCAAGGACGGGCCGACGCGCCCGGCCAAGGTGCAGCCGCTGATCGGCCAGCCCGACTGGCTGTGGCCGCGCGATCCGCCGGTGCGCTTCCGCAAGTCGGTGCCCGACAGCTGGATCGAGCTGACCATCACCGAAGGCCGCAACCGGCAGGTGCGGCGCATGACCGCCGCGGTCGGCCTGCCGACGCTGCGCCTGGTCCGCATCGGCGTCGGCCCGCATCGCCTGGAGGGCCTGAAGCCCGGCAGCTTCCGCGAACTCGATTACTGAGATGAGCGACTTCAAGGACCACTTCTCCGGCCACGCCGCGCAGTACGCGCAGGCGCGCCCGACCTACCCGGCCGCGCTGTTCGAATGGCTGGCCGGCCAGTGCCAGCACCACGAACTGGCCTGGGACGTCGGCTGCGGCAATGGCCAGGCCAGCCTGGCGCTGGCGCGGCATTTCCAGCGGGTGCACGCCAGCGACCCCAGCGCCACCCAGATCGAAGCCGCCCCGGCCGACCCGCGCATCACCTGGCGGGTGGAGCCGGCCGAGCATTGCTCGCTGCACAACCACAGCGCCGACCTGGTGACCGCGGCCCAGGCCTACCACTGGTTCCGGCACGACCGCTTCGCCCAGGAAGCCACGCGCGTACTGCGGCCGGGCGGCCTGGTCGCCGTCTGGTGTTACGGGCTGTCGAAGGTGGACGCGGCGGTGGACGAGGTCTTCCACCGGCTCTACGAGGGCGTGCTCGGTCCGTACTGGCCGCCGGAGCGGCACCACGTGGAAACCGGCTACCGGCGCCTGCCCTTCCCCTTCGAGGAAATCATGGACGTGCCGCGCTTCCAGATGGAGCTGGACTGGACGCTGGCGCAGTACCTCGACTACCTGCGCAGCTGGTCGGCCAGCCAGCGCCACCTCAGGGAAACCGGCCGCGACGCGGTGGCCGAACTCGCCCCGGCCTTCGCCGAGGCCTGGGGCGATCCGGAGCGGCCGCGCCAGGTGCGCTGGCCGCTGTCGATGCGCGCCGGGCGTACCGGCGCGGACTGAGGCTCAGCGGCCGCCGACCTTCTTCGCCGCGGCCTTCTTCGTGGCCGCCTTGCGGACGGTCGCCTTCTTCGCCGGCGCCTTCTTCACCGCCGCCTTCTTCGGTGCCGCCTTGGCCACCTTCTTGGTGGCGGTCCTGGCGGCGGCCTTCTTGGCGGCCGGCTTGCTGCCCGCGGCCTTCTTCTTGCGCACGGCATAGACGGCGGCGCCGACGGCAGCGAGGGCGGCGGTTGCCACGGCGGTGCCGACCGGATGCTTGCGCACGGTCTTCACCGCGGCGCTGCCACCCTTCTTCGCCAGCGCCAGACTGGCGCCGACCCCGGCGATGCTGCCGGCCTTCTTGGCCAGGCTGGCCTTCTTGAAGGCCTTGGTCGCCTCGCCCAGCCTGGACTTGGCGGCGGCCACGATCTGCTTGGTCTTGCTCATGCGCGTATCTCCCGGAAGAGAGGATGGGACCGACTTGCGTAACCGGAGCACAGCTTACGCCTGTGCAGTGAAACGTGGCGCAAGCGCGCGGGCGGCCTTCAGGTTCCGCGCGGCTTGGCGCGGTGGGTGGCGGTGGCGGTCCAGGGATCGTCCGGCCAGGGGTGGCGCGGGTAGCGGCCCTTCATTTCCTTCTTCACTTCCGGGTAGGTGTTGGCCCAGAAGCTGCGCAGGTCCTGGGTGACCTGC
>DATGPR010000206.1:0-11450 GCA_035304725.1 Arenimonas sp.
CCTTGCCCATGTCTGACCTCCTGAAACGGGGGGTTGGAGTGTCGCCAGCCATGTGCTGCAGGTTTCATGCCAGCGGAGCGTGGGCGAAAGGCTTCGTTGGGGTTCAACGCCCCGGAAACGTGAAGTCGGTCACGAAATGGGTTCGTCCGGACCCAAGATCTGGGGTCGAATCTCCGGAAGTTCCCCCAACTGGTCGCCAGCCCTGGGAATTTCCGCTGGCTGCGGACCGCCCGCGGGGTGTGGCAGGGAGTGACGCACTGCGGCAGTCCTGGCCTGCCTGCTAACCTGCGCGGCGTTGATCCACGTCTTCCGGACAAGGACCCGCAATGCCCTGGTTTTGCCGATTGCTGCTGTTGTTCCTGCTGGCCTCGCCGGCCCTGGCGGTGGACCCGATCCGGGCCCCGGCGCCGCTGGACGCGCCGCCGGCCAAGGCCACGGAAACGGCCACCGGCCTGGCCTATGTCGTGCTCAAGCCGATGCCCCCGGGAACCACGACGGTGATCGGTGGTTTCGTCGAAGTGAAGGTGGACGCCTGGAGCTCGGACGGCGTGACCCGGATGAACTCGCGCCAGAGCGGCAGCCGGGTGGTCTCGATCAACAGCCTGGCCCGCGAAACCCCCGGTCTGGCCCGCGCCATCCTCAGCACGCCGATCGGCGAGACCCGGCGCTGGTGGATCCGCCCCGAGCGCCTGCTGCCCGGCTACCCGGGCATGCCCAACCTGCCGCATGTGTTCGACGTCACCGTGATCGGCAGTGCCGACCCGGTGAAGGCGCCCGCCGATGTCGCCGCGCCACCGGCCGATGCCGTGCGCACCGAAAGCGGCCTGGCCTACAAGGTGCTGGAGCGCGGACCGGAGGGTCCCAAGCCCGGCCCGCACGCAAGCATCGTCATCCACTACACCGGCTGGACCACCGATGGCCGTGTCTTCGACAGTTCGGTGGTGCGTGAGCAGGCGGCGGTGTTCCCGCTGGACCAGCTGATCGCCGGCTGGCAGGAAGGCGTGCGCCTGATGTCGCGCGGCGATCGTTTCCGCTTCTGGATCCCCGGGCACCTGGCCTACGACGACAGCCTGGATCCGACCGCGCCGCGCGGCATGCTGGTCTTCGACGTCGAACTGATCGACTTCTCGGACTGAGTCAGCGCCGCAGCCAGTCCGCGGCGGCGCGCCCGGCCAGGTATCCGCTGGCAAAGCAGGCGGTCAGCAGGTAGCCGCCGGTCGGCGCTTCCCAGTCGAGCATCTCGCCGGCGCAGAACACGCCGGGGCGGGCGCGCAGCATCAAGCCTCCGTCCAGCGCTTCGAAGCGGACGCCACCCGCGCTGGAAATGGCCTCGGCAATGGGGCGCGGCGCCCGCAGTTGCAGTGGCAGGGCCTTGATGGCGGCGGCCAGGCGGGCAGGGTCCTGGCGCGCCTCGGCATCGACCACTTCGTGCAGCAGGCCCACCTTCACCGCCGACAGGCCGAGGCGGCGCAGGCGCTCACCCAGGCTGCGGTCCTTGCGGGCCCTGGTGAGGGCCTCGGCCAGCGCGGCCTGGTCGCGGCCCGGGGCCAGGTCCAGCAGCAGCGTGGCGCTGCCGTGCTGTTCGATGCGATCGCGCAGTTCGGCCGAAAGCGCGTAGACCAGGCTGCCTTCCAGGCCGGTTGCGGTGGCCACCATTTCGCCCTGGCGCCAGTGCGGCTGCGCTTCCCGGCCGAGGGCGGCGCGCACGGGCTTGATCGGTGCGCCGGCGTGGCGGGCGGCGAAGTGTTCGCTCCAGCCGACGTCGAAGCCGCAGTTGGCCGGGCGCAGTTCGCGCACCTCGGCGCCGGCATCGCGCAGCGCCTGCACCCAGGCACCATCGGAGCCCAGCTCCGGCCAGCTGCCGCCGCCGAAGGCCAGCACCCAGGCGCCGGCGCGGAAGCGGCATTCGCCCCCGGGCGTGTCGAAGCGATGGGCGTCGCCGTCCATGCCCAGCCAGCGGTGCTGCACGTGGAAGCGCACGCCCTGTTCGCGCAGCCGGCGCACCCAGCCGCGCAGCAGCGGCGCCGCCTTCAGGTCGGTGGGGAAGACGCGGCCGGAGCTGCCGACGAAGGTGTCCACGCCCAGGCCACGCGCCCACTCGCGCAGTTGCTCCGGGCCGAAGGCGCGCAGCCAGGCGCCGACTTCGCCGGCACGTTCGCGGTAGCGGCCGATGAAGGCGGGCAGGGGCTCGCCATGGGTCAGGTTCAGGCCGCCCTTGCCGGCCAGCAGGAACTTGCGGCCGACCGAGCCCTTGGCCTCGAACAGGTCCACGTCCAGGCCGGCGGCGCGGGCGGTTTCGGCGGCCATCAGGCCGGCAGGGCCGCCACCGACGATGGCCAGGCCGGGCAGGGTGATTTCGGGCATGGCGCATTCTCGCATGGGCCTGGCCTGTTGCCGGCCGGAACCGCGTGGCGCTTGCCAGCGCCGCGCCGGCGCGTGAAAGTGCGGCCATGCCCGAGCTGATCCAGGACGTCGGCCACGCCGGCGACATCGAGCAATCACCGGAGCGCGATCGCGGCCTGCGTTTCGTTCGCCGCCTTTATCCGATGCGTATCTTCGGCCTCGCCGCCGGCGGGCTGGCGGTGGGCAGCGTGCTGCACCTGCACCAGGCCGGGCCGCTGGCCTGGCTGCTGCTGAGCGCCAATGCCCTGCTATGGCCGCACCTGGCCTACCAGTGGGCGCGGGTGGCGGCGGATCCGGCCCGGGCCGAGCGCCGCAACCTGATCCTTGACTCGGCCTTCGGTGGCGCCTGGATCGCCGCCATGCAGTTCAACCTGCTGCCCTCGGCGGTGCTGCTGGCGATGCTGAGCATGGACAAGGTGGCCGCCGGCGGCTGGCCGCTGCTGTCGCGCAGCTGGCTGGGCATGCTGGCCAGCGGTGCCGTCGTCTGGGCGCTGCTGGGCTTCCCGGTGTCGCTGGATTCACCCATGCCGGTGGTCCTGTGCAGCCTGCCGCTGCTGGTGGGCTATCCGCTGGTGCTGAGCCTGGTGACCTGGCGCCTGGGCCAGGCGGTGCTGCGGCAGAACCGGCAGCTGGAGGAGCACAACCGCACCGACACCCTGACCGGGCTGCCCAACCGCCAGTTCTGGCGGCAGGCGCTGGAGCAGGAATTCCGCCGCTTCTCCCGGCACGGCCGGCCGGCGGCGCTGATGATGGTGGACATCGACCACTTCAAGCCGATCAACGACCGGCAGGGACACCTGGTCGGCGACATGGTGCTGCAGGAATTCGCCCTGGAGCTGCGCCGCGGCCTGCGCGCCGTGGACATCGCCGCCCGCTACGGCGGCGACGAGTTCGCCGTGGTCATGCCCGAGACCGGGCCGGAAGGCGTCGAGCAGGCCGCCCGCCGCCTGCTGGGCCAGGTGCGCCGGCGCGCCGCCGAGCCCGACAACGACGTGCCCTACAGCATCAGCCTGGGCTTTGCCGTGCTGGACCGCAGCCATCGCAGTCCGGAAGAATGGATCGCCGCCGCCGACGCCGCCCTGTACCGGGCCAAGGCCGCCGGCCGCAACCGTTATTCCGGCTGAGAGTCCGAATGCCTTACACCCCGATCGTGGCGACGCTCGGTTACGTGCTGTCGCCGGACCGCCGGCATTGCCTGATGGTCCACCGCAATGCCCGCCCGGGCGACCTGCACCTGGGCAAGTACAACGGCCTGGGCGGCAAGCTCGAGCCCGACGAGGACGTGATGAGCGGCATGCGCCGCGAGCTGCGGGAGGAGGCCGGCATCGAATGCCTGTCCATGCAACTGCGTGGCACCGTGAGCTGGCCGGGCTTCGGCAAGCACGGCGAGGACTGGCTGGGTTTCATCTTCCTGGTGGACGGTTTCTCCGGCGAACCGCCGCCGGCCAATGCCGAGGGTGAGCTGGCCTGGGTGCCCCTGGAGACGCTGCTGGCCGGGGAGCTGCCGATGTGGGAAGGGGACCGGCATTTCCTGTCCCTGGTCTTCGATTCCGACCCCCGGCCGTTCCACGGGGTGATGCCTTACGCCCAGGGTCGGCCGCTCAGTTGGTCCTATTCGCGCTGAAAATCGTCGAAAGGCAGCGAAAATCGGCAAACATCCGGCGATTTGCCGGGTTCAAACGCCTGAAACAGCGAATAACCCAATTTTTACGGCCCCTCACGTATCCTTGACGGGCGTGAAACGGCCCCCGTGGCCGCCTGCTTCGCAATCCTTCGCGATCGCCGCCCCTCCCGGGGGCTACCGGGGCCCGGTCTGGGCCTTGGGACGACCGCGCTGTCCGTCCTTAAACGCCAAGGAGCGCCGCATGACCGATACCACCAGCAGCCTTCCCGATCTGATCGAGATCAGCGAAGACGGTTTCGCCTTCTACGAGGAGGCGGCGCAGAAAGTGAAGGACAAGAAACTGTCCAGCCTGTTCTCGAAACTGGCCAAGGCCAAGTCCGAGCTGGTGCAGGAGCTGTCGAACGAAGTGAAGCCGGCCAAGCGCCGCGGCCGCCGCAAGCCGCCGGAAGCCCTGGCCGACCTGTGCCAGGCCTACGAGGGCCTGCGCAAGCAGCAGGCCGCCCCGGCCGAGCGCTTCCAGCGCATGGCCGAGGTCGAGGGTCAGCTGCAGCAGACCTTCCAGAAGGTGGTGCTGGACCGCGAGCAGAGCTTCGTGGTCCGGGTGCTGGCCAAGCAATACGTCAGCAAGGCCGAGGTCCTGAACAAGGAGCTGCGGGCGGTGCAGCGCAACGCCTGACCGGCGGCCCGGCTGCAACCGGCGCCGTTTCCAGGCGCCAAGAGAAAACCGCCCGGCAGTGCCGGGCGGTTTCTTTTTGTGCCGCTGTCCTTCTTACTCGCTGGTGCCGGCGGTATCCAGGCCGCGCCGCTTGAGCAGCGGGGCCACCTCCGGCGCACGGCCGCGGAAGTTGCGGAACAGCTCCAGGGCATCGGCGCTGCCGCCGCGGCTGAGCAGGGTGGCGCGGAAGTGGTCGCCGTTCTCGCGCTTGAGGCCGCCGTTCTCCTTGAACCACTCCACCGAATCGGCGTCCAGCACCTCGGACCAGATGTAGGCGTAGTAGCCGGCCGAGTAGCCGCCCATGATGTGCGAGAAGTAGGTGCTGCGGTAACGCGGCGGCACCGGCGCGTAGTCCAGGCCGGCCGCCTTCAGCACCTGCGCCTCGAAGGCGACGGGATCGGTCGGCACCTGGTCGGCCTTCAGCTGGTGCCAGTTCTGGTCGAGGATGGAAGCGGCCAGGTATTCGGTGGTGGCGTGGCCCTGGCCGTACTGCTGCGCGGCCAGCACCTTGTCCAGCAGCTCCTGCGGGATCGGCTCACCGGTCTGGTAGTGGCGGGCGTAGTTGGCCAGGACGGTCGGCCAGGTGGCCCACATCTCGTTGACCTGCGACGGGTACTCGACGAAGTCGCGCGGCACGTTGGTGCCGGCGAACTGCGGGTACTTCACGTCCGAGAACAGGCCGTGCAGGGCGTGGCCGAACTCGTGGAACATCGTGGTGACCTCGTCGAAGGTCAGCAGCGTCGGCTGGCCCTCGGCCGGCTTCGGGATGTTGAGGTGGTTGGCCACCACCGGCTTGGTGCCGGTCAGGCCGTTCTGCGGCACGTAGGCGTTCATCCAGGCGCCGCCGCGCTTGCTCGGACGGGCGTAGAAGTCACCGTAGAACAGGCCGAGCGGGCTGCCGTCGGCATCGAACACCTCCCAGACCCGCACGTCCGGGTGGTAGACCGGGATGTCCTTGCGCTCCTTGAAGCTCAGGCCGTACAGCTGGCCGGCGGCGTAGAACACGCCCTTCTCGAGCACGTTGTTGATCTCGAAGTAGGGGCGCAGCTGCGATTCGTCGAAGTCGTACTTCTGCTTGCGCAGCTTCTCGGCGTAGTAGGACCAGTCGGCCGCCTCGAGCTGGAAGCCGCCGCCCTCGGCGTCGATGATCGCCTGCATCTCGGCGGCTTCCTTGCGGGCATTGGCCACCGCCGCCGGGGCCAGGTCGCCCAGCAGCTTGTTCACCGCCTCGACGGTGCCGGCGGTCTCGTCCTCGAGGATGTAGGCGGCGTGGTTCTCGTAGCCGAGCAGGGCGGCGCGCTCGGCACGCAGCTTGGCCACCCGGGCGACGATGTCGCGGTTGTCGAACTCGCCGCCGCGGGAACCGCGGGCCAGCGAGGCGTCCATGATGCGCTTGCGCAGGTCGCGGTTGTGCAGGTAGGCCAGCGGCGGCTGGCCGGAGGTGTTCTGCAGGGCGATCAGGTACTTGCCCTCGTGGCCGGCGGCCTTGGCGGCCTCGGCGGCGGCGGTGATGGCTTCTGCCGGCAGGCCGTCCAGCTCGGCCACGTCCTCGACCAGCACGCCGGAGGCATTCACTTCCTTGAGCACGTTCTGGCTGAACTGGGTGGCCAGGCTGGCCAGCTCGGCGTTCATTGCCTTGAGCTTGTCCTTGTCGGCGTCGGACAGCTTGGCGCCGGCGCGGACGAACTCGATGTAGTAACGCTCCAGCAGGCGCCTGGACTGCGGGTCCAGGCCGAGGCTGTCGCGCTTCTCGTACAGGGTGCGGATGCGCTCGAACAGCTTGCTGTTGAGGAACAGGGCGTCCTGGTGGGCGGCCAGCTTCGGCGCCATCTCCGCCTGGGTCTTCTGGATGACCGGATTGGTGTGGGCCCCGGCCAGGTTGAAGAAGACGGCGGCGGTGCGGTTGAACAGGGCGCCGCTGGCTTCCATCGCCAGGATGGTGTTCTCGAAGGTCGGCGGCTCGCTGCTGTTGGCGATGGCCTCGATCTCGGCGCGCTGCTGCGCCATGCCCGCTTCCAGGGCCGGGCCGTAGTGCTCGTCCTTGATCAGGTCGAAGCGCGGCGCCTGATAGGGCAGGGTGCTGACCTCGAAGAAGGGGTTCTCGGCCTGGGCCGGGGCGACCGTCTTGTCGGCGCCATCGGCGACGGCGGCAGCGGGCACGCCCAGGGCCAGGGCGACGGCCAGGGCCAGGGAAAGCTTGCGGGTCATTGGCGAATCCTCGCGGGACGTGGAAAGGGCCGAGCCTAACCCATCCCCCGGCGGGCAACCCGTGACGAAAGGCAGGGTTGTCCCATGGCGGCCGGCGGTGTCGGGGCGTTAGGCTGGAGGCCCGCCTTCCGGAGCCGCCGCATGGCCAGTGTCCACGATTTCACCGCCACCACCCTGGATGGCCAGGAGCAGGCCCTGGCCGAGTACCGCGGCAAGGTGCTGCTGGTGGTCAACACCGCCAGCAAGTGCGGCTTCACTCCGCAATATGCCGGCCTGGAGGCGCTCTGGCGCCAGTACCGGGACAAGGGCCTGGTGGTGCTGGGCTTCCCCTGCGACCAGTTCGGCCACCAGGAGCCGGGCGACGAGGAGGAGATCCGCAACTTCTGTTCGCTGACCTATGAGGTCAGCTTCCCGATGTTCGCCAAGATCGAGGTCAACGGCGGCGGCGCGCACCCGCTGTACCGGCACCTGAAGAAGGCGGCGCCGGGCCTGCTGGGTTCGGAGGCGATCAAGTGGAACTTCACCAAGTTCCTGGTGGACCGTGACGGCAGGGTGATCCGCCGCTACGCGCCCACCGACACGCCCGAGAAGATCGGCAAGGACCTGGAGAAGCTGCTGGGCTGAGCCCGCTTACTTCTCCACGAAGGCGCGCTCGAACACGTACTGGCCGGGCGTGCCGATGCGCGGGGCGGCGGTGAAGCCGCGACGGTCGAGGATCTCGCGGAAGTCGGCCAGCATCTGCGGGCTGCCGCAGATCATGGCGCGGTCATGCTCGGGGTCCAGGGCCTCGATGCCCAGGTCATTGGCCATCTGGCCGCTGTCGAGCAGGGTGGTCAGGCGGCCCTGGTGCTCGAAGGGCTCGCGGGTGACGGCCGGGTAGTACAGCAGCTGCCTGGAGATGGTCTCGCCCAGGTACTCGTGCCGGGGCAGCTCGCGGGTGATGTAGTCGCGGTAGGCCAGGTCTTCGATGTTGCGCACGCCGTGGGTGAGGATCACCCGCTCGAAGCGCTCGTAGGTGGCCGGATCCTTGATCACGCTCAGGAAGGGCGCCAGGCCGGTGCCGGTGGCCAGCAGGTAGAGGTTGCGGCCGGGGTGCAGGTCGCTGATCAGCAGGGTGCCGGTGGGCTTGCGGCTGACCAGGATGTCGTCGCCGGGCTGGATGTGCTGCAGGCGCGAGGTCAGCGGGCCGTTGGGCACCTTGATGCTGAAGAACTCCAGCTCCTCCTCCCAGTTGGCCGAGGCGATGGAGTAGGCGCGCATCAGCGGACGGCCATCCACTTCCAGGCCGATCATGATGAACTGGCCGTTCTCGAAGCGCAGGCCGTCGTCGCGGGTGGTGGTGAAACTGAAGTAGGCGTCGGTCCAGTGGCGTACGGCCAGGACCCGTTCGGTGGCGAAGGCGGAAGACATCGGATGGGTTCGCAAATGAAAACGGACCGGCCGGCGTTGGCGGGCGGTCCGGACCCGGCAATTGTACGCCAGTCGCAATCACCCGGATAAGCGGGTAAGGTCGGCCTGCCGGCGCCCCCGGGCGCGGGTTTCACCGCGGCAAATGGGAATCAGTGACATGTCCGAGCGTCAGACCGGCACCGTGAAGTGGTTCAACGATGCCAAGGGTTTCGGCTTCATCACCACCGACAGCGGCGAGGACGTGTTCGTCCATTTCCGCTCGATCTCCGGCACGGGCTTCCGCAGCCTGAAGGAAGGCCAGAAGGTCTCCTTCAACGTGGTGCAGGGCCAGAAGGGCAAGCAGGCCGACGACGTCACCTCCCTGTGAGGTGAGGACCGACGCCGCGACCTTCCCCGGCGCGCCCGAGCGGCGCCGGCCGGGCCGGGAGGCTGCGGCCGTTTGCGCCGGCCCCGGGCATGGCGGACAATGGCGCCCCCTTCAATCCGGCCACCGGGTTCTCCGGCCAGGCCTCCCCCGAGGAATCCCATGCAGATTGCCGAGCGCACCGTCGCGTCCTTCCATTACACCCTGACCGACGAGGCCGGCACCGTGCTCGACTCGTCCGTTGGCCACGAGCCGCTGACCTACCTGCACGGCGCGGGCAACATCGTGCCCGGCCTGGAGAAGGCCATGACCGGCCACCGCGCCGGCGACAAGTTCGACGTGGTCGTGGCCCCCGAGGAGGGTTATGGCCTGCCCAACGACCTGCTGATCCAGGTCGTGCCGCGCGAGGCCTTCCAGGGCGTCGGCGAGGTCGAGGTCGGCATGCGCTTCCAGGCGCATACCCCGCAGGGTCCGATCTCCGTGGTCATCGCCAAGGTCGAGGGCGACCAGGTCACCGTCGACGGCAATCATCCGCTGGCCGGCAAGTCGCTGCACTTCTCCATCGAGGTGACCGACGTGCGTGAAGCCAGCCTGGAAGAGGTCATGCACGGCCACGTGCACGGCGAGGGCGGTCACCAGCACTGAGCCGTCAGCCGGCCTCCCGGTCCGCCGCCGCGGCGGCGGACCTTCGCCGGGGCAGGAAGGGCGCCAGGTGCTGGCGCCAGATGCCCGCCGGCACTTCCTCCGGATCGAGGTTGCCGTACTGCGCCGGCCACGACCGGTCGCGCGGAAGGCGGAAGGTCCCCATCAGCATGTCCACCAGGGGCAGATGGATGGCGTAGTTCGCGTCCACGAAGTCCGGGTGCCGTGCATGGTGCCAGTGGTGGTAGCGCGGCAGCACCAGCAGGTATTCCAGCCAGCCGAAGCGCAGGCCGAGGTTGGCGTGTGCCAGCACCGCCTGTAGGCCGACCAGGATCACGTAGGCATTGACCACGCCCTGGGGAAAGCCCAGCGCCAGCAGTGGCAGCAGCACGAAGCCACGGGTCAGCACCACCTCCAGCAGATGCATGCGCGAACCGGCCAGCCAGTCCATGTGCCGGCTGCTGTGGTGCACGGCATGGAAGCGCCAGAGCCAGGGCAGGCGGTGGTAGGCCCGGTGCAGCAGCGCCTGGGCCAGGTCGGCGCAGAACACCGCCAGCAGGAACTGCAGCCAGGCCGGCAGCGAACGCACCGCTGCCTGCAGGCCGGGCGAGGCGGCCAGGTCGGCCAGGGGCGTGGTCCAGGCCGTCACCAGGATCAGCACGAACTGCACCAGCACATGCCCCAGGAAGAAGTAGCCCAGGTCGGTGCGCCATTCCGGCCGCAGCGGCGACTGCTTCAGCCGGCCCAGGCCCTGTTCCACGGGAATGAAGACCAGGGCCGAGAAGAACAGCGAGACGACGAACCAGTCCAGGCCCAGCGACCAGCGGGTCTGGCCGATGGCGTCCAGCTGCACGTTGCTGCCGCCCAGCAGCACGGCCAGGGCGGCGCTGGCCACGCCCAGCAGGGCCACGCGACGGTCGCGGCCGCGCAGCAGGGCGGCCGTGCCGGCCAGGAAGGCCAGCACCAGCCCGAGCAGCAGCAGCCGGCGGGCGAAGTCCTCGCTGTAGACCTGGCGGAACTCGCGGCTGGTCAGCAGTTCGGGGAAATGGAAGCAGAGCACGGCCAGCAGGCTGCTCAGGCCGAGGCCGGCGGAAATGTGCGCCAGCCAGGACCGGCGCGGACGGGCGGGAAGCTCCTGTTCCATGGGGCAAGCCTAAGCCAGGCCGGCCCGGGTTAGAATGCCGCGCCCCCGACCTCCCCGACCCCCGTGCTCCAGCTCCCTCCCGACATCAGCCTCCGCTTCGAGGATCGCCCCGGCTACCTCTACGCCGAAGTCACCGGCCCGCGCGACAGCATGCAGATCTCCCTGGCCTACTGGGCGGCGATCTCGGCCCAGTGCAAGGCCCGCAGCGTCGAGCGGCTGATGGTGGTCGAGCGCCTGGGCGATTACCAGGGCGAGCGCGACATGCCGCGCATGATCGCCGCCCTGGTGGCCATGGGCCTGGACCGGATCAAGGTCGCCTTCGTCGTCCATCGGGTCGAGCTGCTGCCGACCATGGAGCATGGCGAGATCCTGGCCATGGAATACGGCGCCAACGGCCGGGTCTTCAGCAGCGCCGACCTGGCCGAACGCTGGCTGCGGCACGGCGGCTCCTGAACCGGACGCGACCGGCCGCACGGAAGCGGGCAGGGGCCGCGGGTTAGAATGGCGGCCCCGTTGCACGCCCCAAGCCCGCAGCCGTGACCGCCATCAAGCAGGAAGACTTCATCCAGAGCGTCGCCGACGCCCTGCAGTACATCTCGTACTACCACCCCGTCGACTACATCCGGAACCTCGCCGCCGCGTACGAGCGCGAGGAATCGCCCGCGGCCAAGGACGCGATGGCGCAGATCCTGATCAACTCGCGCATGTGCGCCGAGGGCCATCGGCCGATCTGCCAGGACACCGGCATCGTCACCGTCTTCCTCGAGATCGGCATGAACGTCACCTGGCCCGACGCCACCATGGGCGTCGAGGACATGGTCAACGAGGGCGTGCGCCGCGCCTACAACCACCCGGACAACAAGCTGCGCGCCTCGGTGCTGGCCGATCCGGCCGGCAAGCGGCAGAACACCCGCGACAACACCCCGGCCGTGGTCAACGT
>DATGPR010000207.1:0-5126 GCA_035304725.1 Arenimonas sp.
CGCGCATCCTGCACGACCGTCACCCTGCGATCGTGCAGAACGCCATGCCGGCCTCAGGCCAGCGGCCAGTCCAGGATGAAGCAGGCGCCGCCGCCCGGGCGGTCCTCGTAGCGCAGGTCGCCGCCCTGGGCGCGGGCGTGCTGGCGGGCCAGGGCCAGGCCCAGGCCGGTGGCCGGCTCGCCGCCGGTCGGCTGGGTGGACAGCGGCAGGTAGCGCTGGAACAGCCGGGCCCGCTCGTGCGCCGGCACGCCGGGGCCGCGGTCCAGCACCCGCACCCGGCCGCGGTCGCCCAGGTCCTCGGCGACGATCTCGACGCTGCTGCCCACCGGCGCGTACTTCACCGCGTTGGAAACCAGGTTGCGCAGCACGTGCATCAGTGCCGCCGACTGGCCGCGCAAGGCCACCGCAGGGCCCGGCTGCATCTCGATGCACATGCCCTTGGCGGCAGCGGCGTCGGCGAACTCGGCGCACACCGCCTGCAGGGCCTCCTCCAGTTCCAGGCGCGTGGTGGTGTCGCCGCGGGCCTCGCCGGCGGCCTGCTCCAGCACCGCGCGCAGGAACAGCAGGCCGGAGGTGGCCGAGCCGCGCACCGATTCGGCCAGGCGGCTGCGGGCGTCGTCGCTGTGGGCGGTGGGCAGCAGCTCGGCGGCCAGCATCAGGTTGCCGAAGTGGCCGCGCAGGTCGTGCGCCACCACTTCCAGGCTGGCCTGGCGTTCACTGGCGATGCGGTGCGCCTGCTGCGCCTCGATGCTGGCGCGCAGGGCCTCGTCCTCGCGCCGGCGCAGGCGGCGGAAGGCCAGCAGGGTGGCCACGCCGGCGATGACGGCCAGGAAGTTGGCGCCCAGCACGATGATGCGGTTCTGGCGGATGCTCTGCTCGCGCTGGTGCTGCTGGCGCTCCAGTTCGGCCACCTCGTGCTCGCTCATGGCCTCGAGCAGGGCGCGCATGGCCTCGGCGTTGCCGTTGCTGGGGATGGCCTCGAACTCCTCGTCCAGCTGTGCCTGGGCACCGGGTTCGCCGGCCATGGCACGGCGCTTGAGGGCGATCAGGTACTCGGCGCGCTCGATGCGTTCCTGGTGCAGGCGGTCGATCTCGGCCAGGGCGGCGTGCTGCACGGGGTCGTCGCCCACTTCCTGCTGCAGCTGCGCCTGCGCCTTCTCCATCTGCCGCAGGATGTTGTGGAACTCCTCGACGTGCAGTTCGCGGCCCAGCAGCAGGTAGCGCAGGATGTGGGTGTCGCGGTCGCCCAGCAGGCCCCAGAGCCGGTTGATGCGCTCCTGCAGGCGCTGCGTATGGCTGACCGCCGCCACCGATTCCGACAGCCGGGCCGTGGTGTGCAGCGACAGCAGCGAGCTGGCCAGCAGCACGACCACCACCGCCACCAGCAGCGATGTGTACATGCGACGGCGGCGGCGCGCGCGTTCGGTCACAGTCCGTAGGCCTTGCGCTTGCGGTACAGGGTGGAGGCATCGATGCCGAGGACGCGGGCGGCGGCTTCCAGGGTGTCGGTTTCGGCCAGCACGCGCTGGATGTGCAGGCGTTCCAGTTCCTCCAGCGACATCGGCGCGCCGGGAATGGCGGGCAGCGATGCCTGCGGAGCCAGGGCCAGCCACTCGGCGCCCAGCTCCTCGTCCGGGCAGAGGATGCAGGCGCGTTCGATCACGTTCTGCAGCTCGCGGATGTTGCCCGGCCAGGCGTAGCCGCGCAGGGCGGCGCTGGCAGCGGCGCTGAAACGGCGCGCCGGCCGGGCGTGGCGGCGGGCGAAACGCTCGAGGAAGCCCGTGGCCAGCGGCAGGATGTCCTCGGGCCGCTCGCGCAGCGGCGGCAGGGTGATCGTCAGCACGTTGAGCCGGTAGTACAAGTCGGCGCGGAAGCGGCCCTCGTTCACCTGCGCCGGCAGGTCGTGGTTGGTGGCGGCGAGGATGCGCACGTCGGCGCGCCGGGTCACCGGGTCGCCCACCCGCTCGTACACCTTCTCCTCGATGAAGCGCAGCAGCTTGGGCTGCAGGGCCAGCGGGAAATCGCCGATCTCGTCCAGCAGCAGGCTGCCGCCCTCGGCATGACCGACCCGGCCGCGGGTGCTGGCACTGGCGCCGGTGAAGGCGCCGCGGGCGTGGCCGAACAGCTCGCTTTCCAGCAGCTCCGGCGACAGCGAAGGGCAATGCACGGTGGAGAACGGCGCCTGCCCGCGCGCGCTCCAGCGGTGGATGGCGCGGGCCAGCACGCCCTTGCCGCTGCCGCTCTCGCCCAGCAGCAGCACGTTGGCGTCGGTGCGGGCGGCCTGGCGGGCCATGTCCAGCACCGCGCGCATGCCGGGGTTGGCGCTTTCGATCTCGCCGGGCAGCGGCTCCTGGTTTTCCTCCAGTTCGGCCAGGCGGTCCATCAGCCGGCCGGTGTCGAGCTGGCGGGCCACGGCCACGCGCAGCTGCGCCAGCGAGCAGGGCTTGACCAGGTAATCGGCGGCGCCGCGCGAGAGGGCGGCGATGGCGTCCTCGACCTTGCCGTGCGCGGTCAGCATCACCACCCGCAGCTGCGGCGCCAGCTCGCGCAGGCGGGGCAGGGCGTCCATGCCGGAATCCATGCCCAGGTTGCGGTCCAGCAGGCAGACCTGCACCGGCAGGGTGGCCGCCAGGCGCATGCCCTCGTCCAGGGTGTCGGCGGTGTGGACGCGGTGGCCTTCCGATTCCAGGAACAGGCGCAGCGATTCCAGCAGGGCCAGATCGTCGTCGATCACCAGGATCCGGCCCACCGGCGACGACGGCGGCTCGGTGGTGAATGTGGACAGCTCGGTCATATCGGCGTGGCCGCGGCGAAGTCTTCGGCTGCCAAGACTCCCCGAAGTGGCGTCTTCCTGAAAGGGGCCGCGTCTCCTTGACCCGTGGTTTTCATGGTGCTAGGTTCCCGGCCGGTGGCAGCCCAGAAGGAAGCCGTGACGATGGCAAGTCTACGTTTCCAGCTGGTTCTGACGATGGCGCTGTGCTTCGTATCGGCAAGCTCACCGGCCCAATCTGCCGCGAATCAGCCGTACAAGGTAGGCACCGTCGTCGAAGTGACCTTCGCCGCAGACTCCGCTGAAGCAAGACTTCTGCGGCGATGGATTGAGGAGAACGCGATTATCCCTGGCGGAGATGTCGTTGGAGACTTCTCGAGTTTTGGCGATGTCACCATCCGTCGTTCGCTTGAACGCCACGGCGCGGCACTCGACCCAAGCCCTGGCCCTCCGGTGCCGCTGCCTGGCAATGGGCAGCCCGGAGACACGTTTGTCATCTCCACATGCTCAAGCGGTGTGAAACAGCAGTGGAGCTATGTCTGGATTGGATCTTCTTCGGGTGGTGGCTGGGTACTTGCTGGATACCAGTTTGAACGGGTTCGCTCCTGCGCCGGTGGTGCGTGAGCGTTCCCTTGGTATCGAAGTCTCTGTTGAAACGGCCCGGGGCGAGTCCGGGCCGTTTGCATTCTTTCCTGGCTCAGTTGCTGGCCTGAATCAAAGCGCGGGCACCTCGAAGACCTCGGCCTGGTCGCCGCGCGCGTAGCGCATGCCCAGCCGCCAGCGGCCGTCGGCCCGCTTCAGCGTGTAGCCCGGCGAGGCGGCCAGGCGCTCCACTCCGGCATCGTCCAGGCCCTGCTCCGCCTGTGCGATCAGCGCCAGTAGCAGGCGCAGGCGGGCGGCGTGGTCGAGCAGGCGCACCTGGTAGCCGTCGTAGACCGGCGTGGCGATGCCGACGAGGACGCAACTGGCGTAGGCGGCATAGCAACGCGGCTGCGCATGGTTCACCAGGCGCCGGTTCATCGGCGGCACCGTGCCGGCCAGCACGGCCTGCCGGTAGTCGTCCGAGCAGGCGTCGGCGAACATTTCGGCCGACCACATCGTGGTCAGCTCGCCGTCGACGAGGTACCAGCGGCTGAACAGCGCGCTCGCCGACCCGTCCTCCGACAGGGCGGCCTGCATCTGCCGCGCCATGGTGGATTGCATGCGGAACTCGCTGCGCAGGGCGTCGCACATCAGGTAGTCCTCCGCCTGCACCGGGGCCAGCGCGGCCCCGCAGTTCGCGGGCAGGGGCTGTTCGGGATGCGCCCGACGCAGTTCGAGCAGCAGCCCGGCGGCACCTTCCGTCAACGCCATGGGCACCATGGTGTCGATCAGGCCGCGGCGCTGGGCCGCGAAGCGGCGCGCCGATGCCAGCATCGCGCAGCTGCGCTCGGTAGCGCCGGCGATGTCGCCATCCAGCGCCTGCAGGGCCGCCGCCGTCAGCGACAGGCGCCACAGGTTGTAGGCCGGCAGGGGTGCGTCGAAGCCCGGCGGGAAGGGGCTTTCGAAGCGATCGGCCGCCAGCGAGGCATCGGCCAGGGCCAGGACGTCGGCGCGATCCTGCAGGGAGGCGCGATAGGCCTCGGGGTTGGCGGCGACCTGCTGCAGGCAGGTCGGGTCGGACAGGCCGCAGACGGTTTCCGGCGTTTCCGGCGGGCGGCGGATCGGATAGCGGGCTTTCGCCGGCGATTCGAACTGCCCCTCCCAGGCATCCGCCAGCATGCGCTGGCCCTGGCTGTCGAACCAGCGCTGGTAAGCCGCCACTTCGGCGGCGAAGGCGGCCTCGCGTTCGTCTTCGGGAATGTCCAGCTCGGCGTACAGCAGGTCGGTATAGCCGTTGCGGCCCTCGTGCGGTCCGGGGACCTGATCCATCACCGCCAGCGCGGCAAGCGCGTCCGGGTCGCGCTTGGCCCAGGCGCGCAGGCCCTGCACCAGCAGCAAGGGCACCAGCAACAGCAGCAACACCGCCACGAAGGTGTTGCGCAGGAATCTCTGGATCTTCATCGGCCCATCCAACCCGCGGCCCCCTGCCGCGGGTGACACCTTACAGGGCCGCGTCGGGGGCCGTAAATGCGAACGGCCCGGGGATTGCCCGGGCCGTGCGCGTTCCGCCGTGGGGGAGGCGGTGGATCAGTTGCCGTAGTACAGCTGGTACTCCAGCGGATGCGTGGCGGCACGGAACTTCGTCACCTCCTGCATCTTCAGGGCGATGTAGCCGTCGATGAAGTCGTCGCTCATCACGCCGCCGGCCTTGAGGAACTCGCGGTCCTTGTCCAGGGCTTCCAGGGCCTGGTCGAGGCTGTGGCAGACGGTCGGG
>DATGPR010000208.1:0-10144 GCA_035304725.1 Arenimonas sp.
GGCGGCGGGGCGTCGATGGGCTGGCTGAGGTCGAATTCGACCTGGAACAGGCGGCCGTTCGGGCGGGAGAGCTCGTAGAGGAAACGCTTGCCCGGCTCGATTTCCATGGCCCAGGTGTTGTCCACCGAGGCGTTCAGGCCCTCGCGTTCGAACATGGCCACCGACTCGGCGTCAACCGGGAACGCCTGGCGGCGGGAGCTGCCGGGCCCGGTGGTCTCGCCGCCGTACATGGTCACCGCGTCCTCGCTGCCGTCCTCGTGGCGGTGGTCGTGCTTGAGCCGCAGGCCGCGGGCGGTGCGGGTCAGCACCCAGGTGCGGGAGCGGTCATCGCCGACGTGGAAGGGGATGCGCAGCTCGCCTTCGCCGCATTCCCGCACGTGCATCACCAGCGCCTGTTCCGCGAAGGCATTGGCGCCGTCCGACGGCGGTTCGTCCACCACGACCCGGCCGGCGAAGGCCTGGCCGCAATGTCGGGCGATGGCGGCGAGGAAGGCGTCGGGCGGCGCGGCGGGCGCGACGGGCGCTTCGGGCGCCGCCGGGGCTTCCGGTGCCGATTCGGGCGCGGAGCCCTGCGGGCTGCCACAGGCAGCCAGCAGGAGCAGGCTCAGGGAAAGCAGGGCGCGGGTCGGGTTCATGGCCCGACCCTAGCCGGCCCGGGCCGGCCGCGGCAAGGCTCAGGCCGTGGCGGCGGGCTTGCTCTCGGCCGGCTTGCTGTCGGCCCTGGACTCGGACTTGCTGCCGCCGCCGTCGCCCTTGTCGGCGAGGTTGCGCTTCTTGTCGCCGTCCTTCTTGAAGTCGGTCTCGTACCAGCCGGAACCGGCCAGGCGGAAGGCCGGGGCGGTCAGCTGGCGGCGGACGCCGGGCTTGCCGCAGGACGGGCAATCGCTGGGGTCGGGATCGGAGAGCTTCTGCAGGCGCTCGAAATCATGGCCGCAGGAGGGACATTCAAACGCGTAGATCGGCATGACGAGTGCTCGGTGCGGATCGGATACCTGGGCGCCGAGGGTGGGGCCGGCGGCGGACTTTTCCAAGTCCCGGAACCCTGTCCGGCACCGGGCGGGCACCCGCAAGCCGCTGAAACCCCTGCAAAAAATCCATATTCGTCAATGTGTTACAATTCTTCGCCTGGCTCGAACCAGGCCCCACGATGTACACCCTGCTGTTGCCCCTGACCGCCCTGCTGGCGGGCGTGGCACTGCTTCTGACCGGCAGCGGCCTGTTGGGCACCCTCCTTGCGGTGCGCGGCAGCCAGGCCGGATTCGGCGACCAGGCCCTGGGCCTGGTGATGTCCGCCTACTTCCTCGGTTTCCTGCTCGGTACGTTCCTGGCGCCGCCGCTCATCCGCCGGATCGGCCACATCCGTGCCTTCGCCTTCTTCGCGGCGCTCTGCGCCTGCGCGGTGCTGGCTCACCCGATGCTGGTCGCGCCCTGGCCCTGGGGGTTCTTGCGGCTGTGCACCGGCGTGGCCCTGGTCGGCCTGTACACGGTGATCGAAAGCTGGTTGAACTCGCAGGCCAGCGCCGAGCACCGCGGCCGCATCTTCGCCGCCTACATGGTGGTGAACCTGCTGGCGCTGGCCCTGGGCCAGCATCTGCTGCAGCTGGCACCGGTGGATTCCTTCGTCCTGTTCTCGCTGGTGGCGATCCTGGTCTGCGCCGCCGTGCTGCCGGTGGCGGCCACCCGCCTGGCGCAGCCATCCACGCCTGCCAGCGAGCGGATGCGGGTACGGCGGTTGGCCGGTGTCGCCCCTGCCGCCGGCATGGGCGCGCTTTGTTCGGGTCTGGCCATGGGCGCGTTCTGGGGCCTGGCGCCGGCCTATGCCGGCCACCAAGGCCTGGATGCGGGCCAGATCGCCCGCTTCATGAGCCTGGCCATCCTGGGCGGCGCGGCCATGCAATGGCCGATCGGCCGGCTTTCCGACCACGGCGACCGGCGCGTTGCCCTGGGCCTGGTCTGCACGCTGGCGGCGGCCGTCGCGATCGGCGCCGCGCTGCTGCGCACGCCCGCGCCCGGACTCCTGTACGGCCTGTTCTTCGCTTACGGCGGTCTGGCCTTTGCGGTGTATCCGGTGGCGGTGGCGCACCTGCTCGACCGGGTGTCGGCCGAACAGGTCCTGCCCGCCTGCAGCACCGTGCTGCTCGTGCACGGTGCCGGCGCCGCGGTGGGCCCGGCGCTCGCCGGCGCGCTGATGCACCGCTTCGGGCCCGCCGCCCTGCCCGCCTGGTTCGCCGCCATGCAGCTGGCGGTGGTGGCCTTCAGCCTGGCGCGCATGCTGCTGCGCCGGCGCGCCCCGGAAAGCCCGGCCCAGTTCCACCCGATGTTGCGCACCACGCCGACGGCGCTGGAGCTGCTGCCGGAGTCCGAATCCCCCGTCCCTTCATCCACCCAGAAGAAGGAAATCCACTGAAACCGGAGAATCCGATGTCCGATGTTTCCCGCCGCCGACTCCCGGCAAGCCCGCACACCCGGCCGCCTGGCCGGCTGGTACTGGCCACCGATCTGGACGGCACCTTCCTGGCCGGCAGTGACAAGGCGCGCATGCGCCTTTACCGGCTGGTCGCCCGCCATCCCGAGATCACGCTGATCTGGGTGACGGGTCGCGGCCTGGAGGCCGTGATGCCGCTGCTGACCGACCCCACCCTGCCGCAGCCCGACTACCTGATCTGCGATGTCGGTGCCACCGTGGTCACCGGCTCCGGGCTGCTGCCGGTGGAGCCGCTGCAGTCGGCGATCGACCAGCGTTGGCCCGGCGAGCAGGCCGTGGCGGAGATGATGGCGGGTTTCCCGGGCCTCGTCCGCCAGGAGGTGCCGCAGGAACGCCGCTGCTCCTACTTCTGCGAGGAGGACGCGGTGACGCCAGGCATCGCCGCAGCCGCTGCCAGGCTGGGCTGCGAGGTCCTGTTCTCGGCCAGTCGCTATCTGGACATCCTGCCGGCGGGCGTCAGCAAGGGCAGCACCCTCGAGAACCTGGTCGCGCATCTGGGCATCGCCCGCGAGCACGTGCTGGTGGCGGGCGACACGCTCAACGATCTGTCCATGTTCGAGCAGGGCTTCCTCGGCGTCTGCGTCGGCGAATCGGAAACCTCGCTGCTCGAGCGCACCGCTTCGCTGCCGAACGTACTGCACGCACGCGGCCATGGCTGCGAGGGCATCCTCGAGGCGATCGGGCACTTCGGTTTCCTGCATGCCGACGACCCGCGCCTGGAGCCTGAACAGGCGCCGCGGCGCGGCCGCGCCGACCTGGTCATGGTCTACCACCGCCTGCCTTACGAGGAGGTGATCGTGGACGGCCAGGTGCAGCGGCGCCGGCCCAGTTCACCCAACGGCATCATTCCCACCCTGCTGAGCTTCTTCGCCAACGGCCGTGAAGGGTCCTGGGTGGCCTGGAGCGTGCACGAGGCCAGGAAGGGCGAGTTCGAGCCGCATACCACCGTGGACGCCGACCGCTACCCCAACCTGCTGGTGGCGCGGGTACCCCTGAGCAAGAGCGAGGTGGACATCTTCTACAAGCGCTTCTCCAAGGAAGCCTTCTGGCCGATGCTGCACACCTTCTGGGAGCGGGCCCGCTTCCGCGAGGACGATTGGCAGGTGTTCCTGGCGGTGAACCGCAAGTTCGCCGAAGCCGCTGCCGCCGAGGCGGCCGAAGGCGCCACCGTCTGGATCCACGACTACAACCTGTGGATGGTGCCGGCGGTGCTGCGCGAGCTGCGTCCGGACCTGCGCATCGCCTTCTTCCATCACACCTACTTCCCCTCCGCCGACGTCTTCAACGTCGTGCCGTGGCGGCGGGAGATCCTCGGCAGCCTGCTGGCCTGCGACTACGTTGGCTTCCACATTCCGCGCCAGGTGGAGAACTTCGTCGACGTGGTGCGCGGCGCCATGCCGGTCGAGGTGGTGGAGAAGGCGGCCTGCGCGCCGCGTTTCCTCACCTATGGCTGCGCGGTCGGACTGGACACGATGAGCACCTGCATCGAGGTCGGTGGCCGGCGCGTGCATCTGGGCGCACACCCGGTCGGCCTGGACGTGGGCCGCATCCGCGACCTGCTGGCCGAAGAGCGCGGCCGCGGGCGCATCAACACGCTGCGGCGGGAGCTGGCCGGTCGGCAGCTGCTGCTGTCGGTGGAGCGGCTGGACTACACCAAGGGCATCCTCGAGAAGCTGCTGGCCTACGAGCGCCTGCTGGAAACGGCACCGGAGCTGCACGACCGCATCACCCTGATCACCATCTGCGTGCCGGCGGCGCGGGAAATGACCATTTACCGCCAGCTGCAGACCCAGATCGAGCAGGCGGTGGGGCGGATCAACGGCCGATTCTCCCGGGTCGGCTGGACGCCGGTGCAGTTCTTCTTCCGGCCGGTACCCTTCGAGGAACTGGTGGCCTACTACGCAGCCGCCGATGTCATGTGGATCACTCCCCTGCGCGACGGCCTGAACCTGGTGGCAAAGGAATACGCCGCGGTGCAGGGCATCACCCGTGGCTACGGAAAGCTGGTGCTGAGCGAGTTTGCCGGCGCCGCCGCCGAGCTCAAGGGCGCGCTGCTGACCAACCCGCACGACCCGGCCGACCTGCTGTCGGTCATCCGTCGCGCCATCGACCTGCCACGGCCGGAGGCACGGGCGCGGCTGCGGCAGATGTTCGAGATCGTCCGCCACCACGACGTGGGGCGCTGGGGCCAGGAGTTCCTGGCGGCGGTGGATGCCGCCACCGGTGGGGCTCAGCGGAAGGCCAGCACCAGCACCACGGTGATGGCCAGCACGACACCGGCGCCAAGCCGCACCTCACGTGGCGCCGACGGCACCCGCGAACGCGCCACCGCCGCCAGCTGATCCTCGCGCGGACGCTCGCCGGTCAAGGCCTGCCAGGCCAGGATGGCCAGCAGGCTCAGGCCGAACAACAGGCCGGCGGTGATGGTGAAATGCACGCTCAGCCAGCCCAGCTGGCTGGCCGTGAACCAGGCCGCGCTGATCGCATGGCCGGTAAGCGTGCCGCGGAAGGCGGCACGCGCGCCCACCCGGCGGCCGAACACGCCGAGCAGGAACACCGCCACCAGCGGTGGCGTGACGTAGGCGAAGGTCTGCTGCAGGTAGGCGAACAGCCCCGGGAAACTGTCAATGGCCGGCGCCCACAGCGCCGCCAGCGCCACCAGCGCCAGGGTGACGACCCGGCCCAGCCGGGCCATGGCCTGCGTGTCCAGGTCGGGCCGCCGCGGCTTGACGAAATCCAGGGTGATCAGGGTGGACGAGGAATTCAGCGCCGAGTCCACGCTGGACATGATCGCTGCCAGCAGACCGGCCAGGATCAGGCCGGCCAGGCCGGCCGGCGCGTACTCGGCGACCAGGCGCGGGAACACCGCGTCGGGTCGCTCCAGGTCGGTGAACAGGGCGATGGCCATCACCCCGGGCAGCACCATCAGGAACAGCGGCAGCAGCTTGAGCAGCGCCGCCAGCACCGCGCCACGCCCGGCCGCGCCGATATCGCGCGCGCCCAGCAGGCGCTGGCTGACGTACTGGTTCATGGTCCAGTAGTAGAAGCCCAGCACCGGCAGGCCGATCAGCGTGCCCAGCCAGGGCAGTGCCGGATCATCCAGCGGCCGGATCAGCGACAGCCGGTCCGGGTCCACCGCCGCCACCACCCGGCCCCAGTCGTAGTCGAACTGGCCGAACACCAGCAGGCAAAGCACGGCCGAGCCCAGCAGCAGGACGATCGCCTGCAGCACGTCGGAATAGGCCACCGCGCGCAGGCCACCCGCCATGGTGTAGAGACCGGTGAAGGCGGCGATCAGCGCGCAGGTCGCCTCCAGCGACAGCCCCGGCACGAACAGCATCATCACCACCGCGCCGGCGTACAGGCTGCCGGCGGTGTCCAGCACCAGGGCCAGGAACACCGTCACCGCCGACAGGTACTTGCGCATGCGTGCGTCGAATCGCTGTTCCAGCAGCTCGGGAATGGTGGTGAGGCGGTTGCCCAGCAATACCGGCGCCACGAAGACGGCCGTGAACACCAGCACCAGCGCCGCCATCCATTCGTAGTTGGCCACCGAAATGCCCGACTGCCAGGCGGCGCCCGGCAGTCCGATCAGGGTGGTAGAGGAAATGTTCGAGGCGAACAGCGACAGGCCGACCACACCGGCGCCCAGGCTGCGGCCGGCCAGGAAAAGCTCGTCGGAATCGGGACTGCGCCGCGCCGTCCGGAGGCAGATCGCGAGAACGGCCAGCAGGTAGGCCGCCAGCACGGCGTAGTCGAGGGGATGCAACACTCCCATCGCTTGCGTTCGTGTCGGGCTTGCCTACACCGAAACACACATGGGCGGCGAGGTCAAACCCGGCGACGGGAAAGATTGCGGACAGCCGCCCTGCTCAGCTGCCTTCGAGCTGCTCGTACAGCGCCAGCCACTGCTCTTCCAGCGTTTCCTTTTCGCCGGCCAGGCGGGCCTGGCGCTGGCCGAGCTGGGCCAGTTCGGCACCGCCGTCGTTGCCGTAGATCGCCGGGTCGGCCAGCAGCCGTTCCACCTCTTCCAGCTCGGCCTGCAGGGCGGCGATGCGCTCTTCCATCTGCCTGAGGCGGCGGGTGGCGTTCGGATCCGGGCGGGCGGCCCGGGGCGGAGGCGCCTTCACCGCCGGTTTGGCCTCGGCCTTCGCCGGCCTGGCCTGTTTCGGCTCGCTGCCGCGGCTGCGCAGCCAGGCGGCGTATTCGTCCAGGTCGCCGTCGAATTCGCTGACGTGACCATCGGCGACGCGCCAGAAGCTCTCGCAGACCAGGCCGATAAGGTGCCGGTCGTGGCTGACCAGGACGATGGCACCGGGGAAATCCGCCAGGGCCTCGGCCAGGGCCTCGCGCATGTCCAGGTCCAGGTGGTTGGTCGGCTCGTCCAGCAGCAGCACATTGGGTTCGACGAAGGCGATCATGGCCAGGGCCAGGCGGGCGCGCTCGCCGCCGGAGAATCCGTCCACCGGCTCGAAGGCGCGGTCGCCGGCGAAGTTCCAGCGGCCGAGGTAGTTGCGCAGCACCTGCTCGCCGGCATCCGGCGCCAGCTGCCTGAGGTGCCAGAGCGGGCTCTGCCCCTCGTGCAGGCTCTCCACCGTGTGCTGGGCGAAGTAGCCGATGCGCAGGTCGGGATGGGCGATGCGTTCGCCGGCCAGCAGCGGCAGTTCACCCACCAGGGTCTTCACCAGGGTGGACTTGCCGGCGCCGTTCGGACCCAGCAGGGCAATGCGGGCGCCGGCCTCGAGGTGGAAGCCGACCTCGCGCAGCACCACCGCCGGCGGCCCGTCCGGCTGGGCGTAACCGGCATCGACGCCGCGCAGCACGATCAGCGAATGCGGCAGTTTGGCCGGCTCGGCGAACTCGATGCGGAAGGGCCGCTCCACCCGCACCGCCTCGGTGCCGGCCAGCTTGGCCAGGCGCTTCATCCGGCTCTGCGCCTGCCTGGCCTTGCTGGCCTTGGCCTTGAAGCGGTCGATGAACTTCTGCAGGTGCTCGCGCTCGGCCTGCTCCTTCTCGTAGGCGATCTGCTGCTGGCGCAGCTGCTCGGCGCGCTGGCGCTCGAAGGCGGTGTAGCCGCCGGTGTACAGCTTCGCCCTGCCCTCGTGCAGGTGCAGGGTGTGGCTGCAGATGCCGTCGAGGAATTCGCGGTCGTGCGAGATCACCAGCAGGGTGCCGGGGTACTTGAGCAGCCACTGCTCCAGCCAGAGCACCGCGTCCAGGTCCAGGTGATTGGTCGGCTCGTCCAGCAGCAGCAGGTCCGAGGGCGTCATCAGCGCCCGCGCCAGGTTGAGGCGGACGCGCCAGCCGCCGGAGAAATCGGAAACCGGCTTGAGGTGGGTCTCGGGCGGGAAGCCGAGGCCATGCAGCAGGCGGCCGGCGCGGGCAGTGGCGTCATAGCCGCCGATCTCGGCCAGGCGCTGGTGCGCCTCGGCCACGGCATCCCAGTCCTCTTCCCGGGTGGCCCTGGCCTCGGCCTGGATCAGCGCATGCACCTGGGCGTCGCCGGAGAGGACGAAGTCCAGGGCCGGATCGGGCAGCGAGGGCGTTTCCTGGGCCACCGAGGCGATCCGCACCCTGGCCGGCAGGTCGAGATCGCCCTGGTCGGGCTCGAGCTGGCCCAGCAGGGCGGCGAACAGGCTGGACTTGCCGCAGCCGTTGCGGCCGACCACGCCCACCCGCCAGCCGGCGTGCAGGGCCAGGTCCACCTGGGACAGCAGCAGCCGCTCACCGCGGCGCAGGGCGAAATTGCGGAAGGAGATCATGGCGGCGAGCCCGGGAGGGGCGCGGATTGTAGCAATGCGGCCCGCCCCGCTCGGGCATGACTTCCGGGCGCGCGACGGGCGACGGGGGCTTCATGGATAATCGGACCCCTGCCGCACGGGAACGCCGATGCACCACGACACCCCGCTGATCGCCCTGCTCGCCCTCGGCCTGGTACTGGCCTTCGTACTGGGAGCGGCGGCGCACAAGCTGAGGCTGTCGCCGATCGTGGGTTATCTGGTGGCGGGCATCCTGGCCGGCCCCTTCACGCCCGGCTTCGTCGCCGACATGGACCTGGCGATGGAGCTGTCGGAGATCGGCGTGATCCTGCTGATGTTCGGCGTCGGCCTGCACTTCTCCGCCGAGGAGCTGCTGGAGGTGAAGGCGATCGCCATTCCCGGCGCCGTCACCCAGATCGCGGTGGCTACCGGCCTGGGCTGGCTGCTGGCCTGGGCCATGGGCTGGAACGGCCTGGAGGGCTTCGTGTTCGGCCTCGCCCTGTCCACCGCCAGCACGGTGGTCTTGCTGCGGGCGATGGAAGAGCGACGCCTGCTCGACACCCGCCGCGGCAAGATCGCCGTCGGCTGGCTGATCGTCGAGGACATCGCCATGGTGGTGGCCCTGGTGCTGCTGCCGGCCCTGGCCGAGGCCCTGGGCGAAGCCGGCGAGGGCCCGCGCCCGGGCGCCGGCGACATCGCCGCCTCACTGGGCTGGACGCTGCTGAAGGTCAGCGCCTTCGTCGCGGTGATGATGCTGTTCGGCAAGCGCGCCATTCCCTGGGTACTGGAGAAGGTGGCGGGCACCGGTTCGCGCGAGCTGTTCACCCTGTCGGTGCTGGCCATCGCCCTGGGCGTGGCCTTCGGTTCGGCCAAGCTGTTCGGCGTCTCCTTCGCCCTGGGCGCCTTCTTTGCCGGCATGCTGCTCAGCGGCGACCTCAGCCACCGCGCCGCCAGCGATTCGCTGCCGCTGCGCGACGCCTTCGCGGTGCTGTTCTTCGTCTCGGTGGGCATGCTGTTCAACCCTGCCGTCATCGTCGAGCACCCCTTCCACGTGCTGGCGACGGTACTGATCATCGTCTTCGGCAAGTCGGTGGCGGCCTATGCCATCGTCCGCGCCTTCGGGCATCCGCGCGAGACGGCGCTGACCATCTCCGCCAGCCTGGCGCAGATCGGCGAGTTCTCCTTCATCCTGGCCGGGCTGGGCGTGGCCCTGGCGATCCTGCCGCCGGAAGGCCGCGATCTGGTGCTGGCCGGCTCGCTGATCTCGATCTGCGCCAATCCGCTGATCTTCAATGTCCTGGCCGGCCTGCAGGCACGCCGGCAGGCGCGCGAGGCCGAGGCCGCCGCCGCGGCCGGCGAGCCGGCGCCGCCGCCGGTCCAGCTCAATCCCGGCCCGCCGATTCCCGGCAGCGGCCATGCCGTGCTGGTGGGCTATGGCCGCGTCGGCGGCGAGATCGCCCGCCTGCTGCGCGAGCGCAACGTGCCGCTGGTGGTGATCGACGATGACGCCGACCTGATCCAGAGCGCCCGCGATGCCGGCATTCCCGCCATCCGTGGCAATGCCGCCGCCGCCCGCGTGCTCGACGAGGCGCAGCCGGCCGGCGCCCTGCTGGCCATCCTCGCCATCCCGCAGGCGCTGGAAGCCGGCGAGGTGGTGGCGCGGCTGCGGGCCGCCAATCCCGGCATGACCATCCTGGCGCGCGCACACAGCAATGCCGAGGTGAAGCACCTGCTGTCCCGTGGCGCCGACGGTGCCGTACTGGCCGAGAAGGAGCTGGCCCATTCCATGGCCGAGATGGCCCTGTCGGCGCCGCCCTACCGGCTGCCGCGCAAGCCCGGGCACGACGGCAAGTCGCCGCCGGACGACGACGCGCCGCCGAGCGCGCCGACGCCGGCCGCC
>DATGPR010000209.1:0-7467 GCA_035304725.1 Arenimonas sp.
GAGCTCCAGCTTCGCCGACCTCAAGGGCACGCTGGCGGAGTTCATCCGCGCCTTCTTCGAGCGCGATTTCCAGATGCGCTTCCGCCCCAGCTACTTCCCCTTCACCGAGCCCTCGGCCGAGGTGGACATCGCCTGGCAGCAACCCGACGGCAGCACCCGCTGGCTGGAGGTGCTGGGCTGCGGCATGGTGCATCCGAACGTGCTGCGCAACGTCGGCATCGACCCCGAGCGCTACACCGGCTTCGCCTTCGGCCTGGGCGTGGAACGCCTGGCCATGCTGCGCTACGGCGTCGACGACCTTCGCAGCTTCTTCGAAAACGACAGCCGCTTCCTGCGGCAGTTCGCCTGAGCCAGGGAGGGCAGCGATGAAATTCCCCGAGAGTTGGCTGCGCGAGCACGTCACCGTCGAGGCCTCCCGCGAGGAGCTGGCCGCGCGCCTGACCGGCATCGGCCTGGAGGTCGAGGAACTGACCGTGCTGGGCGAGGGCCTGGGCGGCGTGGTCGTGGCCGAGATCCTCTCCTGCGAGAAGCACCCCGAGGCCGACCGCCTGCAGGTCTGCCAGGTCGCCACCGGCGCCGGCACCGTGCAGATCGTCTGCGGCGCGCCCAACGCCCGCGCCGGCCTGAAGGCGCCGCTGGCCACCGTCGGCGCCAGGCTGCCGGGCGGCATCGCCATCAAGGCCGCCAGGCTGCGCGGCGTCGAGTCGCAGGGCATGCTCTGCTCGGCCAAGGAGCTGGGCGTGGACGCCGATGCCTCCGGCCTGATGGAACTGCCGGCCGATGCGCCGGTGGGCAAGCCGCTGGCCGACTACCTGGGCCTGCCCGACGCCAGCATCGAGCTCAAGCTCACCCCGAACCGTGCCGACTGCTTCGGCGTGCGCGGCATCGCCTTCGACGTCGCCGCCGCCTTCGGCGTGCAGGTCAACCCGCTGCAGATCCCGGAAACGGCGGTCAGCAGCGACAGCCGTTTCGAAGTGCGCCTGGAAGCCGGCGCCGACTGCCCGCGCTTCTGCGGCCGCGTCATCGAGGGCCTGGACACGTCCGCGCGCACGCCGCTGTGGATGGCCGAGCGCCTGCGCCGTGCCGGCCTGCGCCCGATCAGCCCGCTGGTGGACATCACCAACTACGTGATGCTGGAGCTGGGCCAGCCCCTGCATGCCTTTGACGCCGACACCCTCAGCGGTGGCCCGGTCATCGTCCGCCACGCCCGCGCCGGCGAGCGCCTGAAGCTGCTGGACGAGCGCGAGGTCGAGCTGGATCCGTCCTTCCTGCTGGTCACCGACAACGATCGCCCGGCGGCCCTGGGCGGCGTGATGGGCGGCTGGGACACCCGCGTCACCGAGAACACCCGCCGCGTCTTCTTCGAGGCCGCGCACTGGGCGCCCAGCGCCATCATCGGCCGCGCCCGCCGCCTGGGCATGCATACCGATGCCGGCCACCGCTTCGAGCGCGGTGTCGACCCGGAGCTGCCGCGGCACGCGATCGAGCGCGCCACCGCCCTGGCCCTGCAGATCATGGGCGGCAAGGCCGGCCCGCTGACCGAGGCCGTGCTGCCGGAACACCTGCCCAAGCCGGCGGCCGTACCGCTGCGCCGCCAGCGCCTGCGCCGCGTGCTCGGGCTGGCGGTGGCCGATGCCGAGGTCGAACGCATCCTGCGCTCGCTGGGCATGCAGGTCAGCGCCACCGAGGAGGGCTGGTCGGTGCTGCCGCCGAGCCGCCGCTTCGACATCGCCATCGAGGAAGACCTGATCGAGGAGATCGCCCGCATCCACGGTTACGAGGCGATCCCGACCACGCTGCCGGCCGGCGCCAGCCGCCTGGCCTCGCCGACCGAGACGCGCGTGCCCGATGCCGCCCTGCGCCGGCAGCTGGTCGCCCGCGATTTCCTCGAGGCGGTCAACTACGCCTTCATCGAGCCCGGCCTGCTCGAGACCTGGGGCCTGCACGGTGACGCCGTCGCCCTGGCCAACCCGCTCAGCGCCGACCTGGCGGTGATGCGCACGGCCCTGTTGCCGGGCCTGGTCTCGGCCCTGGCCCGCAACCAGGCGCGGCAGCAGCGCCGCGTGCGCCTGTTCGAGCTGGGCCGGGTGTTCCGCCGCGGCGGGGACGGCCCGGTCGAGACCGCCCGCATCGCCGCCGTCGCCTGCGGCCCGGACGCCCCCGAGCAGTGGGGTCAGCCGGAGCGGGCGGTGGATTTCCACGACCTCAAGGGTGTGGTCGAGTCCCTGCTGGCCCTGGCCGGCGCCCGCGCCGAGTTCCACCCGGACGGCAGCCGCGGCTTCGGCCACCCCGGCCGCAGCGCCTCCATCGTCCGTGATGGCCGGGACATCGGCTGGGTCGGCCACCTGCACCCGGCCCTGGCCAAGGCCCTGGACCTGGACGGCGAGGTGGTCGGCTTCGAGCTGGACCTGGAACCCCTGGCGGCCCGGGCGCTGCCACGGGCCGGGACCCTGTCCCGCTTCCCGTCCGTCCGCCGGGACATCGCGCTCGTCGTCCCGGATTCCACCCCTTGGGCGGCCCTGGAAAGCAGCCTGAAGGCCGCCCTGGGCCCGCTCCTGCGCGAGGTGGTGCTGTTCGACCGCTACGTCGGCCCGGGGCTAGAGCCCGGATCAAAGAGTCTGGCTATGGGCTTGATTCTCCAAGACGTTTCCCGCACCCTGACGGACCGCGACGCCGATCAGGCCGTCGCCGGTGCCCTCGAGGCGCTGGCCAGGGACTGCGGAGCGCGCTTGAGGTCATGATTTGCGCTGGACACAGCGGTTTACAGGGGCGGATATGGCACTGACCAAGGCCGAAATGGCCGAGCGTCTGTTCGAAGAGGTCGGTTTGAACAAGCGCGAGGCCAAGGAATTCGTGGACTCCTTCTTCGATGCGTTGAGGGAGGCGCTGGAGCGTGGGCAGCAGGTCAAGCTGTCGGGCTTCGGCAATTTCGACCTGCGCCGCAAGAACCAGCGGCCGGGGCGCAACCCCAAGACCGGCGAGGAGATTCCGATCTCCGCCCGCACGGTGGTGACCTTCCGTCCAGGCCAGAAGCTGAAGGAGCGGGTGGAAGCCTATGCTGGATCCAGGCAGTAACCGCGAACTCCCGCCGATCCCGGCCAAGCGCTACTTCACCATCGGTGAAGTCAGCGAGCTGTGCGACGTCAAGCCGCACGTGCTGCGCTACTGGGAGACGGAATTCTCCAGCCTCAAGCCGGTCAAGCGGCGCGGCAACCGGCGCTACTACCAGCGCCATGACGTGCTGATGATCCGGCAGATTCGCGCGCTCCTGTACGAACAGGGCTACACCATTTCCGGCGCCCGCCAGCGCCTGGAGGGCGAGGCCGGCAAGGTCGAGTCCAGCCTGACCGCGCAGGTGGTCAAGCAGGTGCGCATGGAACTCGAGGACCTGCTTCAGTTGCTGAAGCGCTGAGGCGCAACGGCCGCGCAAAGGCGGCCGTCCGCGTATATAATGCCGGGCCCGGCGCACGCCGCCGGGCCATTCCGATCGGGGCGTAGCGCAGCCTGGTAGCGCACTAGCATGGGGTGCTAGGGGTCGTGAGTTCGAATCTCACCGTCCCGACCAATTCGGAGCGGATGGCCCTCAGTCGGGCGCCATCGCCATCGAACCCGCCGCCAGGCGGGTTTCGTTTTTCCGGCGCCACCACCAGGCCAGGGCGATCAGGACCAGGGTGCCGCCGAGCAGCCACACCGAGGGCGGCAGGCCCTGCGGCTGGAACAGCAGGGTCGGGGCATTACCCAGTGCGTGGATGCCCACCGCGATGAACAGGTTGCCGGTGGCGGCATAGACCGTCAGCAAGACCAGGCCGCTGAGGAACAGGCCCAGCAGCGGGCCGGCCAGCTCGCCGGGCGCGACGCCGTTGTGGAGCAGGATCGGCACGTGCAGCGCCGCGAACGCCGCCTGCGACAGCAGCGCCCCCAGCCAGGCGCCGCGCCGGCCGCCTCCCAGGCGCGCGCTCAGCTGCGGCCAGAGGAAGCCGCGGAACACCGTCTCCTCGAACAGGGCCGTGCCCAGCAACTGCGCCAGCAGCGGTCCCAGGGCGATGCCCAGGCCCCGCTCCCAGGACGGATGCCAGGGCAGCCAGGGCCCCGGTTCCCCGGCGCCGCCCAGCAGGCTGCCGGCCTGCATCAGCAGCCAGAGCAGCAGGGCGACCTGCAGGGCAGGACCGAGGTGCGTCGGTTGCCAGCCCAGGCCCGCCAACGACTGCCGGCCCGGGCCCAGCAGGATGGCCAGTTCGACCAGGCCGATCGTGGCCGAGGCCAGCAGCGTCACCGACAGCCAGCCGCCCGTGGCCTGCTCCAGCCCGGCCAGGGTCTGCATCGGGAACCAGGGGGAAACGAACCAGAGGGCGCTGGCCACCGCCCAGGCGCCCAGCAGCGCCAGGACGAGGGCGGGGGAGACGGGGACTTGCCTGGACTGCACGCATGGACTCCGGCTGACGGACGGCCGGCAGCCTCGCACGGACCCCGTGCGGGCTGCCTGTCCCTTCCGTCATGGCCGGAGTGACGCGTTACTCAGCTGTCGAACTGCTCGGCGTCCAGGCCTATCAGGTTGCCGGCGCCGCTGCGGATGGCGGCGGCATGCGCCTGGGTGCGCGGCAGGATGCGGCCGAAGTAGAAGCGGGCCGTCTCGCGCTTGGCCGCCTTGAAGCCGGCCGGATGGTTGCCGGCTTCCGCCGCCGCCACTGCCCGCGCCCACCAGTAGGCGAGGGCGACGTAGCCGGAATAGAACAGGTAGTCGGTGGCCGCCGCGCCCAGCTCCTCGCCGGAGGCCGAGGCCTTCTGCCCCAGTTCCACGGTCAGCTCGCCCCACTGCCTGGCGGCTTCCGCCAGCGGCAGCACGAACTCGGCCAGGGCCGGGTTCTGCGCGTTCGCCTGGCAGAACTCCTGCACCATGCCGAGGAAGATCTGCAGGCCCGCGCCCTGCAGCTGCAGGGTCTTGCGGCCCAGCAGGTCCAGGGCCTGGATGCCGGTGGTGCCTTCGTAGATGGTGGTGATGCGGGCGTCGCGGGCCAGCTGCTCCATGCCGTGTTCGCGGATGTAGCCGTGGCCGCCGAAGCACTGCAGGGCGTGGTAGGCGCACTCGTTGCCCCACTCGGTCAGCATGCCCTTGGTGATCGGGGTCAGGAAGCCGAGCAGGGTGTCGGCGCGCTTGCGCTCCTCCTCGTCCTTCGAGCGCTCGGCGACGTCCACCAGGGTGGTGGCGTGCAGGGCCAGCATGCGGCCGCCTTCCACCAGCGCCTTGCAGGTGAGCAGCATGCGGCGGATGTCGGGATGCACGATCAGCGGGTCGGCCGGCTTGTCCGGGAACTTCGCCCCGCCGGCGGCGCGGCCCTGCAGGCGCTCGCGGCTGTAGGCCAGGGCGTTCTGCCAGGCGCGGTCGGCCAGGGCCAGGCCCTGGATGCCCACCGCCAGGCGCGCCGTGTTCATCATGGTGAACATGGCGTTGAGGCCCTTGTTCGGCTGGCCGATCAGCCAGCCCTGGGCGCCGTCGAAGTTCATCACGCAGGTGACGGAGCCGTGGATGCCCATCTTGTGCTCGATGGAGCCGCAGCGGACGCCGTTGCGCTCGCCGGCCTGGCCGTCCTTGCCGACCCTGAACTTGGGCACGATGAACAGCGAGATGCCCTTGGTGCCGGCCGGCGCGTCCGGCAGGCGGGCCAGCACCAGGTGGACGATGTTGTCGGCCAGGTCGTGCTCGCCGCCGGTGATGAAGATCTTGGTGCCGGTGATGGCGTAGCTGCCGTCGGCCTGCGGCTCGGCCTTCGTCTTCAGCAGGCCCAGGTCGGAACCGCAGTGCGGTTCGGTCAGGCACATGGTGCCGGTCCAGCGGCCTTCCACGATCGGGCGCAGGAAGGCTTCCTTCTGCCAGTCCTCGCCGTACTGCTTGAGCAGCTCGGTGGCGCCGTGCGAGAGCAGGGGATAGTTGCCCCAGCTCAGGCAGGCGGCGTCGATCATTTCCTTGACCGCGGCGCCGAGGCTCTCGGGCAGTTCCTGGCCGCCCATGGCCTCGGGCGCGGTCAGGCCGGCCCAGCCGCCTTCGACGTACTGCGCATAGGCTTCGCGGAAGCCGCGCGGGGTGCGCACCTCGCCGGTGGCAGGGTCGAACTCGCAGCCGTGCTCGTCGCTGCCGGCGTTCAGCGGCGCCAGCACGGTCTCGGTGAAGCGGGCGGCCTCGTCCAGCACCGCATCGACCAGGTCGCGGCTGGCGTTCTCGATGCCCAGGCGGGCGTAGAGCTGCTCGGCGCCGATGACGTCGAACAGGGCGAAGCGAATGTCCCGCAGCGGGGCCTTGTAGGTGCTCATGCGTTCTTCCTTGGGATCAGCGCAGGACGCCGGTCAGCCCGGGAACCGGGTCCAGCGCGCTCTGGTATTCGTGGGGATCATCGGTGCCGGGATCGCTGCTGGCGATCCGGCCTTCCAGCCGGTAGCGAATGCCGCGCCGCTGGGCCAGGGCCTGGTCCACCGCCGCGCGGGCGGCGTCGGAGGGCGTGAAGCGGTGGCCGATCAGCTCGGAGGACCCCGGACCGACGCTGAGGCCGGGATCGATCTCGAAACGGGCGGCCTCGCTGCCGCCGATGCTCATCGTCAGGCTGAGCCGGTTGAAGTGCATCGGCACGGTGCTGAAGTTGCGGACGCGCACCTGCGCCGTCCACTGGCCATCGGCCTCGACCTTCAGCTCATGCAGGCTGACCTGGGGCGGAAAGATCCGCTTCGGCGGCCCCCCGGCGCAGGCGGCCAGGACCAGGACGGAAAGCAGCAGCAGGAGCGTACGGAATCGGCGCATGGCGGCTTTGGATACGGCGGCGAATGGAGCCAACCGAGCATAGCAGTCCGCGTGACGCGCAACAAAGCGCAAGAGCAAACAAAAAAACCCGCGATCACTCGCGGGTTCCTTCATTCCATGGTGGCCGGGGAGGGAATCGAACCCCCGACACGGGGATTTTCAAACTGGCCGGAAATCTAACATAAACAGCCACTTACGGCGCTTGCCTGCGCTTCGCTCGGCTGCCGTTGAACCGCAGTTGCTGTTCAGCGTGCCACAGTGAGCGTCTGTCTGGCGGATTGCTGAGTCCCTGGGCTTCCTCCGTCAGCGGCTTCTGGGTGGGGCGGTGGCGACGCAATGTCGGGAGCTGCGTTCAGCATGCGGCTCGTCTGACGATAGGTAAAGTGTGACTCGCTCCACACAAGTCTCACTAAAAGATGAGACTTTGGTGTCAGGAACTCTTTGCTATTGAAGGACTTAGTGGATTTTTCATGTTTGTGTACATCGGGTCGCCTAAGTCCTTGTGGGAAGGGGGAAATTCATCCTTTGTGCTATTGCAAATGGGCGAAGAGACGTGCGATCGTTGGGTTGTCAAGTCCTGGTCGCAATTGCTGGCTCAGCACTTCACAGCTATAATCGCCGGCTGCCTCCGGCAGGCGCTGGTTGTGTTGTGAGGAATAGGTCCGGATTTGGTCTAGTCC
>DATGPR010000210.1:0-5455 GCA_035304725.1 Arenimonas sp.
GCGGCAGGCATGGTCGTCGGCCGCCAGCGCCAGCACGCCGCCGAACTTCGAGGTGCCGGCGGCGTTGCCGTGCTTGAACACGTCGCCGCAGCGGTCCACGCCCGGGCCCTTGCCGTACCACATGGCGAACACGCCATCGACGGTGGCGCCGGGGAACAGGTTGGTCTGCTGGCTGCCCCAGACCATGGTCGCGCCCAGGTCCTCGTTCAGGCCCGGGGTGAACTCGATGTTCGAGGACTTCAGGTGCTGGCGGGCGCGCCACAGCTCCAGGTCGAAGCCGCCCAGGGGCGAGCCGCGGTAGCCGGAAATGAAGCCGCCGGTGTTCAGCCCGGCGGCCCGGTCGCGCATCTGCTGCATCAGCGGCAGGCGCACCAGCGCCTGCACGCCGGAAAGGTAGATCCGGCCCGATTCGCGCGTGTACTTGTGCTCGAGGCTGTACTCGCGGTCGACCGGGGCGGCGGCGGGGGTCGGGGCGGGGCTGGACATGGGGACTTCCGGGGCTGGAGCAAAGACTCGGAATTATACAGGGCAGGCCTGCGGCCCCCCCCCGCGGCGCCGACCCCCTGTCCGGAACCGGGAGATGCCGCCGTTCACGCCGACAGGCCCCCAAACCGTGCGCCGGGCGACTTTCTCGGGGCGGCGCGGCGGTTTACAGTTCAGGCATCGATCCAGGGGATGGCAACCGAATGAGCTTGTCCGACCTCCGCGTCATGCTGGTCGAAGACCATGGCTTCCAGCGCCGGCTGGGCCTGCGTCTGCTCGCCGACCTGGGCGTGGCCGGCCTGCACGAGGCCGCCGACGGCTTCCAGGCCCTGGAGGTGCTGCGCCGGCTGGAGGACCCGCCGGACGTCATCCTGGTGGACCTGGACATGCCGGGCATGGACGGTGTCGAGTTCATCGGCATCGTCGCCGAGGAGCGCCTGGCCCATTCCATCGCCGTGGTCAGCGCCATGGAGCCGGCCCTGCTGCACACCGTCCAGGTGATGGCCAAGGCATCGGGGCTGCGGGTGCTGGGTTGCGTCGAAAAGCCGCTCACGCCCGGCAAGCTCAGCACGGTGCTGTCGCTGTACGAGGTCGACCCCTCCACGGCGGCGGCGGCCCTGGACGTGCAGGTGCCGCTGGAGGATGCCCGCCTGGCGCTCTCGCGCGGCGACATCCAGGCCTGGTTCCAGCCCCAGGCCGAGTTCAACAACGGAAAGATCATCGGCGTCGAGGCCCTGGCCCGCTGGCGCCTGGCCGACGGCCGCATGGTGCCGCCCGCCGTCTTCGTGCCGGTGATGGAGGCCGGCGGCCTGGCCGAAGAGCTGACCACCCTGATGCTGGTGCAGGCCTGCGCCTGGTCCAAGCGCTGGGCGGCGCGCGGCATGCCGCTGAAGGTCTCTGTGAACGTCTCCGGCCACAACCTGACCGGCCCGGAAGTGGCCGACCGCTACGAGGACATCCTGCGCGAGCACGGCCTCAACCCCGAGCAGGTGGTGCTGGAGATCACCGAAAGCTCGGTGATGAGCGACACCGCCCGCGGCCTGGGCATGCTGGCGCGGCTGCGGCTCAAGGGCTTCGGCCTGAGCGTGGATGACTTCGGCACCGGCTACTCCTCGCTGGCGCAGCTCTCGCAGATTCCCTTCACCGAACTGAAGATCGACCGCGGCTTCGTCAGCGGCGCGCCGGCGCAGCCGCGCAAGCGCGCCATGATCGAGACCAGCCTGGACCTGGCCCGCAAGCTCGGCCTGGGCGTGGTCGCCGAGGGCGTGGAAACCGAGGAGGAATGGCAGCTGCTGGCCCAGCTGGGTTGCGACATCGCCCAGGGCTACCTGATTTCCCCGCCGGTGCCGGGCGAGCAGCTGCCCGACGCCGTCCAGCGCTGGCGTCAGGCTCACCCCTGAGGCCGCCGGCGGTGCAGCGCCAGGCCCCGACCTTCGGCATCCGCTTCCAGCTGCTGGGCCTGTTCGGCCTGCTCCTGCTGACCGGCGCCGGGGTGCTGGTGCTGGACGAGATGGAGCGGCGCAACAACCTGCGCACGCTGACCGAGCTCAAGGATGAATCCCTGGCCATCCTGCGCCGGACCAAGGCGGTGTCGGACGCCTACGGCATGGACCTGGTCGACACCACCTTCCGCGTCCGCAACGGCCTGATCAGCTGGGAGGAAGGCCTGCAGGTGGTGGACAACGCCCGCCTGCGCGCCCGCGAGCACTGGCGCGCGCTGGAGCAGATGCCGCTGACCGAGGAGCAGAAGGCGCTGTTCGACCAGGTCGCACGGGCGCGGGTGCGCGCCGACACCGCCGCCCAGACCCTGCACGGCATCCTCGAGCAGCAGGACGAGAGGGCCCTGGCCCGCTTCGCCGACACCGAGCTGTACCCGGCGATCGATCCGGTCACCACCCGCATGAAGCACCTGGGCGACCTGGAGATGATCCACGCCGAGCGGCGGGTGCGCGCCCAGGAGCAGCGGGCGGCGCGCAGCGCCTGGATCCGCACCCTGTTCAGCGTGTTCACCCTGGCGGTGGTGGCCCTGGTCGGCGCGCGCCTGCTGCGCAACATCTACCGCGGCGTCGAGAGCCTGACCGGCCTGGCGCAGCAGATGCGCCGGCACGACTACGCCGCGGCGCCGCGCTACCGTCCCAGCGGCGAGCTGGGCGACGTGCTCGACGCCTTCCTGGTGATGCGCGACGACGTGCGCAAGTTCGAGGCCGAGCTCAACGAGCAGCTGGCCCGCAATGAACAGGTGCGCGCCGCCCTGGCCGAGCGCGAGATGTTCCAGCGCTCGCTGTTCGCCGCCGCGCGCGTGGCCATCTTCTCCACCGACCTGGACGGCAAGGTCACCAGCTTCAACCCGCAGGCCGAGCGCCTGACCGGCTGGCGCGCCGAGGACGTGATCGGCCAGCGCGGCATGGAGATGCTGCTGCCGCAGGAGGAGCTGCAGCGCGTCGCCGACGACCTCGCTGCCGCCACCGACAAGCGCATCGACCCCGGCTCGGCCCTGCTGCCGGCCCTGGTCGAGCAGGGCTCGCCGCCGCTGGAATGGAGCCTGCTGCGCAAGGACGGCAGCCGGGTGCCGGTGCTGCTGGCGCTGTCGGCCCTGCGCGACGCCACCGGCAAGCCGGTCGGATTCCTCGTCGCCGGCACCGACCTCACCCAGATCAAGCAGCTCGAACAGCGCCTGCGCGCCAGCGAGGCCAAGGCCCGCGAGGCCAGCGAGGCCAAGAGCAACTTCGTCGCCGCCATGAGCCACGAGATCCGCACGCCGATGATCGGCGTCACCGGCATGCTGGAGGTCCTGGCGCACAGCAAGCTCGACGACGAGCAGCGCCGCACCATCCAGGTAATCCAGCAGTCGGCGCGCTCGCTGCTGCAGATCATCGGCGACATCCTCGACTTCTCGAAGGTGGAGGCCGGCCGGCTGGAGCTGAGCCCGAGCACGGTCTCGCTGCCGCAGTTGCTGCGCTCGACCGTGGCCAATTTCAGCGGCTCGGCCTCGAGCAAGGGCCTGGTGCTCAACTGCAGCATCGACGACCGCATCGCGCCGGCGCACGTGGTGGATGGCCTGCGCCTGCGGCAGATCCTCTCCAACTTCCTCTCCAACGCCATCAAGTTCACCGAGAAGGGATTCGTCGAGGCGGCGCTGGAATGGCGCGGCCGCGAGGGTGACGGCGACCGCGTCTGCTTCCGCGTCACCGATACCGGCATCGGCGTCACCCCGGAGCAGCAGGCCAAACTGTTCCAGCCCTTCCAGCAGGCCGAGGGCAGCATCACCCGCCGCTTCGGCGGTACCGGCCTGGGCCTGGTGATCTCGCGCCGCCTGGCCGAGCTGATGGACGGCCAGGTCCGCATGGAGAGCACGCCCGGCGCCGGCACCACCCTGCGCCTGGAGCTGGTGCTGCCGCGCGGCAACGAGGCCGACCTGGAACCCGAGGCCGCGCCGGATCCGAGCGAGGGCTTCCTGGCCCGGCCGCTGCCCAGCATCGAGCAGGCGCTGCAGGAGCGCAGCCTGATCCTGATCGTCGACGACCATCCGACCAACCGCCTGGTGGTGGGGCGGCAGCTGCAGCTGGCCGGCTACGCCAGCGAAACCGCCGAGGACGGCATCAAGGGCCTGGAGGCCTGGCGCAGCGGCCGCTACGCCCTGGTGCTTTCGGACGTGCACATGCCGCACATGGACGGCTACGAGATGGTGCGCGCCATCCGCGATGAGGAAGCGCGCGAGGGCAAGCCGCACACGCCGGTGATCGCCCTCACCGCCGCCGCGCTCAAGGGCGAGGCCGAGCGCTGCCTGGCTGCCGGCATGGACGAGTACCTGGCCAAGCCGGTGTCGATTCCCGAGCTGGTGGCGGCGCTGCGGCGCTGGCTGCCGCATACCGTGCCGCTGGCCGGCGACATGAAGGCGGCGGCACCGCTGCCGCAGGTCGGCGGTGAGCCGCAGCCGCTGGATCCGGCGGTGCTGGAACCGCTGACCGGCGGCGATCCGGTGGAAGCGCGCAAGCTGCTCGAGGATTACCTGGCCGCCACCGAGGACGACCTGCGCGAGCTGCGCGCTGCCCAGGCCGGTGGCGACCTGGCCCGGCTGGCCAGCCAGGCGCACAAGCTCAAGGGTGCGGCCCGCCTGGTCGGCGCCCAGCCCCTGGCCGAGGCGGCGCTGGCGCTGGAGCACGCCGCCAAGGCCGGGCAGTGGGAACAGGTGTTGCCGCACGCCGCCGATGTGGCGACGGCCTTCGAGCGCTTGCGGCGCTATGTCGCGGACCACTTCCGCTGAACGGGTGGCGCGGCCCGCGCCGCGCCTTTCCCTTCCGTCCGCGCCGTCCTCGTCCCCGGCGCCGGCGGGTCAGTAGCCGGCCGCCTGCCCGTCCTTGCGGCTTTCGCTGGCGCCGATGTAGACGCCGTTGTCGTGGTCGCGGGCGATGGCCTGGTAGCCGCCGTAGGGGCCGTCGGCGAATTCGATGCGGTGGCCGCGGCGCATCAGCTCGCGGATGGTTTCGTAGGGGAAGCCGGTTTCCAGGTTGAGCACGCCGCCGTCGCGCATCTCGACGAGCTGGCCGGCCGGGTCGGTGCTGCCGTCGTGCTGGATGCGCGGGGCGTCGCCGGCTTCCTGCAGGTTCATGCCGAAGTCCACCAGGTTCATCACGATCTGCACGTGACCCTGTGGCTGCATGGCGCCGCCCATCACGCCGAAGCTGACCCAGGGCTTGCCGTCCATGGTGATGAAGGCCGGGATGATGGTGTGGAAGGGCCGCTTGCCGGGCGCGTAGCTGTTGGGATGGCCTTCCTTGAGCACGAACTGCTCGCCGCGGTCCTGGAAGATGAAGCCCAGGCCCGGCGGGGCCATGCCGCTGCCCATGCCGCGGTAGTTGGACTGGATCAGCGAAACCATCATCCCGTCCCGGTCGGCGGTGGTCAGGTAGATGGTGTCGCCCTGGTTGAGCACGGCGCCGGCATCGACGGCGCGGGCGGCGCGGTGGCGGTC
>DATGPR010000211.1:0-9512 GCA_035304725.1 Arenimonas sp.
AGGTCGGTCCGCGCCGCTTCGGCCTGGACGACTGCCTGGTGATGCGGCTGGAACGTTCCGACTGGACACCCTGACACCGGAGAACCCCATGATGACCCGTCACCGCACCCGTTTCGGTCTGGCCGTCTTCGCCGCTCTCCTTCTGGCCGCCTGCGCCACCACCCGACCGGCGCCGGCGCCGCAGGTCGACGTCGCCACCCTCGAGCGTGAGGTCGCCGCCACCGAAACCGCCTTCGCCCGGACCATGGCCGATCGCGACTTCGAGGCCTTCGCCAGCTTCCTCGCCGAGGACGCCATCTTCGTCAACGGCCAGGACCCGCTGCGCGGACGCGAGGCCATCACCGCCCACTGGAAGCGCTTCTTCGAGAAGCCCGAGGCACCCTTCTCCTGGCGTCCGGACATCGTGGTGGTGCTGTCCAGCGGCGAGCTGGCCCAGACCAAGGGCCCGGTCTTCGATCCCGAGGGCAATCCGATCGCCGAGTTCCGTTCCACCTGGCGGCGCAATGCCGACGGCAGCTGGCAGATCGTCTTCGACGACGGCGCCTGCCTGTGTGGGGCGCAGCCGCAATAGGCTCCGACCGGCGCGGTCAGACCTCGCGCAGCATGTCCGGCCGCGCCAGCGTCACGCTGGCGTTGTATTTCTTCTCCAGCGCCTTGGCCAGGGCCTGGCGGGCATCGTCCTCGCCATGCACCAGGGCCACCGGCGGCCGGCCGGCGATGGCGCCGTACCATTCCATCAGCCCCGACTGGCCGGCATGCGCCGACAGGCCGCCGACGGTGTGGCGGGCGGCGTGGACACGGATCTCCTCGCCGAACAGCCGCACCGTCTCGGCGCCGTCCACCAGGCGCCGGCCCAGCGTGCCCTGGGCCTGGTAGCCGACGAACATGACGTGCGCCTGGCGCCGGCCCAGGTTCTGCCGCAGGTGGTGCCGGACCCGGCCGCCGTTGCACATTCCGGAACCGGCGATGATGATGGCGCCGCCGCGAACGTTGTTGATCGCCTGCGACTGCGCCACTTCCGGCGTCAGGTGCAGGTTCGGCAGCCGGAACGGATGCGGGCGGCCGCTCCAGACCCGCTGCGCGTCCTCGTCGAACAGTGATTCGTGGCGGCCGTAGACCTCGACCACCTTCATCGCCATCGGACTGTCCAGGAAGATGCGCCAGCGCGACATCTTCCACTCGTCCCACTGCCGGGCGAACCAGTACAGCAGCTCCTGGCTGCGGCCGACCGCGAAGGCCGGGATGATGACATTGCCGCCGTCGGCCCAGGCGTGGTCCAGCACCTCGCCGATTTCCCTGAGGGTGGCGCCGCGCTCGCGGTGCTCGCGGCTGCCGTAGGTGGATTCCAGCAGCACCAGGTCGGCCTCGGGCACCGGCTCCGGGTCACGCAGGATGGGCGTGCCGCGCGGGCCGATGTCGCCGGAGAAGGCCAGCACGCGCCGGCCGGCCGGTTCCATCGCCTCCAGCTGCACCGAGGCCGAGCCGAGGATGTGGCCGGCATCGCGCAGGGTGAGGAAGACGCCGGGCAGGATCTCCTCGCGCTGCCCGTAGCCCAGGCAGCGCACCTGCCGCAGCACCTGGCCGACCTCGCCGCGGGTGAACAGCGGCTGGTGGTCGCTGCGGCCGTTGCGCCGGTGCCGGTTGTCGCGCTCGGCATCCATCTCCGCCAGCGAGGCGGCGTCCTCCAGCATCACCCGCAGCAGGTCGGCAGTGGCCCAGTGGGTCCAGATCGGCCCCTTGTAGCCGCGCTTGACCAGTACCGGCAGGCGGCCGCAGTGGTCGATGTGGGCGTGACTGAGCACCACCGCGTCCAGGGCGTGGACATCGAAGGGAAAGGGCTGGAAGTTGCGGCGCTCGTCCTCTTCGCTGCCCTGGATCATGCCGCAGTCCAGCAGCAGGCGATGACCGTTGGCCTCGACCTCGTGGCAGGAACCGGTGACCTCACCGGCCGCGCCGTGGAACTTCACCCGCATCGGCCTTCCTCCTTCGCAGGCAACCACTCTAGCGCAGAAACAGCGAAGGCCGGACGGGCCGGCCTTCGCGGTTCCGCGGGGAAAGCGGCCTATTCGGCCGCGCCCATTTCCTCCAGCAGGTGCGGCGCCGGGAACACGTCGCGCATCACCCAGAGCATGTAGCGGTGGTCCACCGCGATCATGCGGGTCATCACCGGGTCGAACACCCAGTTGGAGCTGACCGATTCCCAGTTGCCGTCGAAGGCCAGGCCGACCAGCTCGCCCTTGCGGTTGAGCACCGGCGAGCCGGAGTTGCCGCCGGTGATGTCCAGGTTGGAGAGGAAGTTGACCGGGATGGCCGCCTTCTCCTCCGCCGACATCTTCGCGATCAGCTCCAGCTGGTTGGCCGGGGAGTCGAAGGGCTCCTCGCCGGTGGCCTTGGCGGCCAGGCCGTCCAGGGAGGTGAACTCGGTGTAGGCGACACCGTCGCGCGGCGAGTAGCCGGTGACATTGCCGTAGGTGATGCGCAGGCTCAGGTTGGCGTCCGGATACACCGCCTGGCCGAGGCTGCGCCGGTAGTCCTGCACGGCCGCCAGGTAGACCGGGCGATGACGGTTCTCCTCGCCGGAACGGACGCGGTTGCGCTGCTCGGCCTCCAGTACGGTCGGCTGCAGGGCGACCACCAGCTTCAGCAGCGGGTCCTCGCTGGCCTCGAAGGCGGCCACGTCGGCCTTCAGCAGCGCCAGCCGGGCCTCGGTGTCGCCCAGGCCGGTGGCGTCGTAGGTGGCGTCCAGGGCGCGGGTGATGGCGGCTTCGTCATTGCCGCCCAGCCAGGCGTCGATGGCGGGCACGCGCTGGTTGGCCGGCAGGGCCAGGTAGTGCTTCAGCCAGTAGGCCAGCAGCTGCTTCTCCATGCGCGGGTCGTAGCGGCGCTCCAGCTGGCGCAGGGTGGCCTCGATCTGCGGACGGTCGCGCTCCTGGTAGCCGGGCGCGCGCTCGGCGTCGGGCTTGGCCGACTCGATGGCCAGGCGGTGCAGCTGGCGCAGGTTGCCCAGCAGGCCGGTGGCGGCGATCTGGCCGACGACCAGATCGCGCTCGCGGGTGGCGCGGGCTTCGGCGGCCAGCTTCACCAGGGCCTGGTGCGCCGCCAGCCCGGCGCGGCCCTGGCGGCCCTGGCGCTTGAGCCAGTCCAGCACCGCCTGTTCCTCGCTGCGCTTGATCCCGGCGGCGCCGGTGCGCTCGAAGCCCTCGAGCTGGCCGGCCCAGTTCTTCATCGCGTTCTGCCAGCTGCGGATGGTGCTGGCGTACTTGACCTCGATCTCCTCGTCCGCGGCGCCGGCCTTCTCGACGATCTCGACGAGATCGCGCAGGTACTGGCCTACCACCGGGTACTGCCAGGTGGCGACGTCCTGGAACTCGTCGTACAGGGCGTAGCGGTTGGTGCGGCCCGGATAGCCGGCCACCATGACGAAGTCACCGGCCTGCAGCGGTTCGCTGGCCAGGCGCAGGTGCTGCTTCGGCCGGTAGGGCACGTTGTCCTCGGAATACGGCGCCGGCTTGCCGTCGGGGCCGACGTAGGCACGGTAGAAGGAGAAGTCGCCGGTGTGGCGCGGCCACATCCAGTTGTCGATCTCGCCGCCATAGTTGCCGATGCCGCGCGGCGGCGCGTACACCAGGCGCACGTCGCGGATTTCCAGCTGGCGGAACAGTCGGTAGGTCTGGCCGCCGAAGAAGCTGTAGACGGTGCAGCGGTAGCCCGGCTCGGCCTCGCACTCGGCGACCAGGCGCTTCTGCGCGTCCTCGATGGCCTTCTGGCGGTCGGCGCCGGTGAGGCTGCCGGCGGCGGCCTTCACCTCGTCGGTGACTTCGCTGATGCGGTCCATCACGTAGATGCGGGCGCTGGGACCGGCCGACAGTTCCTCGGCGCGGCTGCCGGCGATGAAGCCGTCGTTGATCAGGTTGCGCTCGGGAGTGGAGTTGAGCTGGATGGCGCCGTAGGCGCAGTGGTGGTTGGTCGCCACCAGGCCCTCGGGCGAAACGAAACTGGCGGTGCAGAAGCCCAGCGCGACCACGGCGCCCATCGGATCACCGGTGAGGTCGGCCAGCTGCTCGGGCGGCAGCGCCAGGCCGGCCTCGCGCAGCTGGTCGGCGATTTCGGGCAGTTGCTGGGGTACCCACATGCCCTCGGCGGCTTGGGCGGCCATCGGCAGGGACAGGGCGGCGGCTAGGACGGCAAGACGCATCGGGCGGACCTCCGGGACGACTGTGGCGAAAGGCCGAAGGTTAGCAGCGCCACGGCTTGCGTAGAGGCCCCAGGGGACTAGACTTCCGGCAGGGGACAAGGGAGGGGAATCCATGCGTGCGCTGCTCCTTGCCTGCGGCCTGGTGGCCGCCCTCACGTCCGTCGCCCGCGCCCAGTCGCCCGACGAAGCCCTGGCCGGCCTCTGGAACACGCTCTGCCTCGGCGCCGCGCCCGGCTCCGAGCTGGCGACGCGCTGTGCCGAGATCGCCAGCGGTGGCCCCGGCAGTCGCGACAGCTCCGCCGCCGGCAACTTCCTCGGCGAGATCCCCGGCCAGGGCCGGGCCGCCACCCGCGACGGTTCGCCCGACGAGGCCGAACTGCGCACCGGGCTGGCGCCGGGCTGGTCGCTGTTCGCCAGCACCGACCTGGGCCGGCTCAAGCGCCGCAATGGTGTCAACGAGGCGCCCTTCGATGGCGATGCCTGGGCGATCTCCGCCGGCATCGACTGGGCGCCCCGCGACGACTGGCGCATCGGCCTGCTGCTGAACCACGCCCGCGAGGACCTGGACTTCATCAACTCGGCCGGCAGCACCGAGGTGCGCTACACCGGCCTGATGCTGCTGGCCGGATGGGCCGCCGGCGACAGCCTGTCGGTGGACGCCTATGCCGGGCGGCTCGACGGCGACTACGACCTGCGCCGGGCCATCGACTACACCCTGCTCAGCGGCGTATCGGTGCAGGCGCTGGCCGTGGCCTCGACCGGGGCAGACCGTCGCCTGGCCGGCCTGGGCCTGACCTGGTCGCGGCCGGCGCGCGGCTGGGAATGGCAGCTCTCGGGTGGCGTGGACTGGCAGCGCACCGACATCGACCCCTACACGGAAACCGGTGGCGCCGGCCTGGCCGTGCAGGTGCCCGGCCGCAGCATCACCAGCCGGCGCGGCCGCGTCGATGTGGGCCTGGCCCGCAACATCTCCACCAGCCGGGGCGTGTTCCAGCCGATCGCCCGCCTGGGCTGGCGGCACGAGTTCGCCAACCCTGCCCGGCCGCTGACGGTGCGCTTCGCCGGCGACGCCAACGGCACGCCGATCGTGTTCGAGACCGACGATGCCGACGACACCTGGGGCGAGGCCGGTCTGGGCGCCTTGTGGGTGTTCACCGGCGGCCACAGCGCCTTCGTCGAATACCGCCAGCGCTTCGGCCATGCCTTCCTGGACGAACGCACGCTGGCGCTGGGCTGGCGGGTCGAACTGCCCTGAACGGTGCATGTCCCGGCTCCGGCGGGCGAACGGGGCCGGGCGTATAATCCGCCTCCTTTCAGGTGGCCCGGGATGGGGCCGACGGACGCGGACATGCCCCAGCAGAAGATGAAGGCGCTGGTGAAGCGCCACCCGGAGAAAGGCATCTGGATGGAAGAGGTGCCGGTGCCCTCGCCGGGTGCCAACGAGGTGCTGATCAAGGTCGAGAAGACGGCCATCTGCGGCACCGACCTGCACATCTACAAGTGGGACGAGTGGAGCCAGCGCACGATCAAGCCGGGCCTGGTGATCGGCCATGAATTCGTCGGCCGCATCGTCGAGGTCGGTCCGGGCGTGACCGGCTACCAGGTCGGCGACCGCGTTTCCGCCGAAGGCCACATCGTCTGCGGCCACTGCCGCAACTGCCGCGCCGGCCGCCAGCACCTGTGCCCGAACACCGTCGGCATCGGCGTCAACCGCAACGGCGCCTTCGCCGAGTACATCGTGATGCCGGCCACCAACCTCTGGCCGATCCCGGACTCGATTCCCTCGGAGCTGGCCGCCTTCTTCGACCCCTACGGCAACGCCGCCCACTGCGCCCTTGAGTTCGACGTGGTCGGCGAGGACGTGCTGATCACCGGCGCCGGCCCGATCGGCATCATCGCCGCCGGCATCTGCAAGCACATCGGTGCCCGCAACGTGGTGGTGACCGACGTCAACGACTACCGGCTGAAGCTGGCCGCCGAGATGGGCGCCACCCGGGTGGTGAACGTGTCGCGGCAGTCGCTCAAGGAAGTGATGAAGGACCTGCACATGCAGGGCTTCGACGTCGGCCTGGAGATGAGCGGCAACCCGCGCGCCTTCAACGACATGCTCGATGGCATGTACCACGGCGGCCGCATCGCCCTGCTCGGCATCCTGCCCAATGGCGCCGGTATCGACTGGGACAAGGTGATCTTCAAGGGCCTGGTACTGCACGGCATCTACGGCCGGCGCATGTACGAGACCTGGTACAAGATGACCCAGCTGGTGCAGTCGGGCTTCCCGCTGCACAAGGTGCTGACCCACCAGGTGCACATCGACGATTTCCAGAAGGGCTTCGACCTGATGGATTCCGGCCAGTGCGGCAAGGTGGTCTGCAGCTGGAGCTGAGCGCGGGTCTTCCCGAGGCCGGAAAGCAGACGGGGCGCCCAGGGCGCCCCGTCTCCGTTTCCGCCGGTGGCCAGGCTCAGCCGCCGATCGAGAAGGTCAGCACCAGGCGGTCGTCCGCCCAGCTGCCGAAGTTGACCTCGCCATCGCTGTCGGTGCCGTAGTAGCCCAGCGAAATGTTGACCGGGCCGAAGTCGCGGCCGACCGAGAACGACCAGTCGCTGTAGTCCTCATAGCCGGTGGAGCTGGCGAAGGTGCTGCGACCGAGGGTGAAGCCCACATTGTAGGTATCGGCCAGGGTCCAGTTGCCGGTGACGCCGTAGTACCAGCCGTCGTCGTCGAGGGCGTAGACGTCGTTGGTGTAGCCCAGGACGAAGCCCCAGGTCTCGTCCAGGGTCAGGGTGGTGATGAATTCGTTGTAGTCCAGCGGGCCGTAGTCGTCCGCCTCACCCAGGTAGGTGTAGCGGTTGATCATCAGGTCGAGGTTCCAGCGCTCGGACAGGTCGGTGTTCCAGCCGATGTAGTAGTCCACCTCGATGTCCGGGCCGCCCTCTTCGGCGAAATCGACGTTCGAGCCCCAGACACCGACGTACAGGCCGTTGGAGAAGTTCAGGTCGGCACCCAGCTGCAGCGCCGGCTCCTCGTCGCTCTGGGAGGCGCCGCGGAACATGTAGTCGCTGGTCAGGGCGGCATTCCAGCTGAAGATGCCGGACTCTTCCTCCCCGGCCTCGTCCTGGGCGGTGGCGGCCAGCGGCAGCGCCAGCAGGGCGCCGGTCAGGGCAAGCGGAAGCAGGTGTCGGGTGCGCATTTTCGGAGTCCCCTCGTCGTTGGTTGGGCAGGATCGGGTGCCTTGGGACCGGGTGGGCGTTCGGAATCCCCGGTCACCTGTTGATTATTTTCAGCGGAGTGTCCGCCGGCCCGTCCCATAAGGCATGACGCGCCGCACAAACCGCGCCCGCAAGGTAAAGGCCCTCCCCCACCCGGTCAACTCCCGGGGTCAGAGTAAAGGGTCTGACCCAGGGGTCAGACCCTTTACTCTGACCCCGGTGTCGGGGGTGGGGGTGCTTGGGGATAATGGCGGGCCCTTTCCCGTCGAGCCCGAAGCCATGTCCGAGTCCGCCCTCGCCCGCTACGCCGCCACCCTCGAGGAGATCCGGGGCCAGGGGCTGTTCAAGGCCGAGCGCATCATCACCTCGCCGCAGTCCGCCGAGATCACCCTCGCCGACGGTCGCAGGGTGCTGAACTTCTGTGCCAACAACTACCTGGGCCTGGCCGATCACCCGGAGGTGATACGGGCCGCCAAGGAGGCGCTGGACACGCACGGTTTCGGCATGGCCTCGGTGCGCTTCATCTGCGGTACCCAGGACCTGCACAAGGAACTGGAGGCGAAGATCGCCGGCTTCTTCGGCAAGCAGGACGCCATCCTCTACGCCGCCTGCTTCGACGCCAACGGCGGCCTGTTCGAGCCGCTGCTGGACGAGAACGACGCCATCATCTCCGACGCCCTCAACCACGCCTCGATCATCGACGGCGTGCGCCTGTGCAAGGCCAGGCGCTACCGCTACGGCAACTGCGACATGGCCGACCTCGAGGCGCAGCTGAAGCAGGCCCGCGCCGACGGCGCCCGCACCATCCTGATCACCACCGACGGCGTGTTCTCGATGGACGGCTTCATCGCTCCGCTCGACGAGATCACCGCCCTGGCGGCCAAGTACGACGCCCTGGTGCACATCGACGAATGCCACGCCACCGGCTTCCTCGGCGACACCGGCCGCGGCAGTGCCGAGGTCAAGGGCGTGCTGGAGAAGATCGACATCATCACCGGCACGCTGGGCAAGGCCCTGGGTGGCGCCCTCGGCGGTTTCACCACCGGCCGCGCCGAGGTCATCGAGATGCTGCGCCAGCGCTCGCGCCCCTACCTCTTTTCCAACTCGCTGCCGCCGCACGTGGTGGCCGCCGGCAGCAAGGTCTTCGACATGCTGGCCGCCGCCGGCGACCTGCGCGAGCGGCTGCAGGAGAACACCGCCTATTTCCGCACGAAGATGGCCGAAGCCGGCTTCGACTTGAAGCCCGGCGTGCACCCGATCTGCCCGGTGATGCTGTACGACGCGCCGCTGGCGCAGCGTTTCGCCGAGCGCCTGCTCGAGGAAGGCATCTACGCCATCGGCTTCTTCTTCCCGGTGGTGCCCAAGGGCCAGGCCCGCATCCGCACCCAGATGAGCGCAGCGCATACGCGGGAGCACCTGGACCGGGCGATCGCCGCCTTCGTGAAGGTGGGCCGCGAGCTGGGAGTGATCAAGGGATGACGACGCTGCGCGTGATGGCCGTGCTGTTCGCCCTGACCGGCGCGGCAGGGGTGTGCTACTGCGGCTTCCAGTTCATGCTCACCCTGGCCTACGGGCTCTGGGGGCACGCGATCCTGTACGGCCTGGGCCTGGCGTTCTCCGGCCTGCTGCTGGCCGCGACGCCGTGGCTCTGGCGTCAGGCTTCGTCCTGAGCGCCGGCGCCAGCGCCCGCACTTCCTCCGTCCGCAGCCGACGCCAGCCGCCCTTCGGCAGGTCGCCCAGCAGCAGCTCGCCGATGGCCACGCGGACGAGCCGCAGCACGGCGATATCGAACGCCGCCAGCAGGCGGCGGATCTGCCGGTTGCGCCCCTCGTCCAGCACGATCTCCAGCCAGGCGGTGCGGCTGCCGCTGCGCAGCAGGCGGACCGACTTCGCCGACAGGAACTCGCCGTCGTCCTCGATTCCGGCCTGCAGCGCCGACAACAGCGTGTCGTCCGGCACCGCATCGACCTGCACGTGGTAGGTCTTGTCCGGCCCGCTGGCCGGATCGGTGATGGCGGCGGCCCATTCCGGGTCGTTGCTCATCAGCAGCAGGCCTTCGCTGGCCTTGTCCAGCCGCCCCACCGGCGCCAGCCAGGGCAGTCCGGCG
>DATGPR010000212.1:0-5513 GCA_035304725.1 Arenimonas sp.
CGCCGACGGCTGGCGCCTGGGCCATGCCGGCGAGCGCCTGCTGTGTTTCCTGCACCGTGGCCAGCGCCTGGAACTGCTTGCCCGCGGCCATGCCGGCGACTACCGGCTCAGCGGCGCCGCCGGCGAGCGCGAGGTCCGCGCTGCCCGCGTCGATGGCCGCTGGCTGGACCTGATCCTCGATGGTCGCCGCCTGCGCCTGCGCGCCCGCGCCGATGCCGCTTCCGCGTTCGCCCACGATGGCGAGCAGCGGCTCTCGCTGGCCCGCGTCGGCGCCTGGCAGCCGGCCTCCGAAGCCGGCGCCGGCGGCGAGGACAAGGTGCGCGCGCCGATGCCGGGGCGTATCGTCATGGTCAGGGCCGAAGCCGGCCAGAGCGTTGCCGAGGGCGACGAGCTGCTGGTGATGGAAGCCATGAAGATGGAATTGAGCCTGCGTGCCCCGCGCGCAGGCGTGGTCGCCGTGGTGCGCGCCGCCGCCGGTGAATTCGTCGAAGCCGACATCGTCCTCCTGGAGCTCGAAGCATGAATCGAACCGCCGGCCGTCTCACCCTGATGCTCGCCGCCCTGGCCCTGCTGGCCGGCTGCGAGGCCACCCGCTTCGAGCGTGCGCCGCTGGCGGCCAGCGAACCCTGCGACCGGGCCCTGGTCGGCAGCTGGCAGGACGAGCCCGATGCGGTGGGTGAAGTGACCCGACTGCAGGTCAGCGCCGACTGTCGGCTGGTCGTCACCATGATCCACGAGGGCAAGAGCAACAGCACCGACCCGGTCCGCCTCTCCACCGCCCGCCTGGGCGACCGCGACTTCGCCTGGGTGTCGGCGCGGTGGGCGCACGAGCACTTCGTGGATGGTGGGCCGTTGGTGGGCCCGGACGAGGTCTACGTGGTGCATTACCGGCTGCAGGGCGGCGGCCTGCAGGTGTTCGGCCCGGCCAACATCACGGTTGCCGACCTGGTCAAGCGCGGCGAACTGCGGGGCAAGGTGGCCGAGGACGAGACGGACACCTTCGTGCGCATCGATGCCGCCGGCGGCCGCCAGGCCCTGGAGCACCCGCGCTTCTTCAGGGACACGCCGCGCAGCTTCCGCAAGGGCGCGCCGAACTGAGCCATGAGCCAGCCCGCCGAAGTCCGCATCGTCGAAGTCGGCCCGCGTGACGGCCTGCAGAACGAGAAGGCCATCATCCCGGCCGCCGACAAGATCGAACTGATCGACCGCCTTTCGGCCACCGGCCTGCGCAGCATCGAGGCCACCAGCTTCGTCAGCCCGAAGTGGGTGCCGCAGCTGGCCGATGCCGCCGAGGTCTATGCCGGCATCCGCAAGGCGCCGGGCGTGAGCTACCCGGTGCTGGTGCCCAACCTGCAGGGCTACGAACGGGCGCGTGCGGTCGGCGCCAGCGAGGTGGCGGTGTTCACCGCCGCCTCCGAGGCCTTCAACCGAAAGAACATCAATGCCTCGATCGACGAGAGCATCGAGCGCTTCCTGCCGGTGCTCGAGCGCGCCCGCGCCGACGGCGTGAGGGTGCGTGGCTACGTTTCCACCGTGCTGGGCTGCCCCTACCAGGGCGAGGTGCCGCTGGCGGATGTCGTCCGGGTGGCGAAGCGGCTGCACGAACTGGGCTGCTACGAGGTCTCGCTGGGCGACACCATCGGCATCGGCACGCCCGGCCCGGCCCGGGCCATGCTCAGGGCAGTGGCGGCCGAGGTGCCGATGTCGGCCCTGGCCGTGCACTTCCACGACACCCGCGGCCAGGCCCTGGCCAACATCCTGGCCTGCCTGGAGGAAGGGGTGGCGGTGGTCGATGCGGCGGTCTCCGGCACCGGCGGCTGCCCCTACGCGCCGGGCGCCAGCGGCAACGTCGCCACCGAAGACGTGGTCTACATGCTGCACGGGCTGGGCATCCGCACCGGCGTCGACCTGGGCCGTCTGGTTGAGACCGGCCGCTGGCTGGCGGCGAAGCTGGGCCGCAGTTCGGGCAGCAAGGTCACCCAGGCCAGTACCTGACGGCACCCGGGCATCGGCCCGGGGCCGGTGTATGCTCGGCCGGACGCGACACCCAGACCGACGGCGGCATGGACCCGGACAGTCCCGACACCAGCCCGGAACCGGCCGAAGGCCGGACCTCCACTGAAAGCGAGGCCCTGCTGGCAAGGCTGGAACAACTGGTCGCCGCCGGCGACCGGGGCGATCCCGCGCTGCTGTCCGACGTCCTGGCCGAGCTCAAGCGCCTGCGCGAGGAGGCGGAGCGCCAGCGACGCCGCTACCGCAACCTGTTCAACGCCGTGCCCGACCCGATCAGCATCCTCGACCGCGAGGGTCGCATCCTCGACCTCAACGAGGCCGGCAACCGCGCCTACCGGCGGCCACGCGAGGAAATCGTCGGCAAGCTGGTGCACGTGCTCAATCCGGACCTGCCGCCGGACCACATGGGCCCGGTGCTGGAAGCCCTGGATGCCGGCCAGACCTACGTCGTCGAAGTCAGCAACCAGCGCGGCGACGGCACCCGCTTCCCGGTCGAGGTGCATTCGGCGGCCTTCCCGGATGGCCCGAACATGCATGTCATCGCCGTCGCCCGCGACCTCACCCGGCGCCGCGAGGCCGAGCAGAACTACCGCGACCTGCTGGAGGCCATGGACAAGGGCGTGCTCTTCCAGGGCGCCGACGGTTCCATCCTTTCGGCCAACGCCGCCGCCCACCGCCTGCTCGGCATTCCCGAGGGCGAGAGCCTGGCCGAGGCCCTGCGCTGGCAGGACTGGCTGGTGGTGGACCACCGCGGCTGGCCGCTGGGCTTCCACGAGATGCCGCCCATGCGCGCCCTGGCCACCGGCCGCCTGGTCGAGAGCACCCTGCTGGGCCTCTACCACCTGGGCCGCAAGCAGCTGACCTGGGTGAGCGCCACCTCGGTGCCGCAGTTCCGGCCGGGCGAGAGTCAGCCCTACCAGGTGATCTCGCTGTTCTCCGATGTCACCGAGCTCAAGCGCGACAGCGCCCTGTTCCTGCGCACCCAGGCCCTGGCGCGGATCGGCGGCTGGGAATGGGACGGCGGCCGCCAGCGCCTGTACCTGACCGAGGAAACCCTGCGCATCCTCGGCCGCAGCGACGATCCGCCGCGCAGCCTGGAATCGGCCCTGGCCCAGGTGGTGGCCGAGGACCGCGCCCGCGTGGACGAGGCCCTGCAGAGCGTGCTGCGCGACGGCGGCGCCCTGGACCTGGAGATCCGCGTGCGCCGCGCCAACGGCGAGCTGCGCTGGGTGCGGCTGATCGGCCAGGCCGAGGGCCGCGCGCCCATGACCACGCGCATCACCGGCACCCTGCAGGACATCACCCAGCGCCGGCAGATCGAGGAAGCGCTGCGCAGCCAGGCCCGCACCGATCCGCTGACCGGGCTGTACAACCGCGACGGCATCCTCGACGAGCTGGAGCGCCGCGTCGGCGCCGCCACCGATGGCTGCTGCACGGTCATCTACATCGACCTGGACCGCTTCAAGCTGGTCAATGACCTGCTCGGCCATGCCGCCGGCGACCAGTTGCTCATCAATGCCGCCCGCCGGCTCGAGCGCTGCATCGGCGACGGCGGCCTGCTGGCGCGTTTCGGCGGCGACGAGTTCCTGGCCGTGGTGGACGGCGGCAACCGGCAGGTCGCCGAGGCCATGGCCGGCCGCATCACCCACGCCTTCGCCGAGGGCTTCCGCTACGCCGGCGAGGAGTTCGCCATCACCGCCAGCGTCGGCCTGGCCCACCATCCCGAGCACGGCCGCACCGTGCAGCAACTGGTCAACAACGCCGACGCCGCCATGTACGACGCCAAGCGGCGCGGCCGCAACACCTGGCAGGTGTTCACGCCGGAGCTGGAGCGGCAGCAGTACGACCGCGTGCAGGTGGAGGCGCAGCTGCGGCGGGCGCTGGACAACGAGGAATTCCGTCTGGTCTTCCAGCCGGTGGTGTCGCTTGAGGACGGCCGCGTGCTCGGCGCCGAGGCGCTGATCCGCTGGTACAACCCCGCCCTGGGCGAGATGCCGCCCGACCGCTTCATCAGCCATGCCGAGACCACCGGCGACATCGTCCACATCGGCGCCTGGGTGATCGAGGCCGCCTGCCGGCAGCTGGCCGCCTGGCGCCGCGAGGGCCAGGCGCCGGAACGGGTGGCGGTGAACGTGTCCTACCGGCAGTTCCTGACCGAGGACCTGCCGCAGATCATCGGCCGCGCCCTGGCCGAGCACGGCCTGCCCGGCGAGGCGCTGGAACTGGAGTTCACCGAGCGCGTGCTGATCGAGGACGCCCCCGACACCCACCGCACCTTCCATGCCCTGCGCGAGCTGGGCGTGGTCCTGACCATCGACGATTTCGGCGAGGGCTACAGCGGCCTGAACTACCTGCGCCGCCTGCCCATCCACGGACTGAAGCTCAGCCATGCCTTCCTGCAGGGCGTGCCCGGCAATCCCTCCGACGCGGCGATCTGCCAGGCGGTGGCCGGCATCGCCCGCAGCCTGGGCCTGGACGTGGTGGCCGAGGGGGTGGAAAGCCCGGCCCAGCGCGCCTTCCTGCTCGACCTGGGCATCCGCCAGGGCCAGGGCTTCCTGTTCGCCAAGCCGCTGAACCCGGACGAATTCGCCGAGCACCTGCGCCAGCACGGCCCGGCCGACTAGCCGGCCGCTCGCGGCCCCGGTCCACCCTCCGGTAAAATCCGCGGCTTTCCGCATCCGGGGGTTCCCATGCAGATTTCCGCTACCCGCGCCGTGGTCACCGGCGGCGTTTCCGGCCTCGGCCTGGCCGTGGCCCGACACCTGGTCGCCGCCGGCGCCAGGGTCGCCCTGCTCGACGTGAACGACGAGAAGGGCGCCGCCGCCATCGCCGAGCTGGGCCAGGACAAGGCCCGCTACTGGAAGACCGACGTCACCGACGAGGCCCAGGTCGCCGCCACCGTCAAGGAGGCCAGCGAGTTCATGGGCGGCCTCAATGCCGCGGTGAACTGCGCCGGCATCCTCGGCGCCGGCCGCGTGCTGGGCAAGGAAGGCCCGATGCCGCTGAAGACCTTCGCCACCACGGTGATGGTCAACCTGGTCGGCAGCTTCAACGTGGCCAAGGCCGCCGCCGACCTGATGCAGCACAACGCCCCCGGCGAGGACGGCGAGCGCGGCGTGATCGTCAACACCGCCTCGGTGGCCGCCTACGAGGGCCAGATCGGCCAGGCCGCCTACTCGGCCTCCAAGGGCGGCGTGGTCGGCATGACCCTGCCGATGGCCCGCGAGCTGGCCCGCTTCGGCGTCCGCGTCAACACCATCGCCCCGGGCATCTTCTGGACGCCGATGGTGGACGGCATGCCGGAGGCGGTGCAGCAGTCGCTGTCGGCCTCCATCCCCTACCCCTCGCGCCTGGGCCGGCCGGAGGAGTTCGCCGATCTGGTCGCCTACATCCTGTCCAACCGCTACCTCAACGGCGAGACCATCCGCCTGGACGGCGCGGTGCGGCTGGCGCCGAAGTAAGCAATCCGCCCGCCGCGGCGGGCCCTAGCCCCGGAAGAA
>DATGPR010000213.1:0-7038 GCA_035304725.1 Arenimonas sp.
GTGGCGTGCTTGCAAGGGGAATCGGGTCGCTCATCCTAGCCCTCCTCGCACGGGAGTCACAGGCATAACCCTGTGTATAACCGGTGGGAATCTCATATCCCGAGACTGGCAGGGCGGATGGCGGCGGCCGGGCAAAAAGAAAGGCCGCCCGGTGGGCGGCCTTCCTGGCGGCTGTTGCCCGGGACTCAGGCGGTCTCGGCCTCGACCACGACCTTGACCACGGTCTCGACGTCGGCGTGCAGGCGCACCTCGACATCGAACTCGCCGGTGCGGCGCAGCGGGCCCTCGCCCAGCACCACCTCGTTCTTCTCCAGCGGGAAGCCCGCCTCGGTGAAGGCCTCGGCGATGTCGCGCGGGCCGACCGAGCCGAACAGCTTGCCCTCGGTGGAGGCCAGGGCTTTGATGGTCACGCTGGCGTTCTCCAGCTTGGCCTTGCGGGCCTCGGCTTCGGCCAGCAGGGCGTTGGCCTTGGCCTCGTACTCGGCACGACGGGCCTCGAAGGCGGCCACGTTCTCGGCGGTGGCCGGCACGGCCTTGCCGTAGGGAATCAGGTAGTTGCGGCCGTAGCCGGGCTTGACCTTGACCTTGTCGCCGAGGCCGCCCAGGTTGACCACCTTCTGCAGGAGGATCAGTTCCATTTCTCAAACTCCGTAACGTTAGCGGGGCGCGTGGCCCCGCAACTTGTGGCTGTCCGTCAGGATCAGTTCTGGTGGTTGTCCGTGTACGGGATCAGGGCCAGTTCGCGCGCCCGCTTGATGGCGGTGGCCAGCTGGCGCTGGTACTTGGACTTGGTGCCGGTGATGCGGCTCGGCACGATCTTGCCGTTCTCGGTCAGGTACTGGCGCAGGGTGTTGAGATCCTTGTAATCGATCTCCTTGACGCCCTCGGCCGTGAACTTGCAGAACTTGCGGCGGCGGAAGTACTTGCTCATGGTTCTCTCCGGTCTCGGGCTCAGGCGGCGTCGGCGTTGTCGCCGGCGGCCTCTTCGTCTTCACGACGCGGGCGACGCTCGCCCTTCTCGTCCTTGCTCTTCATGATCGGCGACTGCTCGGTGATCGCCTCCTTGCGGGCGATGACCATGTGGCGCAGCACGGCGTCATTGAAGCGGAAGCCGTCGACCAGCTCGTTGAGCACCTTCTGGCCGCACTCGATGTTCATCAGCACGTAGTGGGCCTTGACCAGGTTGTCGATGGAGTAGGCCAGCTGGCGGCGGCCCCAGTCCTCGAGGCGGTGGATGCGGCCGCCGTCGCCCTCGATCAGCGCCTTGTAGCGCTCGATCATGGCCGGCACCTGCTCGCTCTGGTCCGGATGGACCATGAACACGATTTCGTAGTGACGCATGGTGGTTCCTTGTGGATGTGCGGCCGCGCGGCGGCCGGGACAGCCCCCGACACGCGGCCGTGGAGCAAGGGTCTCCCCAGTGGGGAGCCGCGCATTTTCGCTGAAATCAGGGGTTTGCGCAAGGCCGGCCGGTTTCGGCCGCCTGCCCGGGCCCGCCCGGCGGGCCCCACCCTGCCCCGGCCCCGCCGGGGCCGGCCCTCAGGCCAGGGAGGGGTCGGTGGTGAAGGACTCGCCGCAGCCGCACTCGGCGGCCACCCGCGGGTTGCGGAAGATGAACTGCTGGTTCAGCCCCTGGCTGACGAAGTCGATTTCGGTGCCGTCCACCTGCGGCAGGCTGGCGGCGTCCACCCGCACCGGCACGCCCTCGCTCTCGAAGACGATGTCGTCCGGGCCGGGGGCGGTGGCGATGTCCACCACGTAGGCGAAGCCGGAACAGCCGGAGGCGCGCACCCCGAAACGCAGGCCGATGCCGCCCGGGGTCTCGGCCAGGTAGCGGCGGACGCGTTCGGCGGCGGCGGGGGTCAGGGTGACGGCCATCGGCTCCTCCTTGAAGCTGCCCGGGAAGTATAGCGGCGCTGCCTGAACCCGCGGCTTGCGGGTATCCTTGCGCTCTTCGCCAGATGGGCCCGAGGGGCCAGGGATTCAAGAGATGGCAGTGGTCAGCGTTCAGCAGGCGCTGTCCGGGGCGATCGCCCCCGGCAGTGAAGTCACGGTGCGCGGCTGGGTCCGGACCCGGCGCGATTCCAAGGCCGGCCTGAGCTTCGTCAATCTCAGCGACGGTTCCTGTTTCGCCCCCATCCAGGTGGTGGCGCCGGCGACCCTGGCCAATTACGAGTCGGAAGTGCGGCACCTGAGCTCGGGCTGCTCCATCGTCGCCACCGGCACCCTGGTGCCCTCCCAGGGCCAGGGCCAGAGCTTCGAGATCCAGGCCAGCACGGTCGAGGTGGTCGGCTGGGTCGACGACCCGGAAACCTACCCGATCCAGCCCAAGCCGCACTCGCTGGAGTTCCTGCGCGAGGTCGCCCACCTGCGCCCGCGCACCAACCTGTTCGGCGCCGTCACCCGCATCCGCCACTGCCTGGCGCAGGCGGTGCACCGCTTCTTCCACGAGCGTGGCTTCTACTGGATCAGCACGCCGATCATCACCACCTCCGACGCCGAGGGCGCCGGCCAGATGTTCCGGGTCTCGACCCTGGACCTGGCCAACCTGCCGCGCACCAAGGACGGCGCGGTGGACTTCTCGCGCGACTTCTTCGGCAAGGAGGCCTTCCTGACCGTCTCCGGCCAGCTCAATGTCGAGGCCTACTGCCTGGCGCTGAGCAAGGTCTACACCTTCGGCCCGACCTTCCGCGCCGAGAACAGCCACACCACCCGCCACCTGGCCGAGTTCTGGATGATCGAGCCGGAGATCGCCTTCGCCGACCTGGATGAGGACGCGCGCCTGGCCGAGGAATTCCTCAAGTACCTGTTCAAGGCGGTGCTGGAGGAGCGCGGCGACGACATGGCCTTCATCGCCGAGCGCGTGCAGAAGGACGCCATCACCCGCCTGCAGGCCTTCATCGACGCGCCCTTCGAGCGGCTGGAGTACACCGAGGCGGTGGAACTGCTGCAGGAGTCCGGCGAGAAGTTCGACTTCCCGGTCGAATGGGGCCTGGACCTGCAGACCGAGCACGAGCGCTGGCTGACCGAGAAGCACGTCGGCCGGCCGGTGGTGGTGACCAACTATCCCGAGCAGATCAAGGCCTTCTACATGCGCCTGAACGACGACGGCAAGACCGTCGCCGCCATGGATGTGCTGGCTCCGGGCATCGGCGAGATCATCGGCGGCAGCCAGCGCGAGGAGCGCCTGGACATGCTCGACCGGCGCATGGCCCAGTTCGGCCTGGATCCGGCCCAGTACGGCTGGTACCGCGACTTCCGCCGCTACGGCACCGTGCCGCATGCCGGCTTCGGCCTGGGCTTCGAGCGCCTGGTCGTCTACGTCTGCGGCCTGGCCAACATCCGCGACTCCATCCCCTACCCGCGCGCGCCCGGCCTGGCCGCGTTCTGAGGCCATGCAGACCGGCCCGGGCTCGCTGCTGATCTTCCTGATGCTGGGCCTGGCGGGTTCCGCCGGCCCGGCCCATTTCGGTTTCCGCGTGCTCGCCTACCGCCTGCAGCTGGACCGCGGCCTGCCCTTCGCCCCCGGCACCGGCGACGGCAACTGGGCCTATTCCTGGTGGCTGATGCGCTGGGGCCATGCCGGCCTGGGCGATGCCGGCCTGCGTTCGCTGGGCAATATCGCCGCGGTCGCCGGCTGGCTCTGCCTGGCCGGCGCGGTGGGCGTACTGGTGCTGATACTCCTGCAGTGAGGACCTTCCGATGAGCATTGGCGACGACAAGGACCAGTGGTGGCTGGCGGCACTGCCGCGCATGCTGGTCTGGGCCCGGCTGCGCGTGCTCGAGAGCGGCGTGACCGAGGTGCTGGACTGCGACGGCCGCACCAATGTCTACGAGAGTGAGGAAATCGCCCGCGCCGCCCTGATGGACGCCGAGTTCCGCGCCCTGGACGGCATGGACGACGAGGACGCGGCCGCCTGGGGCCTGGACCTGGAGGAGCTGGAACCGCCCCGCGGCGAGGACGAGGAAAGCCTGCGCGAGCAGATGATCCGCCCGCTGAAGAACCCGCTGACCGGACGCGACTGATTGTTCAGGGCCCGCTACTTCGTTGAAACCGACCTGGCCGGGCTGGACGCCCTGGTCGCCCGCGACGCCTTCGTCACCCTGGTGACCGTGGACGGCGGCGAACCGCAGGTCAGCCACCTGCCGGTGCTGTACGAACGTGACGGCGAATCAGTGCGCCTGCGCGGCCACTGGTCGCGGGCCAATCCGCAATCGCGGCACACCGGGCCGGCCCTGGCCATCGTGCACGGCCCGCATGCCTATGTTTCGCCAGGCTGGTATCCGGACAAGACCGAGCAGGCACGGGTGCCGACCTGGAATTACGCCGTGGCGCACCTGCACGGCGAGCTGGAGACCAGCACCGAGCCCGCCTTCCTCGCCTCCGTGGTGGCAGGATTGAGCGAACGCCACGAGGCCGCCGTCGGCGGCGACTGGCGTTTCAATCCCGACGATCCGCGCGAGGCGGGGCAGCTCAAGGGTATCGTCGGCTTCACCCTGCACGTGCGGCGGGTGGAACTGACCTTCAAGCTCAACCAGAATCACCCCGGGGCCAACATGCGCAGCGTCGCCACCGCACTCGCGGGCAGCGCCCGCGAGGCCGACCGGGAGATCGCCGCACTGATGCAGGAAAGGCTGGCGCGGCGCGAAAGGGGAGACTGAATCCATGCAATTGAACCTCGCCGGGCGCCACGCCCTGGTCTGCGGTGCCTCCGAAGGCATCGGCCGCGCCGCCGCCGAAGCCCTGGCCGGGCTGGGCGCCGATGTCACCGTGCTGGCCCGCCGCGAGGGCGTGCTGGTCGAGGTCGCGGCCGCCCTGCCCCGCGTGCACGGGAGCCAGCGGCACGGCCACGTCGCCGCCGACAGCCGTGACGGCGACGGCCTGCGCGCGGCGGTTTCCGCCCTGGTCGCGCAGCGGCCGGTGCAGATCCTGGTGAACAACACCGCCGGCCCGCCCGGCGGAACGGCGCACGAGGCCCAGCCCGAGCGCTATGTCGAGGTCTTCCGCCAGCACCTGGTGGCCAACCAGATCCTGGTGCAGGCGGTGCTGCCCGGCATGAAGGCGGCCGGCTGGGGCCGCGTCGTCAACGTGATCTCGACCTCGGTGAAGGAACCGATCCCCAACCTGGGCGTGTCCAACACCGTGCGCGGCGCCGTCGCCAGCTGGGCCAAGACCCTGGCCAGCGAACTCGGCCCCTTCGGCATCACCGTCAACAACGTGCTGCCGGGCTATACCCGCACCCGCCGCCTGGAGCAGATCCTCGCCGAGCGTTCCGCCGCCGCCGGCAAGCCGGCCGAGGACATCGCCAAGGGCATGCTGGCGACGGTGCCGGCCGGCCGCTTCGCCGAACCCGCGGAAGTGGCAGCGGCCATCGCCTTCCTGGCCTCGCCGGCCGCTGCCTACGTCAACGGCATCAACCTGCCGGTCGACGGCGGCCGCACACGCTCGCTCTGAGGAGGCCGGGCATGGAGGATCAACGGTTCTCCACCCGCGTCCCCTACGCCGCCCGCGTGGTGGTGGTGCGTGGCGAGGATGCCTGGCTGGGCGAGGTCGTGGACCTGTCCGAGGGCGGCTGCGGCCTGTTCCGCCCCGAGGACTGCACGCTGGAAGTGGCCGACATCGTCCAGCTGGTCTTCTTCGACGAGCCCGGCCGGGCAGTGCTGGTGCCGGCCCGGGTGGCGCGCGTGCAGGACGGCGTGCTCGGTTTCGAGTACCACGAACCGCAGCAGGTGCCGCCGGTCCGGGCCTGAGCGCCCGGATTGCCCGGCCGCGCCGTACCTGTCCGGACGGTGGCTGCCGCGGGTAAGCTTGGCGGCATGTCTCTGCGGCTCTCCCACCTGATTGGCGGCCAGGCCCGCCCGCCTGCCGGCGATGCCTGGCTGGAGGTGCATGAGCCGGCGACCGGCCAGCGTTACGCGCATTGCCCCGACGGCGACGCCGCCGACGTCGATGCCGCCGTCGCCGCCGCCCGCGCCGCCTTCCCCGCCTGGTCCGCCCTGCCCGCCGCCGAACGCGCCGCCTGGCTGGAGAAGCTGGCCGCGGCCCTGGAAGCGCGCCTGGACGAATTCGCCGCCGCCGAATCGCGCGACGCCGGCAAGCCGCTGTCCCTGGCCCGCGGACTGGACATCCCGCGGGCGGTGGCCAACCTGCGCTTCTTCGCCCACGCCGCCACCCAGTTCGCCAGCGAGTCGCATGCCGCGCCCGGCGCCCTGCACTACACCCTGCGCCAGGCGCTGGGCGTGGTCGGGGTGATCAGTCCCTGGAACCTGCCGCTGTACCTGTTCACCTGGAAGCTGGCGCCGGCCCTGGCCGCCGGCAACTGCGCGGTCGGCAAGCCCAGCGAGGTGACGCCGGTGACCGCCTGGATGCTGGGCGAACTGGCGCGGGAGATCGGCTTCCCGGCCGGCGTGCTCAACATCGTCCAGGGTCGTGGCCCGTCCGCCGGCCAGGCCCTGGTGGAGCATCCGGACATCGCCGCGATCAGCTTCACCGGCAGCACCGCCGTCGGCACCGCCATCGCGAAATCCTGCGCCGCGCGCCTGCGCAAGGTCTCGCTGGAGCTGGGTGGCAAGAACCCGACCATCATCTTCGCCGACGCGCCGCGGGCGAAGCTGCTGGATACGGTGGTGCGCTCGGCCTTCCTCAACAGCGGGCAGATCTGCCTGTGCGGCTCGCGCATCCTGGTCGAGCGCCGCTACTACGAGGAATTCCGCGAGGCCTTCCTGGAAAAGGTGCGCGCCCTGGTCACCGGCGATCCGCTGGCGGCGGACAGCCAACTGGGTCCGCTGGTCTCGCAGGCGCATTACGAAAAGGTCCTGCGCTGCATCGACACCGCCCGCGCCGAGGGCGGCCGCATCCTCTGCGGCGGCGAGGCGCTCAGGCTGGAAGGCCGCTGTGCCGGCGGCTGGTTCATCGCCCCGACCGTGATCGAGGGCCTGGGCCAGGACTGCCGCACCAATACCGAGGAAATCTTCGGCCCGGTGGTCAGCCTGCAGCCCTTCGAGGACGAGACCGAGGCCCTGGCCCTGGCCAATGCC
>DATGPR010000214.1:0-2369 GCA_035304725.1 Arenimonas sp.
ACGCCCCGGTTTCCGTATTAGAAGATGTTGCCGCGCTGCACCAAGCTTGCATCGCTTTTCCCCAGGAATGCGGCTATAAACTGCCCCTTGAGTATAGCGGCAGGCGCGCCGCTGAAAGGCCACCGGTGCGGGCCGCGGAGCTTCCAATGGAGCCATGCCCATGACCTCGCCCAGCCGCTGTCCCTTTCTCACCCGCCTTTGCGTGATGCTTCTTTCCTTCGGCGTCGCCCTGGCGGCCGGTCTGCCCGCCCGGGAAGCCCGCGCCGCGGTACGCAACGCCGAGGACCTGCTGATCGTGGATTGCCTGCTTCCCGGCCAGCTGCGCAAGCTGGGACGCCAGGCCACCTACATCACCGCCCGCCGGCCAATCCGCACCACCCAGGCCGATTGCGAAATCCGCGGCGGCGAATACGTCGCCTATGACCGCGCCAACTACCAGACCGCGCTCAAGGTCTGGCTCGAGGGCGCGATGGCCGGCGACCCCGAGGCGCAGAACAACGTCGGCGAGATCTATGCCAAGGGCCTGGGCACCGCGCCGGATTACGGCATGGCCTTGCAGTGGTTCCGAAAGGCGGCCGACCAGGGCTACGGCCGCGCCAAGATCAACCTCGGCTACCTCTACGAGCAGGGCCTGGGCGTGGAGAAGGACCCGGCCATGGCGCTCAACCTCTACCGCGAGGCCTCCGGCATCCAGGACGCGCTGATGTATGCCTCGGTGGTGCAGGTCGAACTGCGCGCCCGCGACGAACGCATCAGCGGCCTCGAACAGCAGGTGCGCGAGGGCGAGGCCGAGAGCGCCCGCCTGCGCGAGCAGGTCCAGCAGCTGCAGCGTGAGCTGGCCCAGCGTCGCGCCGCCCTGCAGCAGGCCCAGCGCGAACTGGTGGACACCCGGAACAAGCTGGCCGAGGCCCGCCAGGCCCAGGACGACGACCTGACCCGCCTGCTGGAGAACCAGCTGCTGGCCCAGGAAGAACAGCTCAATGCCCAGCGCACCCGGCTGGCCGCGCTGGAGCGGCGCGCCGGCAGCACCGGCGGTGGCCTGTACGCCGCGCCGATGCTCGAGGTGCTCGACCCGGTCTTCGTCGCCGCCCGCGGCCGCAACACCGCCGTCTTCCCGGGCGGTCCCGGCACCCGCAAGGTGGTGGGGCGCGTCACGGCGCCGCAGATGGTGCGGCAGATCGAGGTCAACGGCCGTCCGGTCGAGCTCACGCCCAACGGCGGCTTCAGCGCCGAGGTCGAGGTGCCGGCCGGCGGTACCCAGGTCAGCATCGTCGCGACCGACACCTCCGGTGCCCGCGCCGAGCTGCAGTTCAACCTGCTGCCCCAGGCCTCGGGCGCGTCGGTGGCGGCGGCGCCGGTGGCCACCGGCGAGCTGCCCCGCGGTGTCAAGCTGGGCCGCTACCACGCGCTGGTGATCGGCAACAACGCCTACCGCGATCCGGCCTTCCCGACCTTGCAGAGCGCCGCCAACGACGCCAATGCCGTCGCCGACGTGCTGCGCCGGCGCTACGGCTACCAGGTCGAGCTCGTGCTCAACGGCAGCCGTCTGGAGATCCTGAGCGCGCTCAACGCCATGCGCGAGAAGCTCGGTCCCGAGGACAACCTGCTGGTCTACTACGCCGGCCACGGCGAGATCGACGGCGAGGGTCAGGGCTACTGGGTGCCCAGCGACGGCGCCGCCCGGGCCAGCAATACCTGGATCTCCAATGCCGCCATCAGCGACATCCTGGACACCATCGCCGCCCGCCACGTGATGGTGGTGGCCGACTCCTGCTACTCGGGCACGCTGTCGCGCACGTCGGTGCCGACCTTCGACCCGGCCGAGGCCGACCGCGGCAAGTGGGATGCCTGGGTCAAGGCGGTGGCCAAGGGCCGTTCCCGCACCGTGCTCAGCTCCGGCGGCGTGATGCCGGTGCCCGACGCCGGCAGCGGCCGCCACAGCTACTTCGCCCGGGCCTTCCTCAACGTGCTCCAGGACAACAACCGGCTGATGCCGGGCCAGCGGCTGTTCCAGGAGGTGTCCACGGCCCTGGCCCTGGGCTCCATCGACTCGCCGCTGCCGCAGGTGCCGGAATACGCCCCGATCCGTTACGCGGGCCACGAGAGCGGCGATTTCCTCTTCCTGCCGACCGGCCGGGGTACCGCCACCGGCCCCTGAGGCTGGCGGGAGCCGCCCGGGGCCCCTATAATTCGCGGCCCGGCGTCGCCTTCGCGGCGGCGCCGGCACCCGGAGAGGTGGCAGAGCGGTTGAATGTACCTGACTCGAAATCAGGCAGGCGTTTATAGCGCCTCGAGGGTTCGAATCCCTCCCTCTCCGCCAGATGAATGGAAAAGGGCCCCGCAGGGCCCTTTTCTTTTTCCCGCCCCGC
>DATGPR010000215.1:0-2381 GCA_035304725.1 Arenimonas sp.
TCCTCCAGGATGTCGGCCGGGCAGCGCCGCACCAGGTTCTCGGCCAGCACGCGCGAAACGTAGGGCAGGCCCGCCCAGGCCCCTGGCCAGCGCGCCTCCACCGCCTCGCAGGCGTCGAACCAGTGCAGGGAGGTGCCGGGCAGCGGCTTGCGGTAGGCGGTGTTCATGGGCGCGGGCCTTGCGGGTGGTGAAAGCCGGCCATTATCGGCGATTCGGTGATGCTCTGCGTCGTGCCGGGGGCGCAGGGCGGCTACAATTCGCCCTCTTTCGCCACCGCCTTGTCCCATGCGCCCACTGATCGCCCTGCTCCTGCTGGTGCTGGCCCTGCCGGCCGCCAGCGCCGCCGAACCCGCCCCTGCCGGAACCCCCGGCCAGGCCGCCCCCGTTCCGGTGCGGGAGTTCTTCCAGCCTGCGGAGTTCAGCAACCTGACGCTGTCGCCGGACGGCAAGCACCTGCTGGCCACCGTCCGCCGCGAGAACCAGTGGTCGCTGGTGGTGCTGCGGGTCGAAGATGGCGTGGCCACCGTCAACCTGCAGCTGGGCGAACAGGACTACGTGTCCTCGATGCGCTGGAAGGACGAGAACCAGTTCGTCTTCTCCGTGGACAAGCTCACCGGCAGCCTGCTCAACGACCTGCGCTTCATCTACATGACCCGCTGGTACGTGGGCAAGGCCGACGGCAGCGAAACCGCGCCGCTGCTCGGCGGCTTCGAGGACATCGTCGACCTGCTGCCCAACGACCCGGAGCGGATCCTGGTGGCGGTGTGGTCGGGCGAGTCGACCTACGTGATGAAGATCCCGCTGCGCGGCCAGTGGCCGATGAACCCGCCGCGGGTGCTGACGCCGCTGCGCTTCGTCAAGGGCATCCTGCTGGATGAGGAAGGCAACCCCCGCTACATCTGGGGCGAGCGCGTCCTCGGCAAGAACGGCAGCTACGTGCGCCGCAACGACCGCTGGGAGCCGATCCGGATCTGGGACGAGGGCGAGCCGGAGCGCATTCCCCTGGGTCTGGACGAAAGGAACAACCGCGTCTTCATCGCCGCCAGCGACCAGGGCGAGCCACACCGCATCGAGGCCGTGGACATCGCCAGCGGCGAACGCACCCTGCTGCTGCCCTCGCGCGCGGTCGAGCCGGTCGGCCTGCTGATGGGCGAGGACGGCCCGATCGCCGCCGCCTACCACGACGGCAAGGTGGACTACGTCTTCGTCGACCAGGAATCGACCCTGGCCAAGGTCTACGCCGGCCTGGAAGCCGCCTTCCCGGACCAGGTGGTGAGCTTCGCCGGCCGCAGCGACGACGACGGCCTGTTCCTGGTGCGCGTCTACGGCGACCGCAACCCCGGGGAGTACTACCTGTTCGACGCCAGCACCGGCCGCGCCCGCTTCCTGCTGGCCCAGCGCAGCTGGATCAAGCCCGGGGCGATGGCCGCCACCCGGCCGATCAGCTTCGCCGCCCGCGACGGCCTGACCCTGCACGGCTACCTGACCCTGCCGCCCGGCAGCGACGGCCGCAATCTGCCGCTGGTGCTGATGCCGCACGGCGGCCCGCACGGCGTGCGCGACACCTGGGGCTTCGATCCGGAGGTGCAGCTGCTGGCCAGCCGCGGCTACGCGGTGCTGCAGCTGAACTTCCGCGGCTCCGGTGGCTACGGCACCGGCTTCCAGATGGCCGGCTACGGCCAGTGGGGCGATGCCATGGTGCGCGACCTGCTGGACGGCCTGGCCTGGGCCGTCGGCCAGGGTATCGCCGATCCGAAGCGGGTCTGCAGCTATGGCGCCTCCTACGGCGCCTTCGCCGCCCTGCAGGCCGCGGCGCTGGCCCCCGAGTCGCTGCGCTGCACTGCCGGCTACGCCGGCGTCTACAGCATCCCGCTGATGTTCAAGACCGGCGACACCAGCAAGCACGAGATCGGCCGCAAGTTCCTGGCGCGGGTGATGCCCGACAGCCGCGAGGTTCAGCACGCGCAGTCGCCGGCCCACAACGCCGCCCGCATCCGCGTGCCGGTGCTGCTGGCGCACGGCAAGATGGACGCGCGCGCGCCCTACGATCAGTTCGAGCTGATGCGCGACGAGCTGACCAAGGCCGGCAACCCGCCCAAGGTGACCATCGTCGAGGAGAAGGAAGGCCACGGCTTCGTCCACCTCGACCGCCAGGTGGCCTATTACGAGAAGCTGCTGGCCTTCCTCGACCAGCACATCGGCCAGGGCCGGTAAGCGAGGGGACGCGCCGGATCAGCTGTCCGGCGCGTCGAAACGATAGGGCGTGGCCTGCGCCGAGGGCCGCGCCCGCCATTCCGCCGCGAAACCGCGCAGGGCCGGCCAGCCCTCCATGTCCATGGGGTTGCGGAAGGGCAGGTGTTCCAGCAGCGCGAACAGCTGCA
>DATGPR010000216.1:0-8166 GCA_035304725.1 Arenimonas sp.
CGTTCCAGCGCCTCCAGCTCGCGCATCAGCGCGTCGTACTCGGCGTCCGGGATGGCCGGATCGTCGAGCACGTGGTAGCGGTAGTTGGCGTCCTCGATCTGGCGCCGAAGCTCGGCGACACGCGCGGCGGGGGTGCTCATCGGCGGGCGGACGGGTCAGCGCGTGGTGCGCAGGTCCCACTTCTGCTGCTTGCGGTCGTAGCTGCGCAGGTCCTCGCGGATGTGGGCGATGCGCTGGCGGCCGAGCGCGTTGCGTTCCTCGTCCAGCAGCACGCCGTCCAGCAGCTCGGCCATGCGCTGGGCGGTGGGCAGCATGGCGTCCCAGGCGTCCAGGGCCGGCAGCGGGCCCGGCAGCGCCATGAAGAAGCTGATGCCCGGCGTGCGCAGGTCCTGGATGCTGGCCATGTCGAAGGAACCCGGCTTGACCAGGTTGGCGACACTGAACACCGGCCCCTGCTCGGGATGGTTGTCCACCAGCCGGTGGAAGATGTTCATGTGCCCGAACACCAGGCCGGCCTTCTCCGCCGCCACCACCAGGTCGGGGCCGTGGAAGGCCTGGCCGGCGCGGGCCGCCAGGTAGAGGGTGACCACCTTGTCGAAGTTCTCGGTCGGCCTGGCGCCGGGCAGGCTGGCAGCCGGGCGCCGGTCGGGCACGGGCTCGCCGGCCAGGGTCCTTTCCAGCAGATCCAGCTCGCCCTGCTCCACCGCGACGTCCTGGTCGCCGGTGCCGGCATCGGCCTCGAGGATTTCGCGCAGGGTCGGTTCCTGGCGCTCGCGGCTGCCGCGCGGCGCACTGGCGCGCTGGCCCTGGCCGGGCTTGCGCCGGCTGCTGAGGATGATGACCGCGAACAGGATCAGGGCCGCGACGCCAATGGCGATGCGCAGCAATGCAGTCTCGCTGAGTCCGTCGAACATGGCTCCCTCCCTGCCGCCATGAGGCCGCCCGGGCGCGGCCGACCCGCGGAATGATGCCCGAATTCGCCGCGCCGGTCAGGCGGCGCCGGCCAGGCGGGTCGCCTCGGCCAGGTCCACCGAGACCAGGCGGCTGACGCCGGGCTCGCGCATGGTGACGCCCGAGAGCTGCCGGGCCGCCTCCATCGTCGCCTTGTTGTGGGTGACGAAGAGGAACTGCACCTTCTCGCTCATCTCCGTGACCATGTTGCTGAAGCGGCCGACGTTGGCCTCGTCCAGCGGCGCGTCGACCTCGTCCAGCAGGCAGAACGGCGCCGGGTTGAGCCGGAAGATGGCGAAGACCAGGGCGACGGCGGTCAGCGCCTTCTCGCCGCCGGAGAGCAGCGAGATGTTGCTGACGCGCTTTCCCGGCGGCCGCGCCATGATGGCCACGCCGGTGTCCAGCAGGTCCTCGCCGGTCAGCTCCAGATAGGCGTGACCGCCGCCGAACAGGCGCGGATACAGCTCCTGGATGCCGGCATTGACCCGGTCGAAGGTTTCCTTGAAGCGGCCGCGGGTCTCGCGGTCGATCTTGCGGATGGCCTCCTCCAGGGTTTCCAGCGCCTGGGTGAGGTCGGCGTGCTGGGAATCCAGGTATTCCTTGCGCTGCGACTGCTCGCCGTACTCCTGGATGGCGGCCAGGTTGACCGGCTCGAGCCGGCGCATGCGCGCCTCGATGTCGGCCAGGGCCTTCTGCCAGGGCTCGACCGCGGCCTCGTCCGGCAGCGTGTTGAGCACGTCGTCCAGCACCTGGCCGGCGGCGGTGATGGCCTCGGCCAGCTGGCTGGCGCGCAGGGCCACGGCCTGTTCCTGCAGGCGGCGGTTGGTGATGGCCTCGCGCTGGGCCAGGGCGTCCTGGTCGCGCTGCTGGCGGGTCTGCTCGAGCTCGCGCATCTCGCCTTCGATGCCGTCCAGGTGCGAGCGGGCGGCGGCCAGGGCCTTCTCGGCGCTGACGCGCTGTTCCAGCGTGGCCTGGTGCTGGGCTTCCAGCGCCTTCACCGGCGCGTCGCCCTCGGCCAGCTGGGCCTTGAGTTCGTTCAGGCGCACTTCCAGCTGCGCCTTCTGGTTGCCCATGCGCGCCAGCGACTGGCTGAGCGCGACCACGCGGGCGCGCTGCGATTCCAGGGTCAGGGCCAGCTGGTGCGCGGCCTCGCGCGCCTCGCGGGCGACCTGGCGGGCGGCGTCGCGCTGCTCGCTCAGCTCGCGGCGCTGGGCATCCAGCTGCTGCCGCTCGGTTTCCAGCTCGCCCATCTTCGCCACCGCCTGTTCCAGGCGGGCGCGCGCCTCGCGGGCATTGGCCTGGGATTCCTCCAGGGTCGCCGCCAGGGTTTCCAGCTCGCCGTCGATGCGGGAGGCGCGGGCCTGGGCCGATTCCAGCTTGCCCTGCTGGCTCTGCAGCTGGCCGGCCAGCTCGGAAACGCTGCGGTGGGCCAGGTAGAGGCTGCGCTGCGCGTCCTCACGATGCTGCTCGGCCTCGAGCAGGCGGTCGCGCAGGCCGGCGAGGGATTCGTTGAGTTCCTGTTCGCGCCGAGCCAGCGCGTCGATCTCCGCGCGCAGGCCCTGGATCTCGCGTTCGCGGGCCAGGGCGCCCTGCTGCGCCTCGCCGCTGCGGATGGCGCGCAGCCAGCCCTGGCCCAGCCACTCGCCGGCGCGGGTGACGGCGGCCTCGCCCTCGCCCAGGCTGAGCGAACGGGCGGCGGCGACGTCCTCGACGGCGCGCACGCGCGCCAGCAGGCGGCGCACGGCGTCGGGGCCCTGCACCTTCGCCGCCAGGGAGCCGGCCGGCGCCTCGAAGCCGCCGCGGGCGGCGCCGACCAGGGCGACGCGGCCCTGGGCCAGGCCGGCCAGGGCCTCGAGGTAATCGTTCGGCGCGTCCACCGTCACCGCTTCCAGCAGGCTGCCGAGCACGGTTTCGACGGCGGTCTCCCAGCCCGGCTCCACTTCCAGGGCTTCGCCCAGGCGGGTCCGGCCGTCCAGGCCCTGGGCCTTCAGCCAGTCCAGGGCGGCGTTCTTCTCCTGGCCCAGGGCGGCGTGCTGCAGGGCTTCCAGCGAAGCCAGGCGGCCGCGCGCGGCCTGGCCCTGCTTGCGCACCTCGGCCAGCTCGGCCTGCTGCTGCCGCTGCTGCTCCTGCAGCGCGGTCAGGGCGGCCTTGCGCTGTTCCAGCTCGCTGGCCAGGCCATCGAGGCCGGCCTTCTGCTGGTCGTGCTGGCTGCGCATCTCTTCCAGCGCCGACACGATGGCGGCGGTATCCAGGCCGCTGCGCTCGGCGGCCAGCGCCTCGCGGCGGCGGCCGGCTTCCAGCGCCTGCTTTTCCAGGTATTCGATCTTGGTGCGCTCGACCTCGGCCCAGCGCGCGGCCTCGGACTGGGCGCGGGCGTAGGCGTCCCAGCGCTGCTGCCAGTCCTGCAGCGCGGCCTCGGCGGCGCGCAGCGCTTCCTGGCGGGCGGCGTCCTGGGCCTGCAGCTCGGCCAGGCGCGGCTCGTCGGCGGCGATGGCATTGTGCAGTTCGGCCAGCTGGCGCTCGTCGCCGCTGATGTGCTCGCCGACCTCGGCGAAGGCGGCGTCGGCCTCGGCGCGGGCCTTCTCCAGGCGCTGGCGCAGTTCCTTCTGGTGCTGGATCTGCTGCTCGATGCGGGCCAGCTCGCCACCGATGCGGTAGACCTCGGCCTGGGCCTTGCCCAGGGCCTCGGAAGCGGTGACGTGGCGGGCGCGGCATTCCTCGATCTGCGCCTCGGCCTTGCGCTGCTCGGCCAGCACGGCCTGCAGCCTGATCTCGTCCTGGGTCAGGGCGTCGCGCAGGGTCTTGAGCTCGGCATCGTGGCGCTTGTACTCCAGCGCCTTGAGCTGGGCGTCCTTGACCGCACGCTCGGCCTGCAGGGCCTGGTACTGCTCCGCGGCGCGGGCCTGGCGCTTGAGGTGCTCGAGCTGCTTGTCCACTTCCTCGCGCAGGTCGTTGAGGCGATCCAGGTTCTCGCGGGTGTGGCGGATGCGGGTCTCGGTCTCCTTGCGGCGCTCCTTGTACTTGGAGATGCCGGCGGCCTCCTCCAGGTAGACGCGCAGGTCCTCGGGCCTGGCCTCGATGATCTGGCTGATCATGCCCTGCTCGATGATCGAGTAGCTGCGCGGGCCCAGGCCGGTGCCGAGGAAGAGATCGGTGATGTCGCGACGGCGGCAGCGGGCGCCGTTGAGGTAGTAGTTGCTCTGGCCGTCGCGGCTGACGGTGCGCTTGACCGAGATCTCGTTGAAGCGCGCGTACTCGCCGCCGATGGCGCCGTCGCTGTTGTCGAAGATCAGCTCGACCGTGGCCTGGCTGACCGGCTTGCGCGCCGAGCTGCCGGAGAAGATCACGTCGGTGAGCGAATCGCCGCGCAGGCGGCTGGCCGAGCTTTCGCCCATGACCCAGCGCACCGCGTCGATGATGTTCGACTTGCCGCAACCGTTCGGACCGACGATGCCGGTCATGTTGGTCGGCAGGTGCAGCACGGTCGGGTCGACGAAGGACTTGAAGCCGGCGAGCTTGATCGTGGAAAGGCGCATGCGTCGGTTTTCCGGGCGGCCGGGCCAAGGGCGCCGGCCACGGGGCGTTGCTCACGCCCCGCTGATGGGTTCATGGGGTCTCTCCGGGCCGGTCGCGGAACACTCCAAGTAACTGATTTTCCTTGGAGAGCGCGACGCCCCAGCCGGAGCTTGGCGGCAGTATAGCAGCGCCCCGGCAGGGCCCAGCCCCCGGGCCCGCGGCCCGGGACCGGAACCCGGCCGGCGCCGGCCCTGCTAGCCCTGCGGCCGGCCCTGGCCGATGGTCCGGTCCAGCAGGGCCAGCACCCTCCTGGCCCAGTCCAGGCGGTTGTCCTTGTCGTAGTAGCCGTGGCCCTCGTTGGCGTAGATCACCGACTCCACCGGCACCCGGGCCGACTTGAGCGCGCGGATCATGGCGCGGGTGTGGCCGGGCGGCGCGACCCGGTCGTCGCCGCCGGCGCCAAGCAGCACGGGCGCCCGGATGGAGCGGGCGTTGTTGGTCGCCGAGATCTCCTCCAGGCCGCTGCCGCCCAGGATCATGTCCATGTAGGTACGGCTGTAGCGGGTACCGACGGTTTCCTCGCGATAGAGCTGGTCCAGGTCGTACACGCCGACGTTGCCGATGCCGCAGGCATACAGGTCCGGCTCGCGCGCCAGTCCCATCATCCCGGCGTAGGCGCCGTAGCTGGCGCCGTAGAGGCAGATCCGGCCGGGCGCGGTGATGCCCTGCGCGATCGCCCAGCGGGTGGCGTCGGTCAGGTCGTCCTGCATTTTCCGGCCCCACTCGCGGTGGCCGGCTTCGCGGAAGGGCCGGCCATAGTTGCCCGATCCGCGGAAGTTCACCTGCAGCACGGCATAGCCGCGGCTGGCCAGCATCTGGATCTCGGGATCGAAGCCCCAGGCGTCGTAGACGCCGATCGGGCCGCCATGCGGCATCACCACCAGCGGGCCCGGCGACTTGCCCTGCCAGCTGATCGGCACGGTCAGGAAGGCTTCCAGCTCCAGGCCGTCCCGGGCCTTGAAACGGACCGGCTGCATCGGCGACATCAGCTCGGGATCCAGCTTTTCGCTCTTGGCGGCGATGAACTGCGCCTTCCCCCGGGCGTGGTCCACCAGGTAGTACTCGCCGGAGTTCCGGTCGGAACTGACCACGTAGAGCCCCAGGTTGCCGTCACGGGTGTAGGAGGTGGGGAAGACGTAGGAGCCCGGGAAGGCGCGGGACAGCTTCTGCAGCTCCACCGAGTGCCGGTCCTCCGGATCCACGTACTCGATCCTGGGCTTGCCGTCCAGGTGCACGGCCGCGATCAGGCCGCCATGCACCGGCGAGTACAGGGTGTCGTCGATGTCCACGCGCGGATCGCGCAGCACCTGCTTGCGCTCGAAGTCGTCCAGGTCCACCGCCACCAGCCGGTCGGGGCCGTCATTGCGCTCCTCGATCAGGTAGACGTAGCGGTTGTCACGGCTGAAGCCGGCCACCCCGACGCCGCCGCGGGTGATGTTGCCGTCGTGCACCATGCGCCACTCGCCGGCGCTGCTGCGCAGGTACAGGCGGGAGTACATCTCGTTGGCGATGAAGCCGAAGACCGCCCTGACGTCGCTGGCGTTGTCCAGGTAGTAGGCGGTGCGGTTGTACACCGGCCAGTCCAGCTTCTCGCGGCGGACCTTGCCGGTGGCGAGGTTCAGCCTGGCGACCTGGTAGCCGCCGTCCACGCTGACCATGATCTCCTCGTCGTTGTCGCGCAGCTCGTCCAGCAGGTGCATCCGCTCGCCGCGACGCAGCGCCCGGGTGTTGCCTTCCACGTCGGTCAGGTACAGGAAGGGCGTGTGCACCGGGTGGTCGAGCGGGCCGTGCCGGGTGGCGACGGTGAAGACCAGCTCGCGCGGGTTGACCCAGGTGAAGCTGGAGACGTGCGCCTGCTTGTCCATCGCCACGGTGGCGGTGCGCTTCATGTCCTCGCGCCGCAGGATCACCAGGATGGAGCGGTCCTCGATCGGCACGGTGGCGGCGAAGTGGCGGCCGTCCGGGGAGACCCGGATCGTGCCGAAGGACTCCAGGTCGACGAAATCCTCGAGCGGAATGTCGGCAGGCGTGGCGATGTCCGCCGCCCGGGCTTCCGGCGAGGCCAGGCCAGGCAGGATCAGCGCCAGCAGGACGGCGACGATGGGCAATCGCATTGCGAAACCTCCCCTGGTTTCTCCCGGAACGTGTCATCCCCCGCCCTGGCCAGGACCCGCCTCTTCCGGGGTCCGGGCGTCAATGGACAGGGCGTGGATATCGGTCTGCATCAGCGCACCCAGCGCGGCGTAGATGCGGCGGTGCCGGGCCAGCGGCCCCAGGCCCGCGAAGGCCTCGCTGACCACCCGCACGTGGAAGTGGCCGCGGCCGTCGCGGGCACCGGCATGGCCCGCGTGCAGGTGGCTGTCGTCGCGCACGTCCAGGCTCAGCGGCGCCAGCGCCGCCTCCAGGGCGGCGCGGATGGCGGCCGGGCGCTGCTCGCGCGGCAGGCTCACGGCAACACCGGCCGAAACGGCCTGACCTCGACGCGGGCGTAGACGCCGGCGGCCACATAGGGATCGGCATCGGCCCAGGCCTTCGCCTCTTCCAGGCTGGGGAACTCGGCGACGATCAGGCTGCCGGTGAAACCGGCCGGGCCCGGATCCTCGGCATCCAGCGCCGGCAGGGGCCCGGCCAGCTTCAGCCGGCCGGCGTCTCGCAGCGCTTCCAGCCGCGCCAGATGGGCCGGGCGGCTGGCCTGGCGCGCGGCCAGGGCATTGGGCTTGTCATGTCCGAGGATCAGGTACCACACATCGGAATTCCCCTGGATTGCGACCTGCAGTATCGCCACGCCGCCCCTCGGGGAAAAGGCGGGGCTGTGCGGAAGGCCGTCCGCACGGCATGATGCCGCATGGCCGAACGTTGGCAGATCCATCCCGTTACACCCCAGGCCCGCCTGATGGACAAGGCGGCCGAGCGCCTCCACGACGGCGCCCTGGCCCTGGTGCCCACCGATGCCGGCTATTGCCTGGCCTGGAGCCTGAACGCGAAGGAAGCGGAGGACCGGGTCCTGCGCCTGCGCGAACTGGACAGCCGCCACCCTTTCACCTTACTCTGTCGGCAATTGAGTGAGGCCGGCCGCCTGGCCCGGCTCGACGATCAGGCCTTCCGGCTGATGAGATCGCTGACTCCGGGGCCGTGCACGTTCATCCTCCCGGCCTCCGCGGAACTGCCCAAGCGCATCAGGAACAGCGGCCGCAGCAAGCGGCGCGACATCGGCATACGCCTGCCCGCCCACCGCGTGACCCAGGCCCTGCTGGAAGCCGTCGGCGAACCGCTGTTGTCCACCAGCCTGGTGCTGCCCGGCGATGAAACCACGGCCAGCCACGCGGCCGAGGACGTCGCCGAACGCTGGCTGCGCTGGGCGGATCTGATGCTGGACGCCGAGGACTGCGAGCCCGGGCCGACCAGCGTTGTGGATTGCACGGGCGAGGAGCCCGTCGTCGTGCGCCAGGGTTTCCACCCCGTGGCGCTGTGAAACACCCTGGCACCCGCCCCCGCGGGCGCCGCCCGGGCGGGGACCCGAGAGCCTGACCGAATGAGCGAACCGAACGCCGCCGACGCCGAGCAGTCGCGCCCGGGCTTCCCGCCCAGGCCCCAGCAGCAGGAAATGCCGCTGGCCGTGGTCATGGGCCAGCCGGTGCT
>DATGPR010000217.1:0-3716 GCA_035304725.1 Arenimonas sp.
TTGGAGTGCAGGGTGGCCAGGCACAGATGGCCGGTCTCGGCGAAGGCGATGGCCGCCTCCATGGTGGTCGTGTCCAGGATCTCGCCGATCAGGATCACGTCCGGCGCCTCGCGCATGGCGTTCTTCAGCGCGTTGTGGAAGGCGTGGGTGTCCAGGCCGACCTCGCGCTGGTTGACGATGGACTTCTTGTGCCGGTGCAGGAACTCGATCGGATCCTCGATGGTGAGGATGTGGCCGGTCGAGTTGCTGTTGCGGTGGTCGATCATCGCCGCCAGCGTGGTCGACTTGCCGGAACCGGTGGAACCGACCACCAGCACCAGGCCGCGCTGCTCCATCACGATGTCCTTGAGGACCTCGGGCAGCTTCAGCTGGTCGATGGTGGGGATCTCGCTCTTGATGGCGCGGATCACCATGCCGACCTCACCGCGCTGCTTGAACACGTTCACGCGGAAGCGGCCGGTGTCCTTCACCGCGATCGCCATGTTGAACTCGAGGTCGCGTTCGAACTGGGGCACCTGGCCCTCGTCCATCAGCGAATAGGCGATCTTCTTGACCATGCCGGCCGGCAGGCCGGTGTTGCCCAGCGGGTAAAGCTTGCCCTCGACCTTGATGTAGACGGGTGCGCCGGTGGTGAGGAACATGTCCGACGCGTTCTTCTCCGTCATCAGCTTCAGGAAGTAGCCGATGTCCATGTGCGTATATCCTTGGGACCCCTGCCCGGAAGTATGCGTCTTATGACACCAACGCCGCGAAAAATCCATCTGGCTTTCGCCATGCTGTTGATTGCTGCGGGTTTTTCCGCCCCGGCCGCCGCCGACCCGGCGTCGGCCATCGCCGAGGCCGAGCAGGCCGTGGCCGCCGCCGAGCAGGCCGAGCCGCGCGGACCGGCCGGCGAGGCCCTGGACACCGCCCGGCGCCAGCTGCAGCAGGCCCGGGAAGCCCTGGAAAAGCGCCGCAAGCGCGATGCCGAGCTGTATGCCGAGGCCGCCGCCGCCAATGCCGACCTGGCCCGCACCCAGGCCCGCCTGGACGCCGCCCGGGCCGAGGTGGAGAGCCGGGCGGCCCGCAACGCCGACCTGCGCCGGCGCCTGCTGGTCAACCAGGAGGGCCGCTGACATGCGCGCCTCCCTGCAGCCCGTCCTGACCCTCCTGCTGGCCCTGAGCCTGGGCCTGGCCGCGCCGGCCGCCTCCGCCGCCAGCACTTCCGAGCACGAACAGGCAGTGGCCGGCCTGCGCGCCGAGCTGGGCACTCTGGACGGCGACCCCTCCCTGGCCCGGCTGGGCCGGGTCGAGCGCCTGAAGGCCCGCCAGGCCCTGGACGCCGCCGCCGCGGCCAAGCGCAAGGACCGCGAGCACGCCCTGGGCCTGGCCCGGATGCGCGTGCGGATCGCCCGCCTGGCCGCCGAGGCCGAGCTCTACGAGGAGCAGGCCGCCCAGCTGGACCGCGAGCGCGACCAGATCCTGCTGGAAGCCTCCCGCCTGGAAGCCGAGCGGGTGCGGCTGGAGAACGAGCGCCTGCGCCTGGCCGCCCTGGCCCGCGAGGAGGCCCTGCAGCGCGAGCTGGAGCGCACCGAGGCCGAACGCGAGGCCGCGGTGAAGGCCGCCGCCGCCGAGGCCGAGCAGGCCCGCAAGCTGGCCGCCGCCCGTGCCCGCGAGGCCGAGCTGGCCCGCAAGGAGGCCGAACTGGCCGCGGCGGTGATGGAGGCCTCGCCGCCGCCGTCCCGGCAGGAGGGAGGCCGCACCATCTACACCCTGGCCGGCAATGCCTTCGCCAGCGGCAGCGCCAACCTGACCGCCACCGCCCAGGCCAGCATCTACGCCCTGGTCACCCAGCTGCCCGCCAGCGGCACGATCACGGTGGTCGGCCACACCGACAGCCAGGGCAGCGAGGCCGCCAACCAGGCCCTGTCCCAGCGCCGCGCCGACGCCGTGCGCGCCCTCCTGGAGCAGGCTGGCGTGGCCTCCGGAAGGCTGCGCGCGGTGGGCAAGGGCCCCTCCGAACCGGTGGCCGACAACGGCACCGCGGCGGGTCGGGCCAGGAACCGGCGGGTGGAGATCATCGTCGAGTAAAAAGTAACTGAATCAATGACTTGACCCGGGGCTTGCCACCCCCGGGGCAGGGGAGTAGCTTCGGAGTCCCGGGGCCTCCCGACGCTCCGGGGAATCACGAGCCAGGCCGATGAAAGCAGACCTCGCCCCCGCAGAGTCCGCCCCCTCGAAGATCGAGGCGGGTGGGCCGATGGAGGGCGCCGCCCGCGAAAGCGACCTGACCCCTGTCTCAATCCGAGCGCCCCGGCCCCTGGCCGGGGCGTTCGCGTTTCCGAAGGAGGTCAAACCGATGTTTGAAGGGCAACCGCAGAACGAACTCGACGCGCTGATGAAGAGCAACCCGGAGTTCCGGCAGCTCTATCACCGGCACCGGGAACTGGACAAGCAGGTCCTCGATGCCGAGCTCGGCGTCCTTCCTGTGGATGACGCCACCCTGGCGCGCATGAAGAAGGAGAAGCTGCAGGCCAAGGACCGCCTGACGCGGATGTTCGCGCAGCGGCACCACTGAGGTTCCCGCCGGGTGGCGGCGGCCCTCCTCGTCGGGCCGCCGCCACCCGAGCACTTGCCGGGCCCGTCGGATGCCCGGCCCCGGCCGGACTGGTAGAATCCGCGGCCCTTCCCAGGCGGTTCCCGCCGCGCCCCAGCCCCCCATGCCGGTCCACCAGAACGTCCTCGAACTCATCGGCGAAACTCCCATCGTCAAGGCCCAGCACCTCGACACCGGGCCCTGCGAGCTGTACCTGAAGCTGGAGTGCATGAACCCCGGCGGGTCCATCAAGGACCGCATCGGCCTGCGCATGATCGAGGCCGCCGAGGCCCGCGGCGACATCCAGCCCGGCGCCACCCTGGTCGAGGGCACGGCCGGCAACACCGGCATCGGCCTGGCCCTGGTGGCCAGGCAGAAGGGCTACCGCCTGGTCCTGGTGGTCCCGGACAAGATGAGCCGGGAGAAGATCTTCAACCTGCGCGCCATGGGCGCCGAGGTCATCCTGACCCGCTCGGACGTGGCCAAGGGCCATCCCGAGTACTACCAGGACATGGCCGAGCGCATCGCCCGCGAGACCCCGGGCGGCTACTTCATCAACCAGTTCGGCAACCCGGACAACCCGGCCGCGCACGAGCAGGTGACCGGCCCGGAGATCTGGCGGCAGATGGACGGCCAGCTGGACGCTGTCGTCTTCGGCTGCGGCAGCTCCGGCACCATGACCGGCCTGTCGCGCTTCTTCGCCAGGACCGCGCCGCAGGTGGAGATGGTGCTGGCCGACCCGGTCGGCTCGATCCTGGCCCAGTACATCAACGAGGGTGTGCTCAGCACCAAGTCCAGCAGCTGGCTGGTCGAGGGCATCGGCGAGGACTTCCTGCCGCCGATCTCGGATTTCAGCCGGGTGAAGAAGGCCTACGCCATCTCCGACAGGGAGAGCTTCCTGGCCGGCCGCGAGCTGCTGATGAAGGAGGGCATCCTCGGCGGCAGCTCCACCGGCACCCTGCTGGCCGCCGCCCTGAAGTACTGCCGCGAGCAGACCCGGCCGAAGAAGGTGCTGACCCTGGTCTGCGACACCGGCAACAAGTACCTCTCGAAGATGTACAACGACTACTGGATGCTGGACCAGGGCTTCCTGGACCGGCCCCGGTACGGCGACCTGCGCGACCTGATCATGCGGCCCTAC
>DATGPR010000218.1:0-8730 GCA_035304725.1 Arenimonas sp.
TACGACCGCGCCGGCCGCCCGGCCGAGCTGGACCTCGGCGGCGTGCGCCTGGTCGACGCACTGATGGAGCCGACCCGCATCTATGTGAAGCCGATGCTGGCGCTGATGGCCGCGCACGAGATCCACGCCATGGCCCACATCACCGGCGGCGGCCTGACCGAGAACATCATCCGGGTGATCCCGGAGGGCCTGGGCCTGGACATCAGCGCCTCGGCCTGGACCCTGCCGCCGGTGTTCGACTGGCTGCAGCGCGAGGGCGCGGTGCCGCGCGAGGAAATGTGGCGCACCTTCAACTGCGGCATCGGCTTCGTACTGGTGGTCCCGCAGGCCGCCGTCGCCGCCGTCGAATCCGCCCTCGACACCCACGCCCTGCCGCACTGGCGCATCGGCGAAGTCGTCCGGGCTGCCGAAGGTTCTCGCGTCCGGATCGGGTGATTTTCTTGACGCGGATGAACGCGGATCAGCGTCCATCCGCGCAGGGCAGCGTCAAAGCTTTTCCTTCAGGAACAGGTCGAGGTAGGCATAGGCGCGCCTGGCGGCGGTTTCGTCGTAGGCGCAGCCGGGCGGGCGGTCGGCGCCGGGTTCGGAGAAGCAGTGCACGGCCTTGCTGAAGTTGACGAAGACCCAGTCGGCGTCGGCGGCGCGCATCTCGTCCTGGAAACCGGCGATCTGCTCGGCCGGCACGTAGCTGTCCTCGGCGCCGTTGAGCACCAGCAGGCTGGCCCTGATCTGACCGGCCTCGGCCGGACGCGGGGTGAGCAGGTTGCCGTGGAAGCTCACCGCCGCGGCGATGTCGGCGCCGCTGCGGGCCAGTTCCAGCACCACGCCGCCGCCGAAGCAGAAGCCGAAGGCCGCCAGGCGGTCGGGATCCACCGGCGCGCGCTCGCCGGCGCCGCGCAGCGTGTCCAGGGCCGCGCCGGCACGGCCGCGCAGCACGTCGATGTCGGCATACACCGAGCGCACCGCCGCCTGTGCTTCATCGGTATTGGCCGGACGTACATCCTTGCCGTACATGTCGGCCACCAGCACCACGTAATCCTTGCCGGCCACCGCCTGCGCGCGCTCCAGCGCCGCCTCGGTGACGCCCATCCAGTTGGGCACCATCAGCAGGCCCGGGCGACGGGCCGGGCCTTCATCGTCATAGACCAGGTAACCGGCGAACTCGGTGTCGCCGTGGGTCCAGGTCACGGACTCGGTGACGGGTTTGCCGAAGGCCGGCAGGGCGAATGCCACAAGGGCGAGGGTGATCCAGGAACGTGCGTTCATGCGGGTTTCCTCCGGAATGCTCAACCGCGTACCGCCGCCTCGATCGCGGCGACGTCGATCTTGCGCATCTTCATCATCGCTTCGAAAGCGCGCTTCGCCGCCGCCGGGTCGGAACCGGTGACGGCATTGGTCAGCGCGATGGGCGTGATCTGCCAGGACACGCCCCACTTGTCCTTGCACCAGCCGCAGTAGCTCTCCTCGCCGCCGTTGCCGACGATGGCGTTCCAGTAGCGGTCCGTCTCGGCCTGGTCGACGGTCGCGACCTGGAAGGAGAACGCCTCGCTGTGCCTGAACATCGGGCCGCCGTTGAGGCCGATGCACGGAATGCCCATCACGGTGAATTCCACGGTCAGCACCCCGCCTTCCTTTCCGGAGGGAGAGTCGGCGGGCGCGCGATGGACGGCGTCCAGCGAGGAATCCGGGAAGGTTGCCGCATAGAAGCGCGCCGCCTCCTCGGCATCGCGCTCGTACCAGAGGCAGACCTTGTTCTTTGCAGGTGTCGTCATCGCTCTCCTCCTTGCCGGGGGGGCCTCGAGGCGGTGCCGCTGCCGCTTGGCCATTGGCTTGTCGCTCGCCCGGGCGGGAGCTTCGCTCAGGAGACGCCCAGGCCCGGAATGGCGCTGATCTGATCGGGGTCGTAACCGGCGGCGCGGGCGAAGTGACGGCCGCGCTCGACGTAATCGCGGTAACGCGGGAAGCTGGGCGCGCCCGGCGACAGCAGCAGCACGCCTTCGCTTCCCAGCGCACGCAGGCCCAAGCGTACCGCCTCTTCCATCTCGCCGGCTTCCGCCAGGAAGAATCCTTCCGCGGCGGCAACAGGTTTGAGCTTCTCGTGCACACGTGGGCCGTTCTGGCCCATGGTGATGACGGCGGTGACCGGTTCGGCGGCGATGCGCTCGACGAACACGCCCCAGTCCAGGCCGCGGTCGTAGCCGCCGATCAGGATGGCGATGGATCGGCCGCGGTAGCAGTCCAGGGCGGCGATGGCCGCCTGCGGCGTGGTGCTGATCGAATCGTTGACCGCCTCGATGCCGTTGCGCGTGCCCAGGCTCTGCAGGCGGTGCGGCAGCGGCCGGAAGCTGGCGGCGGCCGGCGCCAGCTTCACCGCATCCAGGCCCAGGGCCTCGACCGCGGCCAGGGCGGCGCAGAGGTTCAGGCGGTTGTGCCGACCCGGCAGCGACAGGGCGCGGGTGTCGAGCACGGCGCGTTCGCCGCGGTGGATCACCGATTCGCGCAGGTGCCAGCCATCGCGGTGGTTGAACCAGTGGATGCGGGTGGTGTCGGGCAGGTCGACCTCGGCCAGGCGCGGCTCGGCGGCATTGAGCACGGCCTCGCGCGGCTTGCCGCCGGTCAGCAGGGCCAGCTTGTCGCGGTAGTAGCGGGCCTCGTTGCCGTGCCAGTCCAGATGCTCGGGGTGCAGGTTGAGCACCACCGCCACGTCGACGTCGCTGGCCTCGCCGGTCTGGTAGCTGGACAGCTCGATGGCCCAGTACTCCGGCGGTGGCTGCACGTCCTGCAGTTCCAGCAGCGGCAGGCCGATGTTGCCGGCCAGGGCGGTGCGGTGGCCGCCGGCGCGCAGCAGGTGCGCCACCAGCGCCGTCGTCGTGCTCTTGCCCTTGCTGCCGGTGACGCAGACGGTCCGGCCGCTGCGCGGTTCGGCGAACCACAGGCCGCTGCCGCCGAGATAGCGCACGCCGTCGAGGGCGGCGTCCACCGCCGGTGAGGTGTAGGGGCTGATGCCCGGCGACTTGATCACGAACTCGTGTTCGGCCAGGGCCACCGCCGTCACCTCGGTTCGGATGTCCAGGGCCGGGTCCTGCATCTCACGCAGGGCCCGGGCTTCCTCGGCATTGCAGAACACCGTGACCGGCTGGCCCGGCAGGCGCCAGCGCAGGGCCGCCAGGGCCGCCCGGCCTTCGCGGCCGTAGCCCCAGATCGCGATCCGCTTCCCCTCAAGCTCCGAAATTCGCACGCAGCCGCTCCCACAGACCGCCCGGGATACCGTGATCATCCGAGGCTTCCAGCAAGGGTGCCAGAGCCCGATCCGCCTCGGCCAGCTGCGGGCGGATCTCCCGGGCGTAGCGCCGCACCAGCGCGTCCTCGCGCCAGGCCGGGCTGTCCGCCAGCAGGTCCATGGCCGCGCGCGATTCCCGGCCCTCGCCCACGCATTCGAAGGGCTTGTGGTCGCGGTATTCCATCAGTGCGTCGAAACCCGGCGCCAGCTCCGGCTCGTCCAGCAGGTTGCGGCCGAAGATGGCCACCAGCCGCGGCTTGGGCATGAAGGGCGCCAGCGCCAGGAAGACGAACTGGCACTTCGGGCAGGCGCCGCACCAGCGCTGCGCCGGCCGCTCGCCGAGGATGTGGAAATTGCGGTTGCAGCTGGAGAAGTGCCTGTCATAGCCCTCGATTCGGGCGAAGCGCCGGGCCACCGCCAGCTCCGAGAACGGCCGCAGCAGCGAGTAGTAGTGCAGGTCGGCGGCGATGCGCTCGCGCACCTGGGCGGCGAAGGCGCGTTCGAAGGCCCAGCCCTTGGACCACTGGTGGTTCACCTCGCCGGCGCCCGGGATGAGGCTGCCGTAGCTGGCCGAGCGTTCGTTGGAGAACACCACCTGCCCCGCCCCGTGCAGCAGCGCCGCCACGGTGAGGATGGCCGAGTTGATGGCGGTGACCGGGATGTGGCCGTTGTACGCACCGGCCTTGTTCAGTTCGAACAGCAGCGGCGACAGCGAGCGCTGCACGTTCAGGGTCGGCAGGCCGGTGCGCTCGGCGCAGGCGGCGATCAGCGGCGAGGCGCCGATCCAGGCCACGGTCTGCGGCACGCCCAGGGCGCGCAGGGATTCGATGCTGACCAGCGAATCCTTGCCGCCGCCGATGGCGACGATGGCCTGGCCGCTCAGGCCGAGCGCGGGCGCGGCCGGCGCCGGCGCATCGGCGTGCGGGAAGCGGATCTTCCCGCGCAGGTTCAGGCCGTTGCGGTAGGCGAACTCGCCCAGGCCGTTCTCGTAGAGGTCGGTGAGGAAGGCGGCGGTGGCGGCGTCCGGCAGTTCGCCTTCGATGACGATCTCCGGCGGCACCGCCGCCTTGTAGTAGCTGACGCCGGCGATCAGGTGCAGCAGGCGCAGGGCGCGCTGCACGGCCGCCGCGCGCTCGCCCTGCAGGGCGAAGGGCGCGCCCGGGAAGCGCAGCCGCTCGGTCATCACCGGGCCGCCGTCGAAGGCGTAGTCCAGGCGCGCCTCGCCGGTGCCGGCGTCGAGCCGGCAGTCGAGGAAGCGGAAGGCGCGGACGGCGCCGCGATCGAACTCAGTCATCCAGCACATCCTCCCGCGGCAGGTCCCGCAGGTTGTAGCGGTTGGCCATGACCGCGCCGTAGGCACCGGCGTGGTCCACCAGCAGCACGTCGCCCTCGGTGGTGTCCGCCGGCAGGCGGCGGCCGCGGGCCAGCACGTCGCCGGTCTCGCAGATCGGGCCGACCACGTCGGCGGGCGGGCCCTCCCCGGCATCGGGGCGGCTGAGATTCACCACCTCGTGCCAGGCGTCGTAGAGCGCCGGGCGCATCAACGCGTTCATGCCGCCATCGGCGCCGATGCGGCGCAGGCCCTGCTTGCTCACCACCTGGGTCACCGACAGCAGCAGCACGCCGGCCTCGGCCACCAGGTAGCGGCCGGGCTCGATCCACAGCGCGTACTGCGGCCAGGCGGCCTTGGCCTCGGCGAGCAGGCGGCCGTAGCCCTCGAGGTCGAAGGGTTCGGCATCGGGTTCGCCGGCCACGCCCAGGCCGCCGCCGACGTCGATCACCGATACGGTGCCGATGCCGTCGGCCAGGCCCGCCAGGCGCGCGTGCACGGCGCGCCAGTGGCCGGGATCGTGGATGCCGCTGCCGATGTGGGCGTGCAGGCCGACCACCTTCGCGCCGATGGCGCCGGCGGCCTGCAGGAAGTCCGGCAGCTCGTCGACGGCCAGGCCGAACTTGGCGGCCTTGCCGCCGGTGCGCACCTTCTGGTGGTGGCCCTGGCCGAAGCCCGGGTCCACCCGCAGCATCAGTTCGCGGCCCCGGAACAGCTCCGGCCACTGCCGCAGCGGCCAGGTGCTGTCCACGGTGACGTGCACGCCGCGCGCCAGCGCCGCCTCGTACTCGCGGCGGGGGGCGAAGCTGGGGGTGAACAGCACGCGCTTCGGCTCCAGCGCCGGCAGCACGGCGAACAGGTGCTCGAGTTCGCCGGCGGAGACGCACTCGAAGCCGAAGCCCTCGGCATCCAGCGTGCGCAGGATGGCCGGATGCGGATTGGCCTTGAGCGCGTAGTAGCGCCGGTCCACCGCCGGCAGCGCCGCCAGCTCGCGGGCGCGTTCGCGCACGGTGGGCAGGTGGTAGAGGTAGGCGGGCGTGCCGCTGGCGGCCGCCTTCAGCACCTCGTCGCGGCGGCGCAGCCACCAGGGTTGCGGACGCGGACGCGCCGGCAGGCCGATCTGCCGCCAGCTCGGGCCGAACACGCCGGGCTCGTGGATGGGCATGGCGCCGGAGCGGGCCAGCAGCGAGTGCAGGCCGGGCAGCATGTCCTCGGCGAGGTCCTCGTCCACCACGAAGGTGAGGTTGAGGTCGTTGGAGGACTGCGAGATCAGGTGCACGCGCTCGCGGCCGAACTCGGCCCAGACGTCCGAGAGCTTGTGCAGCAGCGAACGCACGCCGCGGCCGACCAGGGTGATGGCGGCGCAGGGGGCGATCACCTTCACCCGGCAGACTTCCGCCAGGTCGGCGCAGAGCGCGTCCAGGACGTTGGTGCTGACCAGGTTGTCGCTGGGGTCCAGCGAGACGGTGACGTTGGATTCGGAGGAGCCGATCAGGTCGACCGACAGGCCGTGCGCCTTGAAGCGCTCGAACACGTCGGAGAGGAAGCCGACCTGCTGCCACATGCCGATGGTTTCCATCGAAACCAGGACGATGCCGCGGCGCGAGCTGATCGCCTTGACGCCGGGCACGGTGGCGGCGGAAGCGTCGATGATGGTGCCGGGCATGTCCGGCCGGCCGGTATCGCGGATCCACAGCGGCACCCGCGCCTCGCGGCAGGGATGGATGCAGCGCGGGTGCAGCACCTTGGCGCCGGTGGTGGCGATTTCCTGCGCCTCGGCGTAGTCCAGGCGCGCCAGCAGGCGCGCGTCCGGCACCTGGCGCGGGTTGGCGCTGAACATGCCGGGCACGTCGGTCCAGATCTCGACGCGGCGGGCGCCGAGCAGCGCGCCGAAGTAGGCGGCGGAGGTGTCGGAGCCACCGCGGCCGAGGATGGCGGTGCCGCCGTCCGGCGCGCGGGCGATGAAGCCCTGGGCGATGCGCAGGGCCGGGCCGGCGGCGTCGAAGCGGGCGCGCAGGCCGGCATCGGCCCCGACCGCGCAGGAGGCGGACAGGCGCTTGCTCCATTCGTTCTGGTTGGGCAGCGGCTGCGCCTGCAGCCAGTCGCGCGAATCCAGCCAGCCGACGTCGAAGCCGCGGCTGCGCAGGTAGGCGACGCCGGCGCTGGAGGACAGCAGTTCACCCTGGGCCAGCACTTCCGCCTGCCAGTCGAGGCTGCCGCCGGCGCGGCGCGGGTCTTCGGCCAGGGCCAGCAGTTCCGCCAGGCGCTGGCCGAGCACGGCCTCGGGATCGAGGCCGAGTTCCTCGCGGCAGAAGCGGCGGTGCAGCTCGGCCAGGTCTTCCAGGCGGGTACGGGTCCCTTCGCGGTCCGCATGGCCGTCGGCGACCGCCTGCAGGGCGTTGGTGACGCCGGTGACCGCCGAGACCACCACCAGGACGCGGGCGCCTTCTTCCCCGGCGCGGCGTTTCATCAGGCCGCCGATCGTGTCCCAGCGCTCGCGTCGGGACACGCTGGTGCCTCCGAACTTCAGGACGATCCAGTCCGGCGTCTCGGCGCCGGCGGCGGGGGCGGCTTGGCTCATGGTCTCGGGGGGTGGCGGACGGCACCACGCGGCGCGCGGTCGGGGCAGTTTACGGCAAGCGCGGCGCGGCGGACTGGTATCCTTGGCTGCCCCCGTTCCCCCCGTGCGCCGGGCAGGAAGCCCAGATGTCCCGTCCCTTCGTGCAGCTCGACGTGTTCGCCGCCCGCCCGGGCGACGGCAATCCCCTGGCCGTGGTCCTCGACGGCCGCGGCCTCGATGACGCCACCATGCAGGCCATCGCCCGCTGGACGCGCCTGCCGGAAACCACCTTCGTGCTGCCGCCGACGGTGCCGGAGGCCAGTTATCGCCTGCGCATCTTCAGTCCGCGGCGGGAGGTGCCCTTCGCCGGGCATCCGAGCATCGGTTCGGCGCATGCGGTGCTGGAGGCGGGACTGGCCAGGCCGCGCGAGGGCTTCCTGGTGCAGGAATGCGCGGTGGGCCTGCTGCCGATCGAGGTGCGCGGCGAAGGCAGCGGGCGCAGGCTGGCGGTGCGGGCGCCGCGCGGGCAGGTGGTCGACGTGGCCGACGCCGGCGATGCGCGCCTGGCGACGGTGCTGGCCGGCCTGCCGCTGGGCGCGCTGCCGCCGGTGCTGATGGATGGCGGCCGCCGCTGGTGGATCGCCGAGATCGCCGACGAGGCGACGCTGCGCGGGATGACACCGCCGTGGGCGGACATCGCGCGACTGGCGTCGGATACCGGGGCGATGGGCCTGTGCGCCTTCGCCCGCTGCAATGGCCGTGACTACGACCTCGCGGTGCGCGCCTTCGTCGGCCAGCCGGCGCAGGTGGAGGACGCCGCCTCCGGCGCCGCCAACGCGACGCTGGCCGCCTGGCTGGCCGAACGCGGCGCCCTGCCCCGCGCCGACGGCCGCTACGTCGTCAGCCAGGGCCGCGAGGTCGGCCACGACGCCCGCCTGGAACTGCGCGTCGACGCCGAGGGCGAGGTCTGGTCGGGCGGCCAGGTCCAGACCGTCATCACCGGCCACCTCCACTGGCCCTGATCCGACCCTTTGTTCTGACCCTTTGTTCTGACCCCGGGGTCAGACCCCGGACTCTGACCCTTTACTCTGACCCCGGGGTCAGACCCCGGACTCTGACCCTTTACTCTGACCCCGGTTGGGTGAAGGTGGGTTTGCCGTCGAGCCAGGTGGAGAGGATGGGCAGACGCGGCAGGTCGGTGGGGTCGATGGCGAAGGGATCGGCGGCGAGGACGACGAAGTCGGCGCGATAGCCGGGGTGCAGCTGGCCCAGTTCCAGCTCGTCATGGGCGGCGTAGGCGGCGCCCCAGGTGAAGCCCTTCAGCGCCTCGGCCAGATCCAGCCTTTCCTGCGGACGCCAGCCGCCCGGCGGTTGCCCGTGGGTATCCTGGCGCGTCACCGCGGCGTAGAGGCCCAGGCGCGGATCCACCGATTCGACCGGGAAATCCGAGCCCAAGGCCAGCACCACGCCCATGCCCCAGAGCGAGCGCCAGGCATAGGCACCCTGCAGGCGCGCCTCGCCGACCCGGTCGCCGGCCCAGGGCATGTCCGAGGTCGCGTG
>DATGPR010000219.1:0-7166 GCA_035304725.1 Arenimonas sp.
CGGTACAGGGCGGCGTCGGCCGCCTTCATCAGCAGGCTGCGGTCGTTGCGGTCCGGCGTCAGCCGGGCGATGCCGATGCTGATGGTCAGCCGGTGCGGCTCGCCGCCGAGCATGAAGGTTTCCGCCTCCACCGACTTGCGCAGGCGCTCGGCGAAGCGGCGGGCGGCCTCCAGGCCGGTTTCCGGCAGCAGCACGGCGAATTCCTCGCCGCCGATGCGGGCGGCGATGTCCTCGCTGCGGACCAGGCCGCGCATGATGGCGGCGATCTGCTTGAGCACGCCGTCGCCGGCGATGTGGCCGAAGGTGTCGTTGACCGGCTTGAACAGGTCGACGTCGACGATGCACAGCACCAGCGGCCGGGAATGGCGCAGGGCGCGGGCGATTTCCTTGTCGGCCAGCTCGGCGAAGTGGCGGCGGTTGCACAGCTCGGTCAGCGGGTCGTGCGTGGCCAGCTGGTAGACCTCCTCGTGGTACAGCGCCTCCACGCTGGAGTGGCTGATGAACTTGAGGATGGTCTCGCCGATGGTGATGTGGTCGCCATCGCTCAGCACCGCCTCGCTCACCACCTCGTCGTTCAGGCGTGTCGGGTTGGTGGCGCCGAGGTCGCGCAGCAGATATTCCTCGCCCTCGCGCCGGACCTCGCAATGGCGGCGCGAGACCGACTTGTGGGAGATGTGCAGGTCGGCTTCCTGGGAACGGCCGATCACCACCGGCTGGCTGTGGATGTCGGCCCGCTTGCCCAGGCCCTCGCCATGGATGACCACCACGCAGGCCGAACGCGGCGTCCCGCGGCGGGGGCCTGAGCTGATCAGGGTGCGTTGGGTGGTGGTGGGGTCGGCGTCCTGGCTGCTCATTCTGTGGGAATCCGCGGGCGCGCCCCGAGTGTAGCCGAAGCCGGGGGCCGGAGCTTCGGGTAACATCGGCCGTCAGGGGGAGGGGGATGAGCGGACACGAATCGGACGATCTGGCGCCGACCGAGGGCCTGCAGACCCGCACCGGCCTGGCCGCGGAGGTTCCCGAGGGCACGCTGGCGCCCGGCACGCGCATTGGCCACTACCGCATCGAGGCCCTGTTGGGCCGCGGCGGCATGGGCGAAGTCTACCGGGCCGAGCAGCTGGAACCGGTGCGGCGCACGGTGGCGCTCAAGCGCCTGCACCTGCGCCAGGTCGATGCCCGGCATCTGGCCCATTTCGAGATCGAGCGGCAGATGCTGGCGCAGATGCGCCACCCGGCCATCGCCCAGGTCTACGACGCCGGCACCACCGAGGAAGGCCATCCCTTCTTCGCCATGGAATTCATCGAGGGCAGCCCGCTGACCAGCTACTGCGAGCAGCGGGAGCTGGCCCTGCGCGACCGCCTGGAGCTGTTCATCCGTGTCTGCGAGGGCGTGCAGCACGCCCACCAGAAGGGCGTGGTCCACCGCGACCTCAAGCCCGGCAACATCCTGGTCACCGAGGTGGACGGCCGGCCGCTGCCGAAGATCATCGATTTCGGCATCGCCACTGCCGCCGACCGCGGCGCCGCCGAGATGGCGCGGCTCGAGCGCGCCGGCACGCCCGACTACATGAGCCCGGAGCAGGCGGGGCTGGAGGAGGGCGTCGAGATCGACACCCGCAGCGACGTCTATTCCCTGGGCGTGCTGCTCTACGAGCTGATCGCCGGCCGCCGCCCCTCCGTGGGCATGGCCACCGGCGAGGCGATGCACACTGCCGCGACCACGCCGCCGCCGCCCTCGCACCAGATCGACACCCTGGCCCCGGGCAACGCCGACGCCCGCGCCCGGCAGCTGCACCTGCGCCGGCCGCAGTTGCGCCGCCTGCTGCGCAACGAGCTGGACTGGGTGGTGCTCAAGGCGATGCGGCGCGACCGCAACGAGCGCTATCCCTCGGCCTCGGCCCTGGCCGAGGAACTGCGCCGCTTCCTGGACGGGCGGCCGGTGTCGGCGGTGCCGCAGACGCGGCGCTACGTGCTGGGCAAGTACCTGGCCCGGCACCGCCTGGGCGTGGCCGCCGCCGGCGCGGTGCTGCTGGCGGTGCTGGCCGGCCTGGCGCTGTCGCTGTACGGCCTGCACCAGGCCAATGTGCAGCGGCAGCTGGCGGAACGGCGCAGCGCCGAGCTGGAGCGGGTGGCCGCCTTCCAGCAGTCCATGCTCGAGCAGGTGGACATCGAGGCCATGGGCGCCGGCCTGTCGGCCGGCCTGCGCGGACAGCTGGAAAAGACCGCGCCCGACAAGCTGCCGCTGCTGGACCAGGTGCTGTCCTCGGCCAGCCCGGTCGACCTGGCCCGGCACCAGGTGGATCGGCAGATCCTGGCCAATGCGCTGGCGGCGATCGAGCGCGATTTCGCCGACCAGCCGGCGCTGGCGGCCGACCTGCGCCTGGCGGTGGCCAAGGTGCAGCTGGCCCTGGGCCTGGCGGAGCAGGCGCTGCCGGTGCTGGAGAGCGTGGTCGCCTGGCGCGAGTCCGACCAGGGCCCGTCCGCCATCGGCACGCTGACGGCGCGCAAGCACTGGACTGACGCCCTGATCAACCTCGGCCGCAACCAGGAAGCGCTGGACCTGGCCGAGCGCAGCCTGGAACTGCTGGCGGCGGCGCCGCCAGGCGAGGACACCGACAAGCTCAGGCTGGACGCGGAGCGATCCCGCGCCCTGGCCCTGTTCTCCCTGGGCGAGCGGCCGCGTTCGCGCGAACTGCTGGAATCCCTGATCGCCGGCGAAAGCGCCCGCCGCGCGGCCGACGACCCGCTGCTGCTGAACCTGCAGGCCGACCTCGGCCTGGCCATGGGCCGCATGGGCGAGGTCGAACAGGCCCGCGCCGTCTTCGAGGAAATCTATCCGCGCCTGCGCGAGCGGCTCGGCCCCGAGCACGAGGACACGCTGATGGCCATGGGCCGGCTGGCGGTGATGCGGGTCATGGACGGCGATACCGACAGCGCCGTCGAGCTGCAGCGCGAGCGGGTGGAGATCAGCATCCGCAAGCTGGGCATGGAGCATCCCTTCACCCTGCTCGAGCGCGGCAACCTGGCCAACATGCTGCTGGAATCCCGCGCCATGGACGAGGCCGAGGCGATGATGCGGGAGGTGTTGGAGGCGAGGGCGCGGCTGTACGGCCCGGAGGCCAACGGCACCCTGCGCGCCAAGCTCAACCTGGCGGCGCTGATCGCCCGCAGGGGCCGCGCCGCCGATTCGCTGCCGCTGGAGCGCGAGGTGCTGGAGGCGCGCCGGCGCCTGCTCGGGCCGCGGCATCCGGACACCGTCTTCGTCGAGGTCAACCACGCCACGACCCTGCACCGTGCCGGCCGGCCGCCGGCAGAGGTGCAGGCGCAGCTGGACCATGCCCTGCCGCTGTCGCGCGAGGTGCTGGGCGCCAGACATCCGCAGACCGGCTCCGCCGAGACCATCCAGGCGCTCACCCACCTGCGCGCCGGCCGCCTGGCCCAGGCCGAGGCCATGCTGGCGACGATGCGCGCCGAGTCCGCCGCGCGGCGCGAGGAGGGCGAGGATCCGGACGTGCTGCTGGGCTGGGCCCATGCCGAGGTGCTGCGCCGCCTGGGTCGCGCCGCCGAGGCGCGCGAGATCTACGCCCGCGAGGTGCAGTGGCTGTACGACATCCCCGAGGCGGAAATGACGCCGGAACTGCAGGGTGCCCGCGACCTGCTCGCCGAGGAGCAGGCGACGCTCAACGCGGGGTCTGGGTCTCGGGATTGATCTCGGGGTCGGTGACCGCCTGCCGGGCCAGCTTGGCCTCGCGCCGGGCGATGTAGACGTTGGAGCCGAAGATCACCGCCGCGCCCAGCACGGTCCAGCGGTCCAGCACCTCGCCGAACAGGGCCCAGCCGGCCACCGACACCACCACGATCTGCAGGAAGCTGATCGGCGTCAGCAGCGAGGCGTCGCCCAGCTTCAGCGCCCGCGTCCAGAACATGTGGCCGGTGCTTCCGAGGAAGCCGGCCAGGACGATCCACAGCCAGGTGATGCCCGCGGGCGTTTCCCACACCGCCAGCGCCGGCAGCAGCGACATCGGCACCCAGATCAGGGTGGTGTAGAGCACGATGGTGTCGGGGTGCTCGGTGCGCGAGAGGAACTTGATGCTGATGGCCACGCTGCCGCTGGCCACCGCCGCGCCGACCGCCACCAGGCTGGCGGCGGTGAAGGCGTCGGTGCCGGGCCGGACGATCAGCAGCATGCCGATGAAGCCGACCGCCACCGCCGTCCAGCGCCGCGCCCGCACCACCTCGCCCAGTACCAGCACCGCGCCGATGGTGACGAACAGCGGCGTCGAATAGGACAGCGCCACCGCCTGCGCCAGCGGCAGGTGCACGATGGCCCAGAAGCCGGCCAGCATCGAGGCGATGCCGATCAGGCAGCGGGTGATGTACAGCCAGAGCTTGTTCGTGCGCAGGATGCCCGGTCCGTGCCGGAACAGCAGCGGCAGCACGAACACCAGGCCGAAGAAGTTGCGGAAGAAGGCGATCTCGAACGGGTGCAGCTGCGAGGAGGCCAGGCGGATGCACACTGCCATCAGGCCGAAGGCGACCGTGCTGGCCACCATCAGCAGCACGGCCCGGCGCAGCTGGCCGGCGGCGTTCAAGGCCGGAAGGCCGCGCCGATGATGCGCGGTTCCGGTTCCAGTTCGACGCCGAAGCGCTGGCGGACGGAGTCGGCGATGCGCAGGGCCAGGTCCAGCAGCTGCCGGCCGGTGGCCTTGCCGTGGTTGACCAGCACCAGGGCGTGCTGTTCGGAAACGCCGGCATCGCCGTCGCGGTGGCCCTTCCAGCCGCAGGCCTCGATCAGCCAGGCGGCCGAGAGCTTGCGCTGGCCTTCGCCACCGGCGAAATGCGGCAGGCCGGGATGTTCTTCCGCCAGGGCCAGGGCCTGGGCCTCGGGCAGGATCGGATTCTTGAAGAAGCTGCCGGCGTTGCCGATCAGGGCCGGGTTGGGCAGCTTGCGCGTGCGCAGGCGGCTGATCGCTTCGGCGACATGCACGGCCCGCGGGTCCGTCACGCCCATGGCTGCCAGTTCTTCCTTGACGCCGGCGTAGTCCAGGCGCAGCTCGCGCTTGCGCGGCAGGCGCAGTTCCAGCGCCGTCACCACCCAGCGGTCGGCCTCGCGCTTGAACAGGCTGTCGCGGTAGCCGAAGCCGCAGTCGGCGGCGGCGACGCGCTTGACCTGGCCGGTGTCGCGCGAGAAGGCCTCGACCGCCTCGACGAACTCGCCGACCTCGACGCCGTAGGCGCCGATGTTCTGGATCGGCGCGGCGCCGACCGTGCCGGGGATCAGCGCCAGGTTCTCCAGGCCGCAGAGGCCGCGGCCCAGGGTCCAGGCGACCAGGTCATTCCAGTTCATGCCGGCCTCGGCGCGGACCACGGCGCTGTCGCCGTCGTCGCGGACGATGCGGCAGCCGGCCATGGCCAGGCAGATGGCGACGCCGGGGAAGTCGTCGACGAACAGCAGGTTGCTGCCTTCGCCGATCACCAGCACAGGGCCGTCGCGAAGGGCGGCGAAGCCGAACAGCTCGTCCAGGACCTCGGCGCGATGCACGTCAGCCATCATCGCGGCCCTGGCCGGAACGCGGAAGGTGTTGCGGCCAGCCAGGGAGATGTTCTCGGCCAGCTGGTATCCGCTCATGCCGGCACGCCTTCGCGCAGGCGCCGGATCGCGTCCACGCATTCGCCCACCAGCTCGGGACCGCGGTAGACCAGGCCGGTGTAGAACTGCACCAGGCGGGCGCCGGCAGCGATCTTGCCGGCGGCGTCGGCGCCCTTGAGGATGCCGCCGACGCCGATCATCGGGATGCTGTCGTCCAGGCGCGAACGCAGGCGGCGCAGCACCGCCGTCGACTTGCCGTACAGCGGCGCGCCGGAGAGGCCGCCGGGCTCGTCGGCCAGCGGGTGGCCGGCGACGGAAATGCGGTCCACGGTGGTGTTGGTGGCGATCACGCCATCCACCTGCAGGTCGCTGAGCACCCGGCCGCAGGCGTCGATGTCGTCGTCGCTCAGGTCCGGGGCGATCTTCACCAGCATCGGTACCCGCTTGCCGTGTCTGGCCGCCAGCGATTCCTGTGCTTCGCGCAGGACGCCGACCAGGTGCCGCAGCGCCTTTTCCTCCTGCAGTTCGCGCAGGCCGGCGGTATTGGGCGAGCTGATGTTGACGGTGACGTAGTCGGCCAGCGGGTAGACCCGCTCCAGGCAATACAGGTAATCCTCGTGCGCGCGCTCGTTGGGCGTGTCGCGGTTCTTGCCGATGTTGATGCCGAGCACGCCGGTGCGCCGGCGTGCCTTCTCGACGTTGCGCACCAGGGTATCGACGCCCAGGTTGTTGAAGCCCAGGCGGTTGATCACCGCCTGGTGCTCGGGCAGGCGGAACATGCGCGGGCGCGGGTTGCCTTCCTGCGGCCGCGGCGTGGTGGTGCCGACCTCGACGAAGCCGAAGCCCAGGCCGAACAGCGCGTCCACGTGCGCGCCGTCCTTGTCCAGGCCGGCGGCGCAGCCGACCGGGTTGGGGAATTCCAGCCCCAGCAGCCGGGTGAGCAGGGGCTTGGGCCGGGCGGCCAGCAGCGGGTTCAGGCCGAGCCGCCAGGCCGTTTCCAGGCTCCTGAGGGCCAGGCCGTGGGCCCGCTCGGCGTCCATGTGGAACAGGAAGGGACGGGCCAGTCCGTACATGCTGGGGTTGTCCTCAGGCGGATCCGGCCAGGCCAAGGAAGGCGAACAGGGCGGCCATGCCGCCCAGCACGAAGATGGCGAACAGGATGACGGCGGCCGCCAGGCCCAGGTTGATCCAGCCCAGGATCAGCCCGGCCAGGGCAATGCCGTCGCCATCGATGCTGCCGGCCGAGCGGCGGATCTCCGAGCGGGCCATGTGCCCGGTGATGACCGCCACCAGGCTGGCCAGTACCGGAAACATCAGCCAGCCGAGGATGCCCGTCACCAGGCTGGTGACGGCCAGGCCGCTGGTGCTGGGTGCCGCCGTATTCATCGCTTCCCCTCAGAGGTCGAACTTGATGCCCTGGGCCAGCGGCAGCGCGTCCGAGTAGTTGATGGTGTTGGTCTGGCGCCGCATGTAGGCCTTCCACGCATCCGAGCCCGACTCGCGGCCACCGCCGGTTTCCTTCTCGCCGCCGAAGGCGCCGCCGATCTCGGCGCCGGAGGTGCCGATGTTGACGTTGGCG
>DATGPR010000220.1:0-6690 GCA_035304725.1 Arenimonas sp.
GCGCGAGCCCGGCGCCACCATGGCCTCCACCAGCACCGTGGCCTGCTCGCCCTCGCCGGTGCCGAGCTGGTCGTCCTGCAGCTTGAACTCCGGTTCCAGCTCCAGCCTGGCGCTGTCCTTGAGCGCGCTGAGCTTCTCCCAATCCCCGCGCACCAGCAGCACGTCGCCCTCGCGCAGGCGCTCGGCCCGCGGCGACCAGTGCTTCTCGTCGCCGCGGATAAGCTCCAGCACGTAGACCGAATGCTTCTGCGCCAGCTTGCTCTCCACCACCGACTGGCCGACCATGGGCGAGCCGGGCATCACCCGCAGCTCGGTGATGTACTTGCCCAGGCCATAGGCCTCGGTCAGCGGCGCCGGCGGGTGGTGCGGCAGCAGCCAGCGCCGGGTCAGCATGATGTAGGCGAAGCCCACCAGCATGGTGATCACGCCCAGTTCGGTGAACTCGAACAGGCTGAATCCCGGATGGCCCAGGTCCTTGGCCAGCGAGTTCACCAGCAGGTTGGTCGAGGTACCGACCAGGGTGCAGACGCCACCCATCTGCGCCGCGTAGGACATCGGGATCAGCACCTGCGAGGGCGATTGGCCGTTGGTCGAGGTCGCTGCCAGCACCAGCGGCAGCAGCATCGCCACCGCTGCGGTGTTGTTGACGAAGGCCGAGATCGGGCCGATCACGCCCAGCAGCAGCAGCATGAACAGCCAGGGCCGGCGCACCCGGCCCAGCAGCCGGCCCAGGGCGGCGATGGCGCCGGTATGCGCCAGGCCGGCGCTGAGGATGAACATCGCCGCCACCGTGATCGTCGCCTCGGAGCTGAAGCCGCTCAGCGCCTCGCGCGGTGTCACCAGGCCCAGCACCAGCAGGCTGGCCAGCACCAGCATGGCGACCACGTCCACCGGCAGCTTCTCGGTGACGAACAGCCAGATCGCGCCAGCCAGGACTGCCAGGGTGAGCAGGGCCTCGGTCGCCATCAGCGCCTCCGGAAGTCGGCGCCGTAGCGCAGCGGACGGTCATCGGCCGGGCCTTGGCCCAGCGGCGGGAACTGCGGCTGCGCGCCCCCGGCGGGCGCCTCGGCGCGACGCACCGCCACCCGCAGGTCGAACCAGGCGGCCTGGCCGGTGACCGGGTCGGCGTTGGCGGCATCGCCCTCGGGCAGGCGATCGGAGATCAGGTGGTTGAGCAGGAAGCCACGCCGGCCTTCCGGCGCCTCCGGCGACAGCTTCCAGGCGCCGCGGCGCTTGCCGATCGCGTTCCAGGTCCAGACGGTATCCGGCTGCACGTTGCCGGCCAGCTTCACCGGCACGGTGATGCGGCCGTGGTGCGATTCCACTTCCGCCCAGCCGCCGTCCTCCAGGCCGAGCCGGGCGGCGGTGTCGGGATGCACGTACAGCGCGTTGCTGGCCATGATCTGCCGCAGCCAGGCGTTCTGCGAACCCCAAGCGTGATACATGAAGGGCGGCCGCTGGGTGATGGCGCTGAGCGGATATCGCGCGTGGCCGGCCTGCTCGCCCTCGAAGGGTTCGTACCAGAAGGGCAGCGGGTCGAAGTAGCGCTCCACCCGTGCCCGCTCGCTGGCCGGTGGCTGCACCGGGCCATGGCCGCGGGCGGCCAGGCGGAACTTCTGCAGGGTTTCCGAATACAGCTGCAGGGTGATCGGCGCGTCGCTGCCGATGAAGCCCATGTCGCGGGCCCAGCGCAGGTAGTCGGCATTGGCCATCTTGAAGTAGCAGCCGCGCGCCGGCACCTCGCCATGCCAGAAGCCGCCGTTCTCGCGGTAGCGCTCCAGCTGCTGCGGGTTCGGCGGGCCCTTGCCGTGTCGGGTGCCGTCGCCGCGCCAGCCGGCCAGCAGGCCGATGCCGGGTGCGCGCTCGTGGTGGACGATGTAGTCGGCGTAGTCGCGGTAGCGCGGGCTGCCGTCCTCCTTCACCAGGCCGGGCAGGCCCAGGCGTGCGCCCAGTTCGATCAGCACCGACTGGAAACCGCGCACGTCGCGGCCCTCGGCCTGCTGCGCGGCGTCCAGCACCGGCCAGCGGATGGCGTCGGCTGCGCCGTCGGCATCGGAGATCGGCCGGTCCAGCAGGGAGATGGCGTCGAAGCGCTCCAGGTAGGTGGTGTCCGGCAGCACCAGGTCGGCGTAGGCGACCATCTCGCTGGCGTAGGCGTCCGAATAGATGATGCGCGGGATGCGGTAGCTGCCGTCCTCGCGCTTGTCGGTGAGCCAGCGGATCGTCTCCCCGGTGTTCATGGACGAGTTCCAGGCCATGTTGGCCATGAACAGGAACAGCACGTCCACCGGTGCGGGATCACCGGCCCAGGCATTGCGGATCAGCGTGTGCATCATGCCGTGCACGGCCAGCGGATAGCGCCAGCTGTAGGCGTGGTCGATGCGGCGCGGCCGGCCCTGGTCGTCCACCAGCAGGTCTTCCGGGCCGTGGATGAAACCCAGCGGCGCGGCATCGAGCGTGCCGTCGGCCTTGCGCGCCTTGCCCGGCCGGTTGGCCGGCGGCACCGGCCGCGGGTAGGGCGGCTGGAAACGGAAACTGCCTGGCGTGTCCACCGCGCCCAGCAGCAGCTGCAGCAGGTGCAGGGCACGACAGGTGTGGAAGCCGTTGCTGTGCGCGCTGATGCCGCGCATGGCGTGGAAGGCGATCGGCCGGCCGATCATGCGCGGATGCTCGACGCCATGCGCGTCGGTCCAGGCCTGCTCGATCACCACCGGTTCGTCGAAGGCGGCCGCGGCGATCTCCCGGGCCAGGCGGCGGATGGTCGCGGCCGGCACGCCGCAGCGTTCGGCCACGGCCTCGGGTGCGTACGCCGGGTCGAGGTAGCGCTCGGCCACCAGGTGGAAGACCGGGCGGGCGCGGCGGCCGTCAGGCAGGGTGCAGTCGCCGACGATGGCCGGATGGATGCCGGTGGCTTCCGCCGGCACGGGCGCGCCCCCGCTCCAGCACAGCGGCCGGCCGTCGCCGTCGCGGGCGAACAGGCCGTCGTCGGCGCCGCCCGGGTTGTCCAGCACCAGCCAGTGCGCATTGGTGTAGCGCACCAGGTAATCGAGGTCGACGCGGTCGGCCCTGAGCAGCTCGTGGATCAGGGCGAACACCAGCAGGCCGTCGGTGCCCGGGCGGATGCCGATCCATTCGTCGGCGACGGCGCCATAGCCGGTGCGCACCGGATTGATCGCGACGATCTTGGCGCCGCGCGCCTTCAGCCGGCCCAGGCCCAGCTTGATCGGGTTGGAATCGTGGTCCTCGGCCACGCCCCAGAGCATCAGGTACTTCGCATGCTCCCAGTCCGGCTCGCCGAACTCCCAGAAGCTGCCGCCCAGGGTGTACAGGCCGCCGGCGGCCATGTTCACCGAGCAGAAACCGCCGTGGGCCGCGTAGTTGATGGTGCCGTACTGCTGCGCCCACCAGCCGGTCAGCGCCTGGCTCTGGTCGCGGCCGGTAAAGAAGGCCAGGCGGTCGGGATCCTTCTGCCGCGCCTCGCGCAGCCAGGCGGTGGCGATGTCCAGGGCCTCGTCCCAGGAAATCTCCTCGAAGCGGTTCTCGCCGCGCTCGCCCACCCGCTTCATCGGCTTGCGCAGCCGCGCCGGCGAGTAGTGCTGCATGATGCCGGCCGAGCCCTTGGCGCAGAGCACGCCGCGGTTGACCGGATGGTCCGGGTTGCCCTCGATGTAGCGCACCCGGCCGTCGCGCAGGTGCACGTTGATGCCGCAGCGGCAGGCGCACATGTAGCAGGTGGTGCGGCGAACCTCGTCGCCGACAGGACGCTGCAGGTCCAGCACGGGCTGCTTCATGGCGCCGGAGGCTCCGTTCAGCGCGGGGCTTCGATGCGGATGCCGGGATCGTTGAAGTCGCGGTAGCGGATCAGCACGTCCTCGCCGTCCTTCGCGTCCACCTCGATCTGCAGCACGTAGCCGCTTTCCTGCGAGATCCAGGCCACCTGCCGGGTGTCCGGGCTCTCGGGGGTGGTGTAGCGGTACTTGCGCACCGGCTCGCCGTCCAGCGTGTCCTCGCCCAGGGCCTCGACCTGCATCTGGTCGGCCTTGGCCAGCACCGACTCGTCGCGGTACTTGCCGGTCAGTTCGGACACCGGCACCGGCACGTTCATCCAGCCGGCGCCCATGTTCATGTAGGCGGTGTTGCCGATGATGATCATGCCGGGCGCGTTCTCGATCTCGATGCGGAACCGGTCAGGCGCGCGGAAGCTCATCCGGGCGGTCGGCACGGCGCCGCCCTTGCCGCGGACCTCGGCCCGGAAGCTCTCCAGTCCGATGAATTTGGCCCAGGCGGCCTTCAGTTCCTCCCGGGGCTCGGCGGCCAGGGCGGGCAGGGCAAGCAGGGCCAGCAGCAGGCCCAGCAGCAGGCTGGCAGTCAGTCGCAGGCGCATGGCAGTTCCTCCACGGCGTTTGGAAAGCCCCCGGATGAAAACGCTCGCCTTTGAAAGGCGGGAAGGGCGGTGCCATTCTACATGCCCCTGTCCCCAGCCCCCTGCCCGCCCATGGACCGCTACGAGCGCATCCTTGCACTGCACCGTACCCTGAAGTCCTCGCGCTACGGGGTGTCCATCCAGAGCCTGATGCAGGACCTGGGCTGTTCGCGGGCCACGCTGTACCGCGACATCGCCTTCCTGCGCGACGCCCTGGCCGCGCCGGTGGAGAGTGTCGGCGAGGGCCGCATCCGCTACGACGAGAAGGAGGCCGACCGCTTCGAGCTGCCCGGCCTGTGGCTGAACTCCGACGAGCTGCACGCCCTGCTGGCGGCCCACCAGCTGCTGGTGCGCACCGGCGACGGCGTCCTCTCCACCGCCCTGGCGCCGCTGCGCGGCCGCATCGAGAGCCTGCTGGCGCAGCAGGCCGGCGGCAAGCGCTGGCCGGTGGAGCGGGTGCGGGTGATCGCCAGCGGCGTGCGCCGCCGCGACGAGGCCGCCTTCCGCACGGTCGCCAGCGCGGTGCTGGACCGGCGCCAGGTCGAGTTCGACTACCTCGCGCGTTCCACCAACGAGCGCACCCACCGCAAGGTCTCGCCGCAGCGCCTGACCCACTACCGCGACAACTGGTACCTGGATGCCTGGGACCACGAGCGCGAGGGCCTGCGCAGCTTCTCCGTCGACCGCATTTCCGGTGCCCGCATGCTCGAGGAAGCCGCCCGCGACCTGCCCGACGAGGAGCTCAACCAGCACCTGGCCTCCAGCTACGGCATCTTTTCCGGCACGCCCAAGGCCGTGGCCACCATCGTCTTCTCGGCCAAGGCGGCGCGCTGGGTGGCTGACGAGCACTGGCACAGCAAGCAGGAGGGCCGCTTCCTGCCCGACGGCCGCTACGAACTGAAGGTGCCCTACAGCCAGTCCAAGGAACTGCTGATGGACGTGCTGCGCTACGGCGCCGACGCCGAGGTGGTGGCACCGCCGGCCCTGCGCGAACAGGCCCGCACCCTGCTGCAGCTGGCCCTGTCCGCCTATGAGCGCTGAGCGGCACCGGGGAAAGCGCGTCGCACTGGTACTGGGCGCCGGCGGCGCCCGCGGCCTGGCCCACATGGGCGTGATCGAGGCCCTGCAGGCCCGGGGCTACGAGATCTCCGGCGTGGCCGGCGCCTCCATGGGCGCGCTGATCGGCGGCATCCACGCCGCCGGCCGCCTGGACGCCTATCGCGACTGGGTCTGCACCCTCGAGCGCAGCGACGTGCTGCGCCTGCTCGACTTCGCCTTCGGCTACCCGGGACTGATCCGCGGCGACAAGGTGATCGCCGCCATGCGCACCCTGGTCGGCGAGCACCTGATCGAGGAACTGCCCATCCCCTTCATCGCCGTTGCCACCGACCTCGGCAGCCAGCGCGAGATCTGGTTGACGAAGGGCAAGCTGTTCGACGCCATCCGCGCCTCCATCGCCATCCCGATGGTGTTCACGCCCAAGCACCTGGACGGCCGCGAACTGGTGGACGGCGGCCTGCTGGCGCCGGTGCCGGTGGCGGCGACCCGGCAGATGCAGGCCGACCTGGTGATCGCCGTCGACGTCAGCGGCCAGCCTGAGCGCATGGACCGCGGCCTGGAGCCACGCCACGAGGAAGTGGACGCGGGGCCGGGCAATGGCGAGGGTGTCGAACCGGGCAATGGCCAGCACGGCCCGGCCTCGCTGCGCGAGCGCATGGCTTCGATCTGGGAAAGCCTGGCCAAGGCCGGCCCCGCCAGGGCCACGGGCAAGGACCGAGGCGTGATGGACCTGATGTCGCGGGCGCTGGACACGATGCAGTCGCACATCGCCCGCCTGCACCTGGCCCAGGATCCGCCGGACCTGCTGATCCGGCTGCCGCGCGACGCGGCGACCTTCTACGAGTTCTGGCGGGCGCGGGAGCTGCTCGAGCGAGGCCGCGACGCGGCCGAGAAGGCGCTGGACGCAGCCGGCCTCTGAAAGCGGCGCCTGGCCTGGCCGCCGCGGTTGCGCCGGCGGCGGCGTGGCGTGTCGCGGACGAGGTACGCACGCCACGCCGCCGCCAGTGCTCCGCGGTAAAGCACGGCCAGGGCGATGGCCGGGGCCAGCAGCAGCCAGTACGGTCCGCTGCCCAGCCAGGGCAGTTCGCCGCGGGCCGGCGGCAGCATCAGCAGGGCGAGGGCGCCAAGGGCCAGCCAGTGTCCGAGGACGTTGGCGATGCGCGGGTCGGGGGAGGGGATCGCGTCGTTGCTGTTCCGGCTCATGGGGC